>CAMZFW010000134.1 GCA_947306225.1 uncultured Bacteroidales bacterium
GGCGTATACTAGCGATGGGAGCCTGCGGCACATAATAGCCACCGAAGGCATCTTGACTTATGGGGTAGATGTCGTCCTCGGGACGGCAAGCCACCACGCTGAGCAGCAGTGCCGAAAGTAAAAGAATATTTAGCTGTTTCATGATTATAAATAAAATTGATGTTGGTATACAATTCTTTGTTGGAGATTACCGAGGTAGTAGCACTCCTCCATGATGACTAGCGTGAATAGGCCTAAGGGCGGCTCTACTATTTGGAACGAGTGGTTGTACAGGCATAGGCAGTCCACCTGTCCCTGATTGCCTACGTTCTCAGTCACCATGACGGTGTCGCCCATTAGTTGCATGGTGGTGACGATGTTGTCGCCCGACCCGCAGTCGAGCAGCATGTTATGGTGCGTCACCGATAGTGTACCATCAGTGAACGTCACCGCTATCGAGTCGAGTTTCATATCTTTGGCGGCAAGCGCGTCGGTTTTCATCAGACAGTCGCTCGTGGCAATGTTGGCAAGGTGGGTATCGTTGTGGAATTCCATTTCCTTTTTACAGCCCGCTACCGTCAGCAGCAGAGCCGTTAGGAGTATAATGCTAATGTGTTTCATGATTATTCAAATGTTTGTTGGTAAACGATGGTTTGCTCAGTGGTGCCGAAACAGTCTGACACCACCTTGATGACCAAAGTGAAGGGCCGTAGTGGCAGGTGCCTAATCTGGAACGAGTTGTCGTAGAGGCAGACGCAGTTGGCCCGACCCTGTTCGCCCACATTCTCGATGACTGTGATAGTGTCGCCCACGTGCTCAATAGTGGTGACGATATGCTCGCCCGACCTACAGTCAAGCACCATATTGTAGTGTGTCACCGATGCCACACTGCCTTCGAGCGAGAACGACACAACTACTGAATCGGTATTCATATCCTTTGTGGCAAGGGTGTCGGTGAATGTGTGGCAGTCGCTGGTGACCAAATCCGTCAGTTGCGGTTCGCCGGGATAGCCATGGTCGCCATCGTGTACATCACAACTTTTTAGCATGGCGGCAACCATGATGGTAAATACTAATGTTGGTAAAATGACTTTCTTCATATTGTCTGTTTTTCTGATGTCTTTCTGCCTATATGACGTATAACCTTCCAAAATATTACATGGTTTGGTAATAAAAATATGTTAAACTATGTTAATCGCCATTTTTCTTTGTAATATTTGCGCTATATGAACGTCATATAGACAAAAGCACAAACAAAATACAATACAACTATGAAAAAAACTTTTGTTATCCTGTCGGCACTGCTCTGCCTGCTGACACTCAACTCCTGCAAGAAGCAGGATCGTATCCTACCTATCGGCGAAGCCGTCTGTCATTGCGGTGTCGACGACCCGCTGAACGACCTACACTGGCTGCATGAACTGGCACTAGAGTTCGAATCTATGCGTGGCAAGCAGTTTGCCTCCATCAGCATCTGCACCTACGACAGCACCAACCATGGATTCCTTATCACCGACTGTGAGGAATGTCCCGACCGAGGACAGGATTTTGTCGACTGTCAGGGACGACCCCTCGGACTGGTGGGTGGCTTTGCCGGCACGCCCCTCTCCGCCTACAACATCGACCCCGCCAGCGTCCGTGTCATCTACCGCAACTATCCCGACACCTCGGCGACCATCACCAACAAGACTTGGAAGCTCGTCTATTTCTACGACCGCGAGACTAGGACTGCCGAAGTCCCCATAAGGCATCATGATAATGGTGACGACACCCTAGCGTTCTGGTTACGTTTCCAAGACGATGGCACAGTGGAAGGCGGTGGTATCAACATGCTAAATGGCACCTACGCCATCTATGACTACCAAATCTATATCAATATCCATTGCGCCACCGAGATATACGATATGACCGGTTGGGAAGACCGTCTGCTCGCGGCCCTCGGCGACACCCGCGACCTCAGCATCGACTACTATGGCAACACCCTGCGTATCTACTACGACTACAATCGCAAGTATATGGAATGGGAGCGAATGGCTGATTAGAAGCCGAACATGCGTTGGACGTAGAGGGTCTTATTCATGAAGAAGACAATTACCGCCATCAAAAGGGCGAGACCGATGCCTAGGCAGATGTATATTTTCTTATCGCTATCCATGGTTAGAGAGTTATTGCACTAATAACTCTCTTTTTTATTATTTATTGTGTGGGAGTATGGTTTTTCTAGTAGTTCTAGTTGAACTAGTAAGTCTAGGTTATTCTATTGGTACTAGTTGGTTGTTTATCATACGCTGCATGTAGGATTGAATGATGGCTTTCAGCAGACGCAGGTCGGCGGTGCTGTCGGCGGATAGTGGTGTGTTGGAGTTGAGATTTTGGTATCCTACGACCCGCTCACCATCGAAGAGGAGCAATCGGTTGTGGCGGACAAATTGGTAGATGCCGTTGTTGTAGTGTACTGCCCAGCTGTCTTCGGCGGGGGTGGTGAGGAGGTCTATGCCGTATGCGAGATAGGGGTAAGGATAGCCGAGAATGCCGAGAATGGTGGGCATGATGTCGGTTTGCTGTGCCACGGCGTCGCTGATGCCGCGTGGCAGAGAGCCAGAGGGGTCATAGATAATGATAGGAACGCTGTAGTTGCCGAGGGGAGTGGCATATTCGGGGCGTTCGGTGTGGTTGGTGTGGTCGCCAGTGATAACGAAGATGGTGTTTTTGAACCAGGGCATTTGGCTGGCAGTATAAAAAAAGTGTTGCAGTGCGTAGTCGACATAGCGAATGCAGGTATACATGGGATGGCCCTCTTGATGGAAACGTTGTTGATAGCGGTCGGGCACGACAAAGGGATGATGCGAAGTGGCGGTGAAGAGGGTGGTCATGAAGGGTTGCCGCATCTCGGCCATCTGTAGCGCGTAAAATTGAAGGAACTCCTCGTCCCAAATGGCCCAAGTGCCGTCGAAATCGTTGTCGCCCCCAAAGCGACGGTCAGCGTTGTACTCCGTACGCCCGTAATAATGTGCAAAGCCAGAGCTACGAGCAAAGGCTTGGAACCCCATGGAACCGTTTTCAGCCCCATGGAAGAAAGCGGTGGTGTAGCCCACTTTGCCTAGCTCGCCCGCGATGCCGCTAACGTTGTTGAGAGAATAGCTGGTGACGAAGAATGGCTCGACAAACATGGGTATACCGCTGAGAATGGAGGGCATGGCATCGATGCTCTTGCGACCGTTGGAGTAGGATTGGCTGAAGGTGAGGCTGTGGCTGATGAGCGAGTCAAGGAAGGGGGTGTGGCAGGGGTAGTTGTTGTAGAAGCCTATGTATTCGCGGGCTAGGGACTCGACGATAAGGACGACGACGTTCTTTTTTAATTGAGAATTGAGAATTGAGAATTGAGAATTATGGATTGGGGTGTAGAGGAGGTCTAGTTCTTTGTCGGGGAAGTATTGGGGGTCGACGAAGGTGGTTTTGCCCATGGTACGGATGAGTGAGAAGGGGGTGTTGAGCACGATGGCAGCCTCTGAGGGCTGGTTGACATACTGGTTGGCATTGCTGATAGTGATGGGCCGGATGGCTGTGGAGGCACCGCCTCGCATACCGATGACGCTGAGGGGAATGAAAAGGAGGGTGGCAAGGCTATGTGTGAGGTAGTGAGTGATGGGTTTGGCAAAGGGTTTGACGGGACGGTAGAAGAGGATGAGGGCAGTTAGAAAGGCTATTCCAATAAGTACTAGGTACCAATGGTGGATGAGTTCGATGAAGAAGATGTTGCCGAGATTACCCTCTTCGGCAAATTCGGAGAAAAATGTCCATGTAGTGCGACGGCCTGTGTAGCGAGAATAGACGGTGTCGACCAAGTTGATGCTAAGCATTAGCATATTGGTGACGACATAAATGCTTTTGGCGGCTATGTGCCAGCCACGTGAAGCGTACCATTTGTGTGGCCAGGGGAGAAGGATAAGGCCGGCATAGAGAAGATGGGTGTAGAGGATGGCTGAGGTGTCGAAGACGAAGCCGCCACGAAGGAGGCTGGCGATTGAGAGTTGGCTCCAACCTGTAGAGTAGATGTCCCAAAACTCAAGCACGTAGACCACCCTGCACAGGAAGTAGAGCAGATAGGCGAGGGCGAGGTTGCAGAGCAGTGCCAACGGTGGTGAGAGGGGACGGAGTTTCATTGTATTTTAGTGTTTGCTATTAGTTCTAGTTGGTTCTAATATTACTAGGTCGTTATTTATCATACGTTGCATGTAGGACTGGATGACGGCTTTGAGATGGTGGCAGCCGGGTTGTGGAGAGTTGGGGCGCAGTAGGTTGTGCTTGAGAAGCGGGTCGGAGACGAGATTATAGAGACCAACTACTTTTTGTCCGTCGAAATGCAAGAGGGTGTCACCAACCACATATTGGTATATGCCGTTGGAGTAGCTGACTGCCCAACTGTCTTGTGGAGGGGTGGAGAGGATGTCGATGCCGTAGGCAAGGTAAGGATGGGGATAGCCCAAAAGACTCAGCAGAGTAGGCATGATGTCTATTTGCTGCATGACGGCAGGAAGGGTACCACGTGGCAGTTGGCCTGAGGGGTCGAAGAGAAGTATCGGTACGCGGAAGAGCCCGATGTCGGTCTTGTATTCCTCTCGTTCGCCCACGTTGGTGTGGTCGGCGGTGATGACAAAGATGGTGCTGTCGTACCAAGGCATTTGGCTGGCGGTACGAAAGAACTGGCGCAGGGCGTGGTCGGTGTACTGTATGGTGCGGTAGACAGGCATATTGCCACCACGAAAGGTATCTTGATAGCGTTGGGGGATGTTGAAGGGGTGGTGTGAGGTGGCAGTGAAGAGGGTGGCAAGGAAGGGTTGGGGAAGGGTGTCGAGCATGAGGGCGAAGTATTGCAGGAACTCCTCGTCCCAGATGGCCCAGTAGCCGTCGAAGTCAGCCTGGGCATTAAAACGACTGTCAGTGCAGTATTCGTCCATGCCGTAGTAGTCTTGGAAGCCTGTGGATAGGGCGTAGGAGCGGAAGCCCATCGAAGCGTTGTCGGCACCGTGAAAGAAGACGGTGCGGTAGCCCTCTTGGCGCAGGCAGGAGGCGATGGAAGAGATGTTGTTGTTGGCGTAGCGAGTGAGGATGAAGGGCTCAACAAACATGGGTATGCTGCTGAGGATGGAGGGCAGTGCGTCAATGCTTTTGCGACCGTTGGCGTAGCAGTGGCTAAAGGTGAGGCTCTTTGCTGCCAACGAGTCAAGGAAAGGGGTGTAACTGAATTGAGAATTGAGAATTGAGAATTGAGAATTGTGGTTGAAGTAGCCACAGAACTCTTCGCCAAAGGATTCGAGGATGAGGATGACGACGTTCTTCTGAGGTAAGAAGTAAGAGCTAAGAGCTAAGAAGTTGTTTGTATCGATTGACCCAGATTTCATAGTTCTTACTTCATAGTTCTTACTTCTTTCGTGGATGGGGGTGTAGAGGAGGTCTAATTCTTCTTCTGTGAAGTAATGTGGGTTGGTGAAGGTGGTTTTGCCGATGGTGCGGATGAGGGAGAAGGGGGTGTTGAGCACGATGTTAGCTTCTTTTGCCTGATTGACGTAGCCGTTGGCATCGGCAAGCGAGAGGGGACGGTGGTAAGAGAGTCCGCCACGGATGCCGATAATGCTGAGGAGGGTAAAGAGGAGGGTGGAAAGACTAAGCGTGAGATAGTGGGTGATGGGTTTGGTGTTGAGTTGGGCATGACGATAGAGGAGGATGAGGGCGGCGAGGAAGGCGAGTCCGATGAGGACTAGATACCAGTGGTGCAACAGCTCAGTAAAGAAGATGTCGCCTAGATTGCCTTCGTCAGCAAATTCGGAGAAGAACGAACTGGTAGTGCGACGGCCTGTGAAGCGCGAATAGACGGTATCAACGAGGTTGGTCCATAGGGCTATTGTGTTTACCACGACGTACAGCACATGAGTGGTGGTGTGCCAGGCTCGGCTGTTTCGTATTTTAGGTGAGAGAGGCAACAGTGCAAACAGGAGGTAGGGAATGTTGGTGTAGCAGATGGCAGCGGTGTCAAAGCGAAAGCCACCCCATAGTAGCTGCCATAGGTTCAGCCCGTGCCAGCTAGTGGAGTAAATGTCCCAGAATTCAGCCACGTACACCACCCTGCACACGAAGTAGAGCAGGTAGAGCAACGAGAGGTTGCAGAGTACTGCCAGCAGGGGATGAAGGGGCTTGGGAGTCATTTAAAATTTAAAATTAAAATTGATAATTAGATATTTATTACCGGCGGAGGTTCTCCGCTAAAATTGGAAATAGATAAAGGGTTGCAGGTCGGCGGTGATGAACTGATATACAACAAACACCGTCAGCACCACTGCCAGTACCATCAGCCACAGGGGCGTTTGGGCAAACCAGAGACGGTAGCGGCGTTTGAAGCGGTCGGGCAGCCAGTGTACCGCCATGCCGATAAGGAAGATGATGAAGACGGTGGAGTAGTTCTGTACGATGGCAGGGATTTGCTCTAGGTTCCAGTGTCCGCCGATGCGTTC
>CAMZFW010000135.1 GCA_947306225.1 uncultured Bacteroidales bacterium
CGCCAGACAATGTTGCCAACCTGATGGAGATGGCATCGTTTTATTCCCAGTCGGAGAATCCATACTACAGCCTTACTTTGGCAGCGGGATATGCCAAGCGTGGAGAGGAGCTCTACACGGCATGGGTACAGGACAAGGGACGCTACCGCGATGTGCAGAAGCTCATTCGCAAGGGTATCACCATACCCGTTATAAGACAAAAGAGAAAGGATATCGAGTCGCAGGCAGTACTGTACGTTCGTTCACATGTGCCACAGATGGATGAGGCGGAGGTGGCAGCGTTTGTCGCAGCGTTTCCCAACAATGTCGAGATAGAAAAACGTTTGCAGGCGAAGGTGCTTTCGGCTGCCTATGAACAGGTGCACGAAGAAAACACAATAGAGGGCTATTGCGCCTTCATTCAGAAACACCCCAATACGGCCGAGGCCGACGCTGCCAAGGCGGAGTTGGCACGGCTGGCACCGAGGTATATGTCGCAGTTTGACAGCGAGGCTGCTGTGGATTCCGCATTGGCGACATTCCCGGCCCATGAGACAATCCAACAGGCGGCCATGAGGCAGAAAAGCAGGATAGCCTATCTGGAAGCCTGCCGAGTGGGTAGCGAGAAGGCGTTCTCGCTATACCTAGACCGCTACCCCCGAGGTGACTACTATTTGGAGGCATTAGACAGGTTGCACCAGTTGCGCAGGGACGATTTTAGAAGGCTGTCCACTCCCGAGGAGTTGGCCGGATATGCCAAAAGCCATAGCGACGACACGTTGGCAGACACGGCGTTGGCACGGCTGCGCAACATGGTTGTACAGGAGCGTAGCCAGCACGTCGCACAGATATATCTCTCCCAATTTCCTCTGGACGAGAATTATTCCGACGTGTACAGGCATTATTACGAGTGGTATGCCGAGGAGGGCAATGGCGAACCGATACGTTCGTTCGCGGCAGCACATCCCGACTATCCCTACAGGTTGGCGTGGAATTCGGACTTGGCTCGGGCAGCCATTATCGACTCGGTAGACCTCACACAGCCTTTCCAAGAAGCGGACTATGACCAGATGGAGACAAATATACGCCTGTTGATGGGACGTAAGGTGGCATTTGTGGCACTGCAGCGAATACTGCAACAGCAGATAGCTCATAAAGATTGGGCGGCGGCACGCAGCCGTATGCAAAAATTCGATTTCTGTTTTGAGGATGTCAGCAGTGACGAGTATGCCGAGTTGGCGGAACTGCTTGCCAATAACGGGACTGCGGCCTCGCGTATAGAAACGGCACTCAAGGATATTACCCATCTGGTGGTTCATCCCACACAGGGGACATTGTACTTTTCCTATACCGCCGACAGCAACTCGGCCGTAGGCTATGCCCGTCGGACAGGGACAGGAAAGAATGCCAAATGGCAGCGGATGGGCGACGTGAGTATCAAAGGCTGTACAGCACCTGCTGTGCCGTATAGTTTCTACGACGGGGGCAGCAAGGTGCTGTTGGGCATCGAAGGGGATATATGGGCGGCAGAAGTGGTGTCGGACAGCATTTGGCAGATAGTCGAACATTTTGAGTCGCCCATCAACACGCCCTACATCGAGCAGGATGCCTATATGCTTGATGACAATTCAGGTGTGCTTCTTGTCTCCGACCGTCCGGGAGGAATGAATGTGCAGACCTCAGGCAGCTACTATCATGGCGACCATGCTCCGGCATTCGACATCTATTATATTCCTTTTGCGGGTTCCCAACGAAGAGAGGCAGTCAATTTGGGGATTGGAGTCAACACACCTTACTGTGAGAGTAGCCCCATTCTCAGCCGCAATATGCGCACGCTCTATTATGTCACCGATGCCAGTGGACTGGGCTATGGCGACATCTACCGAGTGACCCGTACCGACATGTCGGACTGGACCCATTGGTCAAAGCCGGTCAATATGGGTCGTGGTGTGAATGGCGCTTTTGGAGAGGCTTCGCTCAGTTTCGCACAGGACGAAGAACGCGTATATTACCTGTCGGGCACCCGCCCGGGTAGCATAAACACATGTCGTAGTTTTGCCACCGACCACGACACCACCAACTGCCGGCACCGGGTGACAGTCGATATGTCAGAGATTCTCGATGTGTTGCGTAATGTCAGACTGGTAGAATCGAGGAAGCAGGAGGTCGTTCTCCGTTTCGATGAAAACCAGATAGACTCCCTCCAGGCCTTCCCGCTCTATTGTGGTATGACGTATGCCTTGATTGCAGAGGCAGACTGGGTCTATGTTCCCACACTCATGATTAAGGATGGCTGGCAGAACAAGTCAGCTCTGGAAGGCTATACGCTAGAACAACTGACGGAGCCAGTGCCGCTCCCATTGACAGAGTTTCGCGACAATACCGCCCAAATGTTGCCTCTTGCCAAACTGGAGTTGAAGGCACTCGCCCACTTCGTTCAACAACATGCAAGGTGCCAGATAGAATTGTCGGTACATGCCAAAGGAGCAGACGACAATATGGCCTACGACCTGTCGCTACAGCGTGCTACGACTATCCGCAACTTCTTGGTTGAATGTGGTATCGGTGCTGACCGTATCCGTCTTTCAGCCTATGGCAATGTGGCCTACAAGAAAGGTCTCTCGCCAACCCCCGTAGCAGTGCGGTTTCTATAGAGATTGAAATTGTTTTTGCATTTTTTTAGAAAAATAATTGATAGTTCGAAAAAAAAGTGTAATTTTGCCGTCTGATAGTTGTATCATTTAAGGGTCAATGGAACAGCATAAGACTATAGTATTTGAGGAACATACATTGCATTATCGCGACGAGGGGAGGGAGCACGAACAGACGTTAGTCCTGCTTCACGGCTATCTCCAGAATCTCGATATATGGAGTTCGTATGTTCTTTCGTTTATGCGTTCCATGCATGTTATCACTATTGACCTGCCCGGGCATGGCTACAGCGAATGTTTCTACGAGGTGCATACGATGGACTTCATGGCGCGTGCCGTCAAGGCGGTGCTCGACGATGCCCATGTGGAACAGTGCGTGATGGTAGGTCATTCGATGGGCGGTTATGTTGCCCTTGCATTTGCCGACCTTTTCCCTCATCGTCTCAGAGGGTTAGGATTGTTGCATTCTCATGCTCTGCCTGACAGCGAAGCCACCATCGAACGTCGCATGGCGACTTGTGACCAGGTGTGTCAGAATCGCGCCAGCTATATTGTCAGTTTCATCCCCTCGCTATTCGATGCCTCCAAACGTGAGGTGATGAATCAGGAGATTAAAGACATCCAGGACCAGTGTTTGGAAACCAAGGCAGAGAGCATCATTGCGGCGCAACGTGGCATGGCGAAACGGCCTTCACGCCTGCATGTCCTGCAACAGCTCGAAGTGCCCACCCTCTTTATCTATGGCAAAAACGACCCCCGAATTTCGGTCGAGGTGGCATTAGCGCAAGCGATGATGGCACGTCACGCAGAGATACTGCTGCTCGAAAATGTGGCGCACATGTCTCACATCGAGGAACGCGACTATGTCCGTCCCCGATTGGCGAACTTTGTCACTACCTGTTATATGTGACCCAACACTATTTGAAAAGGGTCCTGTATTAGCTAAACCAGCACGAGAGTGCAATAGATATAAGTTATGAGAAAGATAATCTTATTCTTTGTGTTAATACTGGGGTCAAGTATCACTTGGGCGCAGAACCATGTTACATGGGGTACGGATTTTTGGCTTTCCTTTCTCTATTACTACGATGTTTTTCATAATACCGAGAGCACGATAACGTTCACTATTTTTGCATCTGGCTCCAATGCTTGCACATTCACAGTCAGCAACCCCAATACGTCGTGGACCACTACAGCAAATATCACACCAGGCAATGTCACGACTGTTGTGGTTCCCAACAACCAAGTGTCTAATAGCTCGTCGGGTGTGGTTGGAAATTATGGCTTGCATATTACTGCAACAGATACCATATCGCTCTATACATGTATGTCTTCAGCTATCAGTTCTTCAGATATGACATGTGTGCTGCCTACCCCTTCGTTGGGAAATCGGTATATGGTTCAGTGCTATCCTGATAAGGCTGGCTCCAACAACATGTTTCGTAGCCAATTCTGTGTGGTTGCTACGGAAAACAATACACATATTACAGTTCATCTCACAGGAAGTACGTTAGATGGGCTTTCGTCAAATAGCACCCATAATTACACCCTCCACGCAGGGCAGTTGATTCGCTTTCGGGGGAGTAGCTCGGGCGGTGACAGCGACCTAACAGGTTCCACAATTGAGTCAGACAAGAATGTGGCTGTCTTTTCGGGCCATTTCTGTGCTTATGTGCCGTACACCACGGGTGCATCATGTGACCATATCTACGACCAGCTTCTGCCTATTACGGCATGGGGTACACGGTTCGTTGCACGCACTACAGGAGCTGTTGTGGCCGACCATGTGCGCGTCATGCCTCGCTTCAACAATACTGGCATATACGTCAACGGTAATCACGTTGCCACCACTAATGCCGGCCAAGTATACGACTTTACCCTCAATAACTATAATCCCACTGCATATATTGAGACCTGCGGTCCCGCATTGGTCTATCTCTTTTTGGGAAGCACAGGCAACGATTATAGCGACCCCTCTATGATGCCTATTCTCCCGGTTGATCAGATGGCGCAAGATATCACTTTCTGCACATATCATACGCAAGGTTGCAATACTCATTTCATCAATATTATTGCAGAAACATCAGAAGTTCCTAATCTACTTTTAGATAATAACTATATATCAAGCCAATTTCAAACGTGTGGTGCCAATCCGCTCTATAGTACTGCTCAGGTACACTTATCCGAAGGAGCCCACCGCTTAAGAACAACAGGTAACCGAGGCTTCTTAGGCTATGCCTGCAGCAAGGGTTCGCACGAGAGCTATGCCTATTCTGTTGGCTCCAGAATGGTTGTTACCAATGCGATGATTAATGCATTATATGTGGATGGGAATATGGCTCCAGACACCATACATGTCTGTCAAGGAAGGCATCTTGAATTCATGGTTGGCAGTTCCTTCGGTGAACCAGACTCAATAGGATGGTATGTAAATGGTCACCATCTGCGTTCAGAGAATACTTTTTCTATTACACTGTCCGATTCTGGCTGCTTTTCGATTTCAGCCAACGTCTACTCAAGTAACCATTCTAATTGCAATCCTGACAATCTAACCATCTACACATGTGTGGTTTGTGCGCATGCGCCCACGACCCAATACGATAGTGATGTCATAAGTGTCGGCGATCTTCCGTGGCACAAGTATGGACGTACATATAATGCTGAGGTTACTAACGATACCATCCGCTTCACCAGTCGATACGGCTGCGACAGTCTTATCCTCTATTCGCTAAATATAGTTAACGATACTCTATATGAGGAATTCATTGATACCATCTGTGCAGGGACACCTTATACGAACTATGGATTTGACATTCCGGGTGAGGCAACGACAGAAATAGGTGTGGCGACTTATCGTTATAGCCGTCCCGATACACCTTATATGGCTACTCTTTATCTTACCCAACTAGCACCTCCTACCATTAGGTTTTCCTACGACGAAGACATGTCAGGATGTTACAATATCTCTGTATATAGCAATGCAGACCGTGTCGAATGGTCGTCTGACCCTGACGACCCAACTCTTTCTGGTCAGGAGTCGCTGTTCCATATTCATGTGTGTCCTCAGTCTCTGACCAGTTATTTTGTCAAGGTGTGGTATAATGATTTTCCAGAATGCTTTAATGAGGATAGCGTTTCAATAGAATACCATGTTATACCCCGCACCACAACATTGTGGGTGCCCAACGTGTTTACTCCTGATAAGGCACCAAACAACATCTTTCGAGCTTATGGAGTTGATATTCGAGAATTTGAAATGTACATATTCCATCGGTGGGGAGAACAAATCTTCCACACTCACGATATGGAAGAAGGTTGGGATGGCACATTCAACGGAATCAAATGCTCAATAGGTAATTACGTCTATCTTATTTATTATCGAACTGGAATTGAGCCCGGTGTAGTTAATAAACTCTTCGGTTCAGTCTTACTCCTTCGTTAGATAGGCTAATATGCGACATGGCTATGCAAATCCGCATAGTGTTATTGCCCCAACGTAGTCCCATCCAATAGTTCTTTCATGTGTATAATTAAGTATCTGTGGTAGTGGCTGATGTGTGGAATAGTGAGACTACCTTAGAGGTGGTGTCAGTGCTAAGAGGGAATTTGTTAAGTATGGTATTGGGGTTATACTATGGCAGGTGGCAGGATTACCGCAAGGGGTAAAATCTAAGTAGTTGATAGGTATTACTATATGTTACTTTAGAAAAAATTTAACAAAATAATTTCTTTATTTCAAAAAAAGGTTGTATATTTGTTACTCCAAAAGTAACTCAATGTTTAATATAATTAATTAAATACCATGAAAGTAAACGAAATTATGGCTAACCTGGAAGCCAAACATCCGGGCGAAAAC
>CAMZFW010000136.1 GCA_947306225.1 uncultured Bacteroidales bacterium
CTCTTTCCAGTCGAACCACGACTCAAACCTCCCGCCTTCCTCCTCCTTGTTCTTCGCCACCTTGGAGGTGAGCATCGCACTGCGACGGAATATATTGCGCACCTTGTTGCGTGCCTGCACGTTCTCGCTCACCCTCTCGGCAATGATGTCGCGTGCCCCAGCCAGAGCTTCCTCTACGCTGTTCACCCCTTTGTCGGGATTGACATACTTCTCCGCCATCTGCTCTAGGTTGCAGGAATACTGCTTCAGAATCTCGTTGGCCAGTGGCTCCAGCCCCTTTTCCATGGCCATGGTGGCTCGGGTGCGCCGTTTAGGTTTGTAGGGCAGGTACAGGTCCTCCAGCTCCGTCATAGTGGCAGCGGCTAGTATCTGTTTCTCCAATTCCGGTGTTAGCTTCCCCTGTTCCTGTACAGATGCACGGATGGCCTCGCGCCGTTTGTCCAAATCCTTTAGTTTGTCAAGCATGTCGCGTATGGCCGCAATCTGCACCTCGTTGAGGCTGCCGGTAGCCTCCTTGCGGTAGCGGGCAATGAAGGGAACTGTGGCTCCCTGTTCCAGTAGTTCGATGGTCTTTTCCACCTGTCGTTGACCCAAACCCAATTGTTCGGCAATATGTGCAGCGTAGTTCATGATTCTGATTATAAGTGTCGTCTCTATGAATATTCGTCCATTTTGTGCCGTTGTAAGATTACAACAACGAAGATGCAAAATTATATAAAAAAAACGACATAGCCACAGTTGGCTTGCATTTTTATTCTGTAAAACGTTATGTAATAGCTTGGCCAATGTATGACTATTGCAAGTAATACAATCTGTCGCCATTGATATTACGACGCTACATGGCTCTACGAAAAAACACAATTAGATGTGTAAAAAAAGTTAATCGAGTTATAAATTGTTATTTTTCTTATTACATATCAGAAAAAAAATATATCTTTGCACCGTAAATATTGGAATTAATTATTAATTAAAAAATTAAAACACACTTATTTATGAAAAAGTCTTTATTAGTTCTTGCGGCTGTTTTGATGGCTTCTACCATGACAGCCCAAACTTTGTGGTCGGAAGATTTCTCTCAGGGTATTCCGTCTACATGGACGATGTTCAGCGATGGTTACACTGCCCATCAACAGAGTATGGGTGATGCGTGGAATCTTTCTAACAATTATGGTAACCCCGTTCCCGGTGTTGTCAGTTGCTCGTGGTTTGATCCTCAAGGCGCAGGTGTTGCTGACCGTTGGCTGATTACCGATGCTTTCTTGGTGCCCGACAGTGGTTATGTGTTCGCTTTGGAAGCTGCCTGCTACGAGGCAAATTTTCCTGACGGCTTCATTGTGAAGGTTTCTAACACCAACCGCGACAGCCGTGAGGCATTCACCACCACCATCATCAACTGCCCTGCTGCCACTACTGAATTCGTTGAATTCCGTGGCTCGCTGGATGAGTTTGCCGGTGAAACCATCTATGTCGCCGTTGTTCAGAACTCGAACGACATGAACTTCCTTATTGCCGACAACTTCAAGGTGTACAAGCCTGCAGCAAACGAGGTGAAGCTGCTTAGCGTCAGCCTTCCTGCCTATGTCGGTCTTAGCACCGACACCCCTGTCACTGGCGAAGTGAAGAATTTGGGCATGCAGCCTCTCACAAGCTTCGAAGTGACTTATAACGTCAATGGCGGTGCCGATGTGGCCACCTATGCAGTTTTGGGTATCAATCTGCCTTATGGCGCAACCTACACCTTCACCCACAATGTTCCTTTCAATGAGGCTGTCGCAGGTAACTACACTGTTACGATGACCGTCTCCAACCCCAACGGTGTCGAAGACCCATCTCCTGAAGACAATTTCAAGAGCACCACTACCATGGTTTATGATGCTTCTGCCTGTGTCCCCCGTATCAGCATTCTCGAACAGTTCACCGGTGCCTCCTGTGGCTACTGCCCCGCTGGTCACGACCGCATCGAGCAGGCTCTCGCCGGCACCAACACTATCTGGGCCGTCCATCACGCTGGTTTCAACGCCGATGCTCTGACCTGCTCCGCCAATCAGGCATACACCTTCTTCTTCAATGCTGGTGGTAGCACCTATGCTCCCGCTATGATGGTCGACCGTTACCATGGCGACGCTGAAGAACCCGGCCCCGTAACGAGTGTCTATAATCCAATGACTCGCATCCAGCAGTATGTGTCTGAGGTTAACAGCATTCCTTGCTTCTTGACCCTCAACGTTGATGGTATCACCTACGATGCCGGCACCCGTACATTTGGTGGTACCGTCACAGGTCATTTCACCACCAACGAGCTCTACAATGCCAACACCCGTCTCACTCTGATGGTTGTCGAAGACAGCAATATTATGGCCCAGACCGACTACAGCACCGGTACCACCATCCAGAACTATATGCACATGAACGCCGTCCGCGCTACCCTCACCGACATTTGGGGCGATCCCATCAGTGTGAATGCCAACGGCGACTTTACCTACAATGTCAATGCTTCTCTGCCCAGCAACTTGAATGCTTGGCGTTGCCGTGTCATTGCTATCGTCTCTGACCGCAATGCCAACGATGCTAACGCTGGTGCAGTCATGCAGGCTGCCACCACCGCTAACCTTAATGCTCCCTATGTGGGAATCAGCGAGGTCAACGAGGTTAGCCTGAATGCATATCCCAACCCTGCCACCGACTACCTCACCATCGAGGCTGGCAGCGTCATTAGCGAGATTTGCATCTACAATGCCATGGGCCAGAAGGTGTATAACAACAACAATGTTAATGGCGAGAACTTCGTTGTCAATACCAGAGATATGGCTGCTGGTATGTACCTGGTCACCATCCGTACCGACAAGGGTGTCGCCTCTCAGCGCATTTCCGTCGTTCGCTAAGATGTCATTAACAAACCAATAGTTGATTAATTACAGAGGGTGCCATGAACTTTTCTGGCACCCTCTTATTTTTATTGATAGCATTATGAAAAAGCAATTATTGACTCTTTTTGCCCTCCTGTCGCTACTCACCGCCTTTGCACAGGACGATAATCAGACCTTCACCCGCAAAGTGCTCGTCGAGCAGTTCACTGGTGCCGCTTGTGGCTGGTGCCCCAGTGGTGCTGACCGCATTGCCTCCGCCATTGCCAGTAATAGCAATGTCATTTGGGTCAAGCACCATGCCGGTTATGGTACCGACTTCCTCACCAACGACATCGCCAACGCCATGACCCGTTTCTATGGCGGCAGCACCTATGCACCTGCCGTCATGTTCGACCGCACCCACTTCAACACATCCCAGCCTGCTCCCGTCATGAGTATCGGACAGGTCTCCGACATCCGTGGCTATCTGTCACAGGCAAAGGCTGTGGCCACCACCTGCAAGGTCTACCCCCCCGAAGTGTCGTACAACCCCGACACACGCCACCTTTCCGGTACCGTTGGTGGTCGCTTCGGCGATAACTCATACGACGAAAACACCCGCCTCATCGTTTTCGTCATCGAGGACAGCCTCATCGGTCCCCAGAACGACTACAACAATGGCAATCACACGGCCTTTGTCCACATGGGCACCGTCCGCGCCGCCATTACCGACATGTGGGGCGACCCCATCACCGTTGATGCCGCCAACGACAACAGCTTCTCCTACACTGTCGACTACACCCTCCCTGCCGACTATGTCTACCATAACTGCCGCATTGTCGCCATTGTCTGGCACTACGACCCCTCCGATGTCAACAATTGTCCCGTTCTCAACGCCGCCCAGGGCGACTATCTCGACCGTTCCCTCGGCATCGGCGAGGTGGCCGACGGCTGCTCGCTGCGCCTCTTCCCCAATCCCGCACACGGTGTCGTGACCGTCGAACTCTCTGCCGAACAGGCTGCCTCAGTCTGCCAGATCGACATCCTCGACCTCTCTGGCCGCAACCTGCTGAGCCAGTCCGTCAGTGGTGCCGCCACTCATACCCTCGGCATAGGACACCTCTCTGCAGGCGTCTACCTCCTCCGCGTCACCACACCCACCGGAATAGCCACCCGACAGCTCCTCGTGCGCTAGTTTTTTTGCCCAAGTGATAATAAAACTTCTTTTTTTCCGTTATGTGCTAAAAATTGCGTACTTTTGCAATTCGAAATACGATAAAAAAATGAAGAAAATACTGCCATTCGCAGCCCTGCTCCTTGTGGTTTTCGCCACTAATGCACAGCAAGTTAGTTCCAAAGCAAAGGCCGTCCGTATGCTGGCCTATGCTCGTCCTGAATATCAGGTAAAAGACGTAAAAGTCTATGCCGACACCATGACTGTGTTCTCTTTGGCGGACTATCCCATTTATCCTCTCGGCAAGTGGAACAATGTCGAACAGTTTATCACCAACAACCAGCTCCTTTGGTACCGCGAGAGTGGCTACAAACGTTTCTACGACACGATGACCGTTGCCGTCAACACCCTCAAGCGTCTCGACGGCACCAATATCAACGTCTATCGTAGCATCTGGACTGACAAGCTCGAAATGATTTATGCCAAGATAACCGACAGCGCTGTTGTACTCGACAACGGCATACGTGTCGGCATGTCCAAAGAGGATGTCTTCAAGGTGGTGTTCAAGAGCTACCCCAAGTCCTACACCAACGAAATCAATGTCCTCAAAGTCATTGCCGGTGCTGCCGAGGTGGGCGAGATATACACCTTCAAGGGCAACCATCTCCGTCACATCCAGATTGTCAGTAAGTATAAATACTATTAATTGTCTGAATGCTTGATTGTTTGAATGCTTTAGTTTCTTGCCGCGCAAGACACTCAAGCATTCAAACAATCAAGCATTCAAGCATTCGAAATGCGTAATATCGGTCTTTTCTTCGGCTCTTTCAACCCCATCCATGTGGGGCACCTCATCATCGGCAGTGCCATGCTGGCGCACAGCAACCTCGACGAGGTGTGGTATGTGGTCTCACCCCAAAACCCGCTCAAGGAGCGTCACACTCTCCTTGCCGACCAGCAGCGTCTCGAGATGGTGCGCCGCGCCGTCCACGACGACTACCACATGCGTGCCTGCGACGTCGAATTCCACCTCCCCATACCGTCATATACAGTTCTCACCCTCGCCCACCTTGGCGAGCAGTACCGCGACAAGCAGTTCAGCCTCATCATGGGTTCCGACAACCTCGCCACCCTTGAGCGTTGGCGCAACTGGGAGTATATCATCGAACATTATCAAATTTACGTCTATCCCCGTCCCGGATACGAGAACTGCCCCCATGCCTCGCACCCCAACGTCACCATTGTCGACGTGCCCATGATGGACATCTCGTCCACCTACATCCGCGAGCAGATACGCCAAGGTCACGATGTGCGCTACCTCCTCACCGAGCCTGTCTATCAATATCTCACCGAGATGCACTTCTATGAGAAGTAGAAAGTAAATACTAAGAGCTAAGAAGCAAGGTGGCTTCCGCCCCACTTCTTAGCTCTTAGTTCTTATTCCTTACTCCCCTTACGAGTTCTTCCTCGGACGGCCCTTTTTCTTCGGGGCTGTGGGTGTCGTGCTGTCGGGTTGGGGATTCTTGCGTGGACGGCCCTTCTTCTTCGGAGCGGCTGCCTTTTCGGCCTCCATGCGTTCCAACTCCTCGGGGGGTATTTCCGCGTTAGCGAATATCTCGCTGTCGATGTCCATCAGCTCCTCGTCGGTCGGCTCGATGAACTCGTCCTCGTCCTCCTCCTCGTTCTTATCGTCGGTATAGTCGTCGTAACCGTCTGTCTCGTCGTCGCTGAAAGCCTCCTTCAGTTCCTCGCCCAGTGCGCTCAGAGAGCCGTGGGCGATGCCCGACTTCTTCTTGCCGGTGTCCAGTTCGTCGTCGTAGTTGCCGTGGCGCACCACGCGCTCCTTGTGTGTCGGGTCCTCTTCCTCCTTGTCTAGCGCCTCCTGAAGCGGTGCGAAGGCATTGTCGGCCTTCTCCACTTCCTCGTCATAGAAGTCCTTGTCCATATCATCGTCGGTGTATGTGGTGTCGATTTTCACGTCAAATTTCACCATATACACTGTGTCGTCCGTCTCCATCGGGACAACGAAAATAACTTCGCCATTGGGCTTTTCAAAACGTTGAAGGTAGTCCGTGTAGCCTTCTGGATAGCGTTCTTTGAACATTTCCTTCATTTCCTCGGAAAGGTTCTTGTAACTGACTATCAGGTTTTTCTTATGATTTCTATGAGCTTTCATTGTTCAGAAAATTTGTGCAAGTATAACAACTTTATTTCATTCCGACAGATTTTTTTTTATAAAAAGTTATTAACAGCATACAGCGCCCCTGCCTTGAACGGAAATAAATGGGCGCTTTTTTGCTTTTTCCTCCCGCATTTAACCGTTCGTTAACCGATCGTTTGCCGTTCGTTTGCCGTCC
>CAMZFW010000137.1 GCA_947306225.1 uncultured Bacteroidales bacterium
TGTATGTGGGGTTGGTGGCGTTGGCGATTATCCCGATATATTTCTTTATCACCGCCCGTCAAGGAGTGCGGATGAAGGGGTGGCGCAGGCGCGTGTTCGGCACTCATCAGGCGTTGAACCACGGCATCATGAACATCATTGAGAGCATGGGTGTTATCAAGTCGTTCAACCGCGAGCGGGTGGAGGCAGAGCGGCAGGCAAAGCTACAGAACGATTCCACTGACCAGCAGATGGCGACGCGTCGCATCAGCTTCCTCTTTGAGGGATTGAAGACCTTCGTGGAGCAGATAGGCACGGTGCTGATAATCATCCTGACCGCCTACTTGGTGCTGATTGACTATCCCGGCATGACCATCGGTAAGATTATGTACCATGTGTTGCTGTTCAGCAATGTCAGTGCGCCGATACGCCAGCTGCACCGCATCTACGACGACCTGAACGACGCGCTGATATACGCCGAGGGCTTCTTCGGCATATTGGAGGCGGACAACGAGGTGGAGGAGTCGGGCGACTATAGACCCAAAGAGGTGAAGGGTTGCTTTGAGCTCAGAGAAGTGGAGTTCACCTACAGCAACGGCACCCATGCCATACGCGACTTGACTATGACTATAGAGCCGGGCAAGACCACCGCCTTAGTAGGACTGAGTGGCGCGGGCAAGACCACCATTGTCAACCTGTTAGACAAGTTCTACGCCCCCGACAGCGGCAGCATCACGCTGGATGGGGTGCCGTTGAATGAGTGGGACACGCAGGTGTTGCGTGACAATATCGGGTTGGTGTTACAGAAGAACCACATTTTCAGCGGCACCATCGAGGAGAATATCCGTTACGGCAACCCGTCGGCCACACGCGAAGAGGTAGAGCAGGCGGCACGGCAGGCCTATATCTACGACCAGATAGCGGCACTGCCCGATGGATTCCAGTCCAATGCCCTGCAACTGAGCGGCGGTCAGCAGCAGCGGATAGCCATCGCACGCATGTTCCTGAAAAATCCTCCCATTATCTTCCTCGACGAGCCCACCGCCAGCCTCGATGCCATCGCCACCGAGCAGATTAAGGCCTCTATAGATGCCATAAAACAGGGCAGGACGGTGATAGTCATCAGCCACAATATCGGACAGATTATTGACTCCGATGCCCTCTATGTTCTCGACACTGGCCACGCCGTGCAGCACGGTACGCCCACCGAGGTCTACCAGCAAGGCGGATTGTACAAAGAGATATTCGATGCCTCTGCCCGCAGCATGAACGTGGACAAGATAGCCGACACGATGGGGTGAAAGAAATTGTTAAACAATATCCTTAATTCGATTCCACAATAAAACGAAACAATCTTCGTTATAAAGACATGATAGTATATCACGGGAGTGACAGAAAGATAGAGATACCACGCATAGTGGAACCTAACCGTGCCTTGGATTTTGGACGAGGTTTTTACACTACGTTGAACGAGGCGCAGGCAGTGGATTTTGCCCGAAAGGTGAAGGATCGTCTACATGCTGCCGATGCCATTGTCAATGTCTATGAGGTGGATATAGAGCGTATGAGAAGTTCGCTTGAGAATGTTTGGTTCACATCACCCGACGAAGATTGGCTTGACTACGTGAGTGCAAACAGGAACGGTCTTACTTCTAGAGAGTGTGATTTTGCTTTTGGCCCGGTAGCCAATGACGATGTGTTCCGTACATTTGCTGCATATCAGGCTGGTGTGTTGACCAAGGAAGAGACAGTTGCGCGCTTGAAGGTAAAGAACTTGTACAATCAGTTGACTTTTAAAAGCGAGAAGTCGTTGACATTTGTCAAATATCTAATAGCCTACTCAATATGACAGAACAGGAACAGATACAATTCACTGCCACTTTGCAGTTAATAGTACCGCAGGTTGTTGACCGTATGGCTAAAGAGTACGGCATGGAGGCGGAGGAAGCCATGCGCCAGTTGTATTGCTCCCAGTTATATGCCGATTTGGAGCGTGAGAGCAGCAAGCTGTGGCATCTGAGTCCGTTGGCTCTGGCCGAGTTATGGTATAGTGAGAAAACGACAGGAAGAATAACTTATCCCGAAGAAGCATGAGTTTGAAATTGGAGTTTTTGATATATTGCATTGAAGAATACAAGCGGCTGCATGGTACGACAGGACGAGAGACATACAGCTTATTTGAACGTTCTGGTGCCAGCCGTTATATTCTTGACCATTACGATGCACTCCACACTACGGGAGTGGAATACACCCTTGCAGATATTCAGGGTTTAATGGGGTAATGCCCTCTTCTCTGCCCCGAAGTATGAATGTGGACAAGATAGCCGATACTGTTAATTTGAATGTGTGAACGTGTTAATGCGATAGTCGGATTACAATCTCCACGTATCACGCGTATTACACGTATAAATAATACTTGTGATACGCGAGATACGTGGAGAAAACAAATGTGTGAACGTGTTAATGTGTGAATCAGATTTACGAATTAAAGAATTAACAAATTAATAAAGATATGCAATACTATATCGTTGATGCTTTTACTGACAAACTCTTTGGCGGCAATCCCGCAGGGGTGGTGCTGTTGGATAATGACTTCCCAGCGGACGGACTGATGCAGCAGGTGGCGGCCGAGTTGCGCTATTCCGAGACGGCTTTTGTCCGTCGGGATGGTGCGGACGAGTTCACCGTGCGCTACTTCACGCCCCGCAGCGAGGTGGACCTCTGCGGACACGCCACGATAGCCACCTTTGGTTTGATGTGGCAGTTGGGCAAGGTGGGGGATGGGGTATGTCTGAACCATACCTTGGCGGGCGACTTGGAGGTGATGGCGGGCGAAAGGGTGATGATGCAGATGGCGACACCGCGAATGGTGGGAGAGGTGAGGGAGACAGAACGGCTGTGCCACATCATGCAATGCCCTGAGCCTCGATTGCCGATTGAGATTATTTCAACAGGGTTGCCCGACATCATGTTGCCTCTGAAAAGTGAGAAGGAGTTGGAAGCACTTAATCCCGATATGGCTGCTTTGGCAGAATTAAGTCGTAAGTTGGAGGTGGTAGGGGTACACGCTTTTGTGCAGATAGGCGACGGCTATACCGCCCATGTGCGCAACTTCGCTCCCCTATATGGGGTGGACGAGGAGTCTGCCACAGGCACCGCCAATGCGGCGTTGACGCATTATTTGCAGCGTCAGGGATTGATACAGCAGGGTAGTGAGTGTTCCTTTCTGCAAGGTGAGAGGATGGGGCGTCCTTCGGTTGTTGAGACTATGTTGCGCACCGACGGCACTATATACGTAGGCGGCAAATGCCCCATAGTGGCGAAGGGTGAACTATTGGTTTGAATGGTAAGGGTAATTAGTAGATAACTATTAATTGCTATACAATAATTTAACCCTATTAGCGTTATTTATTAAAACACTTTTTTATGGCAAAGACAATAGACCTATTTCCAAAACAAGAGAAGAAAGATCCATTGGATGGGATAACTATGGACAATATTGTCCCACTTATTCGCGCGGCAATCAATGGTGATGAACATGCAAAGAAAGTGGTTACAGAATTCCTTGATTTCTATGAGCGGCATAGAGAAATGTTCGATATATTTGGCGATGAGAGCCATTTCGATGACAATGAAGAGTACGACCATGAAGATGGTAGGAAGTACCCGATGGTTCTCCCACGTCGAGACGTTAAGGAGTACCATGTGCGCATTAAACTGAACAACATCGACCTCAAGATATGGCGTGAAGTGAAGGTGCCGTCGAATATCACGTTGCCAGCCCTTGCTGAATTGCTGCTTGAGGTGATGGGATGGATGATGGAGCACATGTACCAGTTCCGTTTTAAGGGTAAATATTATTGTTCGAAAGAACAAATAAAAGATTCATTGTTTCCGTCAAATGATAAGGACTTCGCGAAAGTTACGCTGTCTGACCTTCTCACGGAGAAAGGTGTGCGTATGAAGTTGGAATATGACTATGGCGACAGTTGGGAGCACGATGTGTGGGTGAAGGGCATCCGCGAGTATGATGAAGGGGAGAAGCCGAGCATCACGTTTGTCAACGGGCACGGAGAATGCCCGCCAGAGGACTGTGGTGGTGTGTGGGGCTATGCCGACTTGCTTGGTCTGACTAAAAAGAAGAAACTTACAGCAGAAGAGCGTGAGAATCTTGAGTGGTATCAGATGGACGAGGAAAGTGAATTCGACCCCGAATATTGTGATATAGACTACTTCAAGGAAATCGCAGAGGATTATAGCGACGCGCTACAGGGTTATTTCGAATCTTAAGACCTGCCTGTAGACTGTTTTTCATGCGACAGTAACCACTGTTTTCGATTGAGGCCGTAGGCGTAGCCTGTCAGACATCCGTCGGAACCAATCACGCGGTGGCAGGGGATAATCAGTGCGATGGGGTTACGTCCTACGGCACCACCCACAGCTTGTGCTGAGCGGCAACTGATTCGCTTGGCAATGTGGCCGTATGAGACGGTTTGCCCGTATGGGATGGTGAGCAACTCACGCCATACCGACAGTTGGAAGGGCGTTCCCATAGGGGCAAGCCGTGGGGTGAAATCGGGCATGGCTCCACCAAAAAAAAGGTCGAGCCAACGGCAGGCATCCTCCAAGGAGGGGATGAACTGTGCCTGCTCCCCATTTGTAGCTTTAGCAAACCGCAGCCCCGTTAGTGCCGTGCCATCGCTAGTCAGCACAATGTCGCCCAGCGGAGAGTGATACACTCCCGTCAGTTCCTGTGTGGTTCCGTTTATCGTCATGATGTTTTGTTATGTCGTTCGGCCTGCAAAATTACACAAATTCCATGACATATAGACCTTAAATTTCGGTTCCAAGAGCAAATCTTACAACTTAATCCAGTAATGCCTCTATTGGCACGGTGCTGTCCATCAAACCGATGCGGGTGTCCGATGCATGTCGGTTCACGCCAGTGTAGGCCAACGAGGCATCCTCATAGCGGCGGAATTTTAGTATGGCATCGTTCATCTGTGCGCGGTTGAATACCCCGATGCGCAGCAATAGGTCGAAGTCGTCGATGGTCAGGCCTGTGACCCGCTCGAAGAGCGACGGCTCTAACTTTCGAATGACATCCTCAAGGCTCTCTTCACGATAGTCGGTGAGGTACATGAAGATGGGGATGCGGGTGGCGAACTTCATCAACTTCTCCTGCACTTCGCGCCGTTTGCTTCGGTACTCCTTTTCTTCGGCGGTGAGTTCCTTTTTCTTTTTGGGGTCGGGGTTGTCTCCCGCCTCGCGCTTCAGTTTCTTTATCTTCTCGGCGCGGTTGACGATGTTCTCGATGATGTCGCTGCCCAAGGCGCGGAAGCCTTCTATCTTCATGATGGTGGCCAAGGCTTCAGGATTGTCGAGCACCCGTTGCAGGGTGGCGTTGTCCACGTTGACCAGTTGGGCACTGTTCCAACGTCGTGCCAGCAGTGTGCCACTGGTGCCGTTGTCCACAAAGTCAAGGGTCTCAGTGGCATCCACCCGCTTCATCGAGCTGCCGTCGAATTGGAGTATGGGCAGGAAGTTGATAAAATCGTTCACCTTGTCAGTGATGCGACGGTTGCTGTCCACGTCCAGTTGGTTAGCGTAGGTCACCACCTCGCGCAGGGCACGGTTGGGGGCAAAGTCGAAGACATAGCAGGTGGGCTTCAAGATGGTCTTCTTCGTGGGGTCATCCTTGTCGGTGGCTGTCCATGGACTTTGCACACGGAAGGCCGTCTGGAAATAGGTCTCGGGGCTGGAGCAGTTGCGCAGCATCAGCAATCCGCCCAAAGGCCGCAAGGTTACACCTGTTGTCAGCTTGCCGCAGGTCAATATGATGGTGCGTGTAGTCAGTGGGTTGTCGCCCATAGCCTTGCGTACAGGTCCTAATGCATCCACACCGATTCCGGCCTTCGTACCGCTGCAGTTGATGATGGTGTAGTTCTGATAAAAACCGTTGGTCGGACGGTGCAGCAATGCCTCCATAGCATCGCACGAGGCCACATTGGGCAGGAACCACATGGTATGGGCGCAGAGGTCGAGCAGGCGGGTGTCTTCAAAGGGCAGTGCCGGGCGCACGTTGAGTGGCGAGCTACCGTCGCCGAAGATGGATGCTTTGCCACGGATGATGTCGAGCCACTTCTGTACGGCTTTCTCGTGGACAAAGGTGGCAGCATCTTTGCCTTTGCCAGGCTCCGCACGAAAGAACTCGTTGAGGTCGAAGCCGTCCATGTCCCACTGCTCTATCATGGCTCCGAGATCCTGCGGCATCTGGTAGGTCATCATCACCATGGTGGGCATTTCCAGATAGGGGCCGC
>CAMZFW010000138.1 GCA_947306225.1 uncultured Bacteroidales bacterium
TCGAAGGGGGTGAGGTTGATGGAAATCTGGTCGATAGCATCAATCGAAATGGGGCTGCCACCTGCGGGGAGGTTGGAGCCGATGCCGAAGGCGTTGTTGAACGAGGCACCATCGACGGTGACGGTGGAGCCACGATAGTTGCCGCCGCCAGCTGCAAAGCCGCCACCCACGACAGAGGCCTGCGGAGTGAGCTTCATGATGTCGTTCATGCTACGGCTGGTGGTGGGAATCTTCTCAATGGTTCGGCTGTCAATCATGGTGTTGGCACCCGAGTTTTGAATGTTCATGTTGTTGCTGACACCTTCAGCGACAACAGACACCGCCTCCAGCGTGGTAGCGGAGATGTTTAGTTTGAAGTCAATCACAATCGTTCCGCTCAGGGGGGCGTAGACGTTGGTGATTGCGTAGGGCTGGTGGCCCATCATCTCGGCCTTGATGGTGTAGGGACCGCCGGCGACAACGCCGTTGATGCGGTAGGAACCATCGCGGTTAGAGAAGGCATGATAGGTGATTCCCGTGGGGGTGTAGACCGCGGTAATCATCGCATCCTGCAGGTTTCCATTGGCATCGGTGACATGGCCGGCAATGGAAGCGGTTGTCGACTGTGCCTGCACTGTTGTGGCAAACAGCACGCCAAAGAGGACAACAAGCAAACTTTTAATTGTCTTACTCATGACTTTGTGTGTTTAATTGATATAAGGGATTAATTAACGTTTTGTTCAACAAATAGACGTATCTTAAAATCGGGCTGGCTACCTTTTGTTCGTTTCCGGGAATTTCTCATCCTTGAAGCAGATGGCAAAGAGCACGGCGACCACCAACGCATAGCCAGCGAAACAATACCAGGCGGCACTCCAGTTGGGCACGGCAGCGTAGACGACAAAGTAGTTGACCACCTTGCCGGCTGCCCATGTGCCCAGAGTCGCACCCAGACCATTGGTCATCAGCATGAAAAGGCCCTGTGCCGAGGAACGGATGTCGTCGGAGGTGGCATACTCGACATACAGGGAGCCTGAGATATTGAAGAAGTCGAAGGCAACGCCATAGACGATGCAGCTAAGGATGAGCATCCAAAGACCACTACCGGTGTCGCCCGAGCCGAAGAGGCCGAAGCGCAACACCCACGCCACCATGGAGATGAGCATCACCTTCTTGATGCCAAACTTGCGCAGGAAGAGAGGGATAAGCAGGATGCAGAGTGTTTCGGACAGCTGGCTCAACGAGATGAGCGCGTTGGCATTGTTGGCACCCCAGGTGTATTTGAACTCGTCGACCTCGATGAAATGGGTGATAAAGGTGTTGGCATAGCCGTTGGTAATCTGCAACGAAGCTCCCAACAACATGGAGAAGATGAAGAAGATGGCGAAGCGAGGGTCTTTGAAGAGGCGGAAGGCACTGAGTCCCGACGCCTCGGCAAAGGAGCGGGAGGGTCGGTCTTTTCCTAGGCAGGGGCACGGGGTCAGCGTGAGGGCATAGACGCAAAGAACCAGACTCAGCGCACCCGACAGCATAAACTGCTCATGTGAGTGCTGGAACTGCACACCATGACCGTTGCGTATGAAGTTGACCGCCAACATGCAGCAGATGAAACCTATGGTGCCAAACACGCGGATGGGAGGGAAATGCTTGACCGAGTCGAGCCCAGCCTTATCGAGTCCGGTGTAGGCGACCGAGTTGGCAATGGCAATGGTGGGCATAAAGAATGCCACGCTCACCGTATACAGCGCAAAGAGCGGCCCAAACTGGATGTTTCCCGCATTCATCATCGCGTAAACGCCAGCACCGAACATGAAGAGACCCGCGATGCCGTGACAGAGCGAGAGCACCTTTTGAGCCTGAATCCATTTGTCAGCCACAATGCCCATCAAGGCCGGCATGAAGATGGAGACAATACCCTGTACGGCATAGAAGAGCCATATCTTGTCCGTAAGCCCTGCACCATACAGGAAACCGCCCATAGAGGTAAGGTAGGCTCCCCACACTGCGAACTCGAGGAAGTTCATTATTATCAAACGTAACTTGATATTCATGCCAATACTACATTAAAAAAGTGCCTAAATAAAGTGCAAAAGTACAAAAATAATCCAAACTAGCATAGCCCTACCCAACAATAATTGTAAAATTAACATTTGGGGGCAAGGCATAGCACGCCATATACCACTGACAATGGGAGTTAAGATGGGAACTATCTGATGATGATTCGGCCTTGGGGATGACCGTATTGATATGCGCTGACGGTGCCGCCAAGGTAGTCGCGGAGAAAGCGTTCGAGAGCCTCGACATACGAGCAGATGGCAGGGTTGACGACCTTCACATCGGGGAAAACGTGCCCATCGCCTTGGTTGAGCAGCGTATAGTCACAACCTGCCACACGATAGGTGCGCCCGGGGTCTAGCGGGTAATACTGCCGCGTGCGGGAGTCCCACACCTGGGCGTTCTTCACCCGTCGAGCCCCCTCGACACGGACGAACACGCCATTGTCGTCGCATACCACCGTGCTGGTCAGCGAGGTGTCGATCTCAAACATGACACCCGACACCTGCAGGAAACCGCCTCCGACCATCGGGTAGTTGCGGCAGCCCATCTCAAAGGCATCGAGAAGGGTCTGCCCACTCATCTCAACGAGGCAGAGCTTGTTGTCGAACGGAGCGGCGGAATAGAGGTCGCCAAAACGAACATCGCCGGCCTGTATGTCGTTGCGCATACCGCCAAAGTTCATCAACGCCACGTCGGCATCCGTCAGCACCCGAAAGGCATCGCAGAAAAAATTGCCCATCGGGGCATCGTAACGACGGCCCTCATGGCCTTTGCGCCATAGGTGCACAGGACTGTACCCCACCATGCGTTGGGAAATGGCATCAAACGCCTGTCGGACAGTTCGCAGCGTGTCGACAACGGCATTGGTGACAGGTGGCATTGCACTGGTGGGCAGTAATTCGCTCATGGGGCGGCCATCGTGGGGGATGACCAGCCGACCGATGTTTCGGAAATTGGAACCCGTGGAGGTCCACAGCACCTCGCCACCGTCGCGATTGAGCAGCAATGTGTGCGGTATGACGCTATGGGAATGGCCGTCGAGCACCACGTCGATGCCCGTGGTGGCCGCCACCAATTTCGGAAGGTCGGGGTCGCCGATATGCGACAGCAGCACCACATAGTCGGCACCCTGTCGGCGCACCTCGTCGACGCACTGCTGCACCACCGAGTCGAGGGCGGTGGGATAAAAGGTATAGAGCCAATGGCCCTGGCTGTCCTGAAAGAACAAGGGTGTGCTGGAGGTAGGCACCCCGGGAGTGGTGACACCCACGAAAGCCACTTTCACACCGCCAAACTGTCGGACGGCATGACAGAGATAGTAGGGCACACCATCCGCCAGAGAGACAAAGTTGCCACAGAGCACAGTGGCGGAGAGCTCTTCCATGCGGCGCGCAAGGGTGTCGATGCCGAAGTCGAACTCATGGTTGCCCAAAGTGACATAGTCGTACCCCACGGCGTTCATCATACGCACAAGGTAACGACCCCGGGACACCGAGCCGAGCGGGGTGCCGGAAAGGAAATCGCCACAGGAGACCACGGCGACATGGGGCGTGAGGGTGCGCATCTGGTCGCGCAAGGCAGCCATCAGAGGATAGCCCTCGATGGAGCCATGCACGTCGTTTTCATAAAGAATGACGATGTCGCCATGCCTGGCAGGCAGGGACTGCCCTAGGGCTGCGGGCTGCAAAGAGACCCACAATAGGGCTAGCAGGAGTAATAGTCTGGGGTTCTTCATACTTTTAGAAATCAAAAAAGACGTGTCACTCTATCAGAATGGCACGTCTATGGTTATTGGCAGCACCGAGGTGCTATTTTACGTAATACGTCAGGCGCATATTGATGCTGGCACGTTTTTTCTTAGAGGTGGTGTTGAAGGTGCCGCCCCATGAGTAGTCCTCGTCAGCAGAGTTGGGAGCGGTAATCTGGAACACACCCATGTTGGCAGTCTGCAGACCACCCAAGCGCGAACCGGCACTCTTGGCGATGGTCTTGGCACGGTTGCGGGCATTGTCGGTAGCCTCGGCAAGCATCTCTATCTTAAGGTCGGAGAGCTTGGTGTAATAATAGTTGAGGTAGTTGTTGTCCAGCTCAATGCCTTTGTCTAAGAGTTCGCTGATGTTGCGCGAAATCTGCTCAACCTTGTCCACATCGTTGCTTTCAATCTTGATGGACTGACGCAGACGGTAGCCCACGAAGGTATTATACCCGCGCTGCGCTGACTGGTCCCAATGGTACTCGGTCTCCTTCTCGCTGTCGATGGCAAGGAAATCCATCTCCTCGTCACTGATACCCTTACCTTTCAAGTATTCACGCACTGTGTTGTTGATGTTCTTGATTTCGGTATAGCCCTGCTTCATGTCGTAGTTGAGCACACTGTAGGAGAGCCGCCAGACGATGAGGTCGCTGGTAAAGTCGCGTTCAGCCATGCCGACAACGGAAACGGTCTTGGCGTGGCCACGGGCCTTGTTGAGATAATAACCGCCAATCCACACAGCGGCGATAATGGCAGCGCTGAAGATGATGGCGACAATGACTTTAGTACGTTTCATATTTCTTACTGTTGGCATGGTGAGTAATTGAAAATTGTAAGTTGAAAGTTGAAAATTGAAATGGAAGCCTCTACCCAATTAATAGGCGGGGAAGGCTATCTCGCGTTCGATGACTTGATAGGCGACATTGTTGCGATAGATGGTCTGGCGCACCCAGTTGTCGTCTTCGTCGTACTCGAAGACATAGCTGTGCTTCCAATTGAGGTGCTCGTCGTAGTTGAACGAGGAGAGCTCGATGAGGTTGTCGTGGTCGTCGTAGTAGTAGGTGGTGAGGGCTACCAGAAAGTCGTCGGCATCGTAGAAACGCCACTCGATGCGGTTGCCGTGGCTGTCGTACTTGTAGAGATAACGCTGCATCAGCTCGCCATCGCGGTCGTAGAACTCCATCTCGGTATTGTTGCCGGCAGCATCATACAGATAGACGCGCTTCTCGGTCAAGGTGCCGTCGGGAGCGAAACTCTGCTCCTCCACCAGACGGTTGTTTTCGTAACGCGAGGTCTCTTTCTTGGTCATGTGCTCGCCCATGAAGACGGTGCGCTCAATGCGGTTGCCGTTCTTGTCGTTGAGATAGGCGGTACGGCCCGTCAGTTCCTTGGCGCGGTTATACTCGTTCCAACCCAGGGCATAGCCATGCACGTCGAAATAGTAGGAGTACCAAGTATATTCGCCATCCTTGGTGCGATATTTGTCCTGAAAATTGCCACGCTTGTCGAAGGTGATGGAGTCGATACACACCAGCTGGCGGCCACCGTTGCGGCCACCGTGGATGTCGTAAGTGTACTCAATCACATAGACGGCATTGCCGTTGATGCCCATTTCCTGACGTGAAGATTTGCGGGGCTTATTGCCGGCAAAGGCACTTCCAACAAGGAGAAGCGTGATAGCGAAGGTAATGATTCTTGTCTTCATTATTCGTGGATATTATTTTTCTGATTAGTGATAACGCGATACTGTTGCTTTTATTGTATTTAGGAAATATTTTTTTTGTCACGACGGCTCATGGCGACGAAGAACACAATCGTAATGCCCACCATGACGATGGCGCCGAGCGTGTATCCGAGCCAACGTGGGAGCAGCGTGCCCAATCCTTCGCGCTCTGCCACAAAGAGGAAACTGGATGTGACCATAGTCATAAACATGGCAGGCAGCAGGGTGATGATGTAGGGCTTCTTCTTCATGTAGAGGTAGACGGTTATTGTCCACAGCGTCACCATGGCAAGCACTTGGTTGCTCCATGCGAAGTAACGCCAGATGACATCGAAGCCCGCGGGATTGGCCAACGAGAACACCAGCAGCGCCGCAGCCAGCAGGAACACGGGCAAGGCCACCAACAGGCGTTTCGGAATAGGCTTCTGGTCCACATGCATAAAGTCGGCGACAATCAGACGTGCCGAGCGCAGCGCGGTGTCGCCACTGGTGACGGCGGCACTGATGACGCCCAGTATGCAGATGGTGGCAATCACCGGCGTGAACCACTCGTTGGCAATCACACCCACCATGGCATTGCCACCCAGAGGCTGTCCTTCGGGACTGATGGTCTTGGCCGCCAGCACGGGGTCGTGGTAGAACACCGTTGCCGCCGCTGCCCAGATGAGGGCGACCACGCCTTCGGTAATCATGGCACCGTAGAAGATGGGGCGTGCCTGTTTCTCGTTCACCATGCAGCGCGCCATCAACGGGCTCTGCGTGGC
>CAMZFW010000139.1 GCA_947306225.1 uncultured Bacteroidales bacterium
ATAATAAAACAAATACCAGCGCTTCATGTCCTTTACATTGGAATAAGAAAAGCCTTTTGCGTTGGGGAATGCATTTCGCATATCCAAGGCGAACTGTTTCACTATTCCGCTACCCCAACGTTCTTCTGCCTTGAGAACTGCAAGGTCACGACCTACGCTCCAATAGAATGCCAGCAGCGCACTATTCACCTTTATGGCTGCTTTAATTTGACTGTTGCGGTAATGGCTTTTGATGTCAGCTATCCACTGCACATAATCCCTGTTGGCAGTCATGCCGTCACGAAATACGAAATGGGGTTTGTCAGTCATAAGAATCTTCTTATTTTAATCTGCAAAAATACGATTTTTTTTTCGATATTGGCTGTTCCGGGTTGTTTTTTAACATAAAAAGGAGGGTCAAGGATGGGCTGAAGTGCCCTAATAATTTTCTCACTTATTCTATCGTTATACTATATTTATACCTTATTTATACCTTATTTATACTATTCTACAATAGTATAAATAAGGTATAAATAAGGTATAAATAAGGTATAAATATAGTATAACTGCAAAAGAAAGGGGGATGTGTCGGGTAGGGGTGGGTGAGGATGAGGATGAGAAGGGTTTCTATATGAAGTGTTTGTGTGTTGTTATGAGCGAGATACGTGGACGGTGGGAGCGTTGTGCGCAGGTGGGAGAGGGGAGGGCTGGGGTGGCGTGCCCTTGCCCGTTCGGGAGGCAGGGAGGGTGGTAGTGTGATGTGTCGTAGCAGTGGAGGTGGCGCTGCGACGAAAAAGTTTTCGTTGGATAAAATATTATTATGACTTTTACGTTAAGGAACTATTTTCGGAATAATAATTCAACAGTACTACAACAAATGGATCTTACTAACATCTTAGCCGTCTCTGGCAAACCCGACTTGAATGAGTTGGTTTCGCGTACCAAGAATGGTGCCATCGTCAAGAACCTTGTATCGGGACAGAAATTCCCCGTTTTCGCAAGCAGCAGCATCAGCCAGCTGAGTGAAATACGTATGTTTACCACCAATGACGAGAAGCCGCTAGAGGAGATTTTTGAGAACATCTATAAGCTCCTTGAGGCGAAGCCGACCGACTTTGACCCGAAGAAGGCCGACAGCGCGGTGCTCTTCGACCTGCTGGGCAAGGTGCTTCCCGACTATGACAAGGAGCGCGTGCACGCATCGGATGCCAAGAAGCTGTTCGCTTGGTATAACGTGTTGTTGGCAGCCGACAAGCTGACCCCCACCGAGGAGGAGAAAACTGAGGCCAAGGAAGAGCCGGCCGAAAAGCCTGCCGCCGAGAAACCCGCACCGAAGAAGGCCGCACCGAAGAAGACTGCCGCGTCGAAGCAGGCTGCTCCCAAGGCTACCACTCAGGCAAAGGCTGCTCCTAAGCGCACCACCACTGCCAAGAAAGCAATTTGATGAAGGCAACTTCTATTTATTATTATCGAACACGAATTGCACGAATATAACGAATTTATTTTCAAAATCTTCATGCAAGCATAAGAACGAATAAAACGAATTTATAGAAGCCCCTTGAATTGAGAATTGAAATTGGCTCCGCGTATCACGCGTATTTTCGCGTAGGTTATGTAAAGTTTAACGTTTAATGATGTCTCAGATTTAGTAATCAACACTTTAACTAAACACTATGTCAAGAATTAGAGAATTTGAGATTTCTGAATTAGCAAGAAGCAGAGAATCACGCTGTCCTCACGGACAGCTTGTTCTAGAAACAGAGAAGGTTTGCGAAGCGAACGGTCTCAAATTCTTATTAATTCACGACAATGAGATTGGATTCTTAAATTCTCAAATTCTTGATAAAAGATAAAAAGTGTATCGTGTTGTTTTTTACTATCACTCAACCAAACGAATAATCAATCAATAATTTAATAATCCTTAACCCTTAAAACCATGAAGAAGTTTGTTGTTATTCTGAGTGCATGTGCCATGATGGCAGGTGCCGTATCGTGTAAGAAAGAGAAGATTGAACCTATCGAGGACCCCGTGCCGGTATATGCCGAGGGCATCTACCATCCGACGATGAAGCTGGCCACGGTGACTGAGGACGGCGTGCTGACGCAGGAATGGAACTGGGTAGGCGACAATCTGGACAAGATTACAAGTCCCGACGGTGGAGCGACCACCTACAACTACACGGGCAACTACATCTCGAAGGTGTCCATGACGGGCGACGAGGCGGAGGAGTTGCGCTATTATTATGATGCGAACAACAAGTTCACCAAATGCGAGTTGTACTACAACGGGTTGCAGGCGGTGACGATGAACCTCACGCACAATGCCGCGGGCAAGATGAGCGGTGCCGAGGTGCTGGTGGAAGATAGCTTCCTGCTGTCGTTGGCGAGCGGACTGCTGGGCGGCGGCTCGCTGTTTGAGCAGCTGGTGGGCCGTCAGGCTGCCGAGTCGATGATAATGATGGCGAAGCTGCAGTACGCCAAGAACCCCAAGTTCACCATGGGCAACAAGGAGTTCGGGATGGTGCTGAACTGGGAAGGCGAGAACCTGTCGAGCCAGGTTATCAACGGCAACGCGTCGATTATCCTCGACACCAACGACCTGAACCTGCTCCGGATGTTTATCGACATTCCGGAAGAGTACCAAGGCCTGATACAGATGGTAATGGCACTGCAGGGTGGGTTGCCCCTCACGCTGACACTCAACGACACGATAGCCTGTACCTACGACACGAACTACAACCCCTTCTTCTGCAACTGGGGCGAGATATTCTCGCATAGAAACCTGTCGCTCAACAATGCGTTGACGATGACCAACACGGGTGCGGTGAAGATTGCCGCCTCGCTGATGGGACAGACGATGGATTTGTACAACTATCCTCTCAACGACTACCAAGAATACGAATACCAGTACAACGAGAAGCGGTATCCCACGCAGGTGAGCAGCGGTACCGAAGTATTATACACTTATAAACAATGACATATAGCGAAAAAGACCAACGCTACAAGCGTTATACCGTCACGTCGGCACTGCCATACGCCAACGGCCCTGTCCATATAGGGCATCTGGCGGGCGTGTATGTGCCAGCGGACATATATGTGCGCTATCTGCGCGCACAGGGCGAGCAAGTGATGTTTATCGGCGGTAGCGACGAGCACGGCGTGCCGATTACCATCAAGGCGCGCAAAGAGGGCGTGACGCCCCAGGATATTGTGGACCGCTACCACAAGATTATCAAGGACTCGTTTGCCGAACTGGGCATCTCGTTCGACATCTACAGCCGCACCTCCTGCCCCGAGCACCACGAGACGGCAGCGGCATATTTCAAGAAGCTGTACGACGAGGGCAAGTTTATCGAGAAGACCTCGATGCAGTACTACGACGAGGAGGCACACCAGTTCCTCGCCGACCGTTATATCACGGGTACCTGCCCCCATTGTGGCAACGAGCGTGCCTATGGCGACCAGTGCGAGGCGTGCGGTACCTCGTTGAATGCAACAGACTTGATTAACCCCAAGTCGGCACTGAGCGGCAATCCACCGGTGATGAAGGAGACCAAGCATTGGTACCTGCCTCTAGACCAGGATGAGCCGTGGCTGCGCGAGTGGATTCTCGAACAGCACAAGGGCGACTGGAAGGTGAATGTGTACGGACAGTGTAAGTCGTGGATTGACGCGGGGCTGCAGCCCCGTGCGGTGACACGCGACTTGGACTGGGGCGTGAAGGTGCCCATCGAAGGTACCGACGGCAAGGTGCTGTATGTGTGGTTTGACGCGCCCATCGGCTATATCAGCTTCACCAAGCAGCTGAAGGGCGACGACTGGGAGAAGTGGTGGAAAGACCAGGACACCAAGCTGGTGCATTTCATCGGCAAGGACAATATCGTATTCCACTGCATCATCTTCCCCGCCATGCTCCATGCCGACGGCAGCTATATCCTACCCGCCAATGTTCCCGCCAACGAGTTCCTCAACCTTGAGGGCGACAAGATAAGCACTTCGCGCAATTGGGCGGTGTGGCTGCATGAGTACCTGAAGGACTTCCCCGGCAAGCAGGACGTGCTGCGCTACACGCTGTGCAGCAACGCGCCGGAGACTAAGGATAATGACTTCACATGGAAAGACTTCCAGCTGAAGAACAACTCGGAGTTGGTGGCGATATTAGGCAACTTTGTCAACCGCACATTGGTGCTGACGCATAAGTTCTACGGTGGCAAGGTGCCTGCCTGCGGACCGCTGACCGAGGTGGAGGAAGAGGTGATTCGCGAGATGGCGACATTCCCCGAGCGAGTGGGTCGCAGCATCGAGAGCTACCGTTTCCGCGAGGCGTTGGCAGAGATGATGAATCTGGCACGCCTTGGTAACAAGTACCTTACCGACACCGAGCCGTGGAAACTCGTCAAGAGCGACCCCGAACGCACCGCCACGGTGCTGAACCTGTCGTTGCAGATATGCGCCAATCTGGCTGTGCTGTGTGCGCCGTTCCTACCCTTCACCGCCGACAAGATGCACCGCATCATGAACCTGCCCGCCATGGGCTGGCAGCACGCCGGCAGTGCCAACCTGCTGATGGAGGGCCATACCATAGAGAAGCCCGAACTGCTGTTTGAGCAAATCGACGATGCCACCATCGAGGCACAGGTGAACAAGCTGCTGGAGACCAAACGTCAGAACGAGCTGAACGCCTGGGCTCCCGCCGAGGTGAAGCCGACTGTGGCGTTCGAGGACTTCGGCAAGATGGACATCCGTGTGGGTACTGTGCTGGAATGCAGCAAGGTGCCTAAGGCCGACAAGCTGCTCCAATTCAAGATTGAGGACGGCATGGGCACACGCACTATCGTCAGCGGCATCGCCAAGTTCTACCCCGAACCGGAGAAGCTGGTGGGGATGCAGGTGTGCTTCATAGCCAACTTTGCACCCCGCAAGCTCAAAGGGGTTGAGAGTCAGGGCATGATACTCAGCGCGGAAGACAAAGATGGCCGACTGGTGCTGGTGACTCCTAGCCAGCTGGTTACGCCGGGCTGTAATGTGGGCTAAGCACCATGAAGGTTCTGCTCTTGGGCGGCAACGGGCTGCTCGGACATAACGTATTGAAACAACTGCTGCAGCAAGGTCATGAGGTTCATGCCTTGCTGCGGTCGTCTTTAGATAAAGATGCTTCCGTGTGGCAAGGGATGTCGGACAGGTTTACCCTATTCCAGGGGTCGCTTCTTGACGACGCTGCACTACAGGCTGCCGCCGAGGGCTGCGACGCCATCATCAATTGTGCCGGGGTCACCGACATGTCGCTGCTGCGGTATGACGACTATCTCCCCGTCAATCGCGACTTGTGTCGTCGACTGGTGGAGCTGATGGAACGACAACAGATTAGTCGCTTGGTGCATACCAGCACGGCCAACACCATTGGCTACGGAACCCCCTCGCAGGACGCTGACGAGCGGGCACCGATGCAGCCGCCGTTCAGCCGTTCATATTATGGACTGAGCAAGCGGGAGGGAGAGGAGGTACTGCTGCAGGCGGCGCGACGACATGCTGACTGGCACATTGTGGTGGTCAATCCGGGATTTATGATTGGTGCCTACGACACCAAGCCCAGCTCGGGGACGCTGCTGCTGGCCGGCTACCGCAAGCCGCTGATGGTGGCACCCCGTGGGGGAAAGAGCTTCGTGCATGTGGCTGACGCGGCGACGGCGATAGTCAATGCCCTCGAATGCGGACAGAACGGGCACCGCTACCTGTTGACAGGGCAGAACCTCTCGTTGAAAGAATTTTACCAATTGCAGGCGAAGGCCTGCGGCTACAGGCAATGGATAGTGCCGCTGCCCAATGCGGTGTTAGCCGTGGCGGGATGGTGTGGAGACCTGTTGCGGCTCTGTGGGCTGCGCACACAGCTCTCCACCCGTAACGTGCGGCAGCTGATGGTACGCGAGTATTACGACAATGCCGCCGCCCGTACCGAACTCGCCATGCCACAGACCGAAATTGAACAAGCAGTTGGCGACTTCTTTGCTTGGTATCAGAGCCATTAAACCCAAATCGGTCATTAGGACGACTATTATATCCGTTCTCGATTTGTATTTGTGTCGCGTCCCTGACGGGACGCTGGTCTATTGGTTGTCTTATCACGGCACTGCGAGGACTTCATCCTCTTGTACCGTGTTATGCAAGGTCGCGTCCCTGACGGGACGCTGGTCTATTGGTTGTCTTATCACGGCACTGCGAG
>CAMZFW010000140.1 GCA_947306225.1 uncultured Bacteroidales bacterium
ACGAGGTGAAAAACGGCTGGGAAGACTGGGGCTGGCAGCAGCAATACAACTGGACACCCGAACAGATTGCCACGCTACAGCACGGCATCGACACCCTCTTTGGCGAGAATGGAATACTGGCACAGGCGGTCAAGCAATACGACCCGCTGCACCGTGCCTACATCACCTCCTCCCCCCTCTACGGCTGGGGACATCCCGAATGCGTCACCCACGGCGACAGCCACTACTGGGGCGTTTGGTGGGGCGAACAACCTTTTGAGATGTACAAGGAAAAGACCGGACGCTTCATGTCGGAATATGGGTTCCAGAGCTATCCCGACTATAGCACCGTGTGCCGCTATTGTCCCGAAGAGCAACGCACCATCGACTCGCCCACGATGAAGAAGCACCAGAAACACGGTCGAGGCCTTGAGATTATCGACAAGGCCTTGATGCAGTACTACGGCGTGGACAGCAAATGCCTGTCGCTCGAAGACTTCTGCTATGTGAGCCAACTGCTACAAGCATGGGGCATGGGCTACGGCATCTACCAACATCTGGCACAGCAGCCCCACTGCATGGGCACCCTCTACTGGCAGTTGGACGACTGCTGGCCGGTGGCCTCTTGGAGCAGCATCGACTATTATGGCAACTGGAAGGCTTTGCACTATCGCGCCCGTGACCTGTTCAGCGACGACGTAGATTTGAAACTATACGAAGAATACTATAAGACCTATCCTCGTAAACTACATCTGAAAAAGGCAAGCTACGACCTCAGCCAGCGGATTGACAAGAAAGGACGGCTGACCGCCACCGTAAAAGCAAACAACTATTTGCGCGACGTGATGTTACAGACCGAGCCCCATGTTGACGGACATTTCGACTACAACTATTTCGACATAGGCAAGGGTGCCACGCTCACCGCCACCTTTATCCCACGACAACCCGATGCCGACCTCTCGAAGGTGAAAGTCACCCTCAAATGTCTGAACGACATCTACAACCGATAGCAAATATAGAAGGAGGGCATCCTTCGACACCCTCCTTCTCATTATCATGAACGCACGCAGTTCTTATTCGAACGACGCGATAGCTTTCTTGATAATCTCCATTGCCTCGCGCAGCTGCTCTTCTGTGATGACCAGCGGGGGAGCGAAACGGATGATGTGCTGGTGGGTCGGCTTGGCAAGCACGCCCATGTCGCGCATCTTCAAGCAGACATCCCAAGCCTCCTTACCATTATGGGGCTTGATGATGATGGCGTTCAAAAGACCCTTACCACGCACCTTCTCAATCATCGGGCTCTTGAAGTTGCTCATCTCTTCACGGAAAATCTTACCCAGACGGTCGGCATTCTCCATCAGGTGCTCGTCCTTCACCACCTGCAGGGCAGCGATAGACACCTTGGCGGCAATGGGGTTGCCACCGAAAGTGGAGCCGTGCTCACCAGGCTTGATGTTCAGCATGATGTCGTCGTCAGCCAGCACGCAGCTCACAGGCACCACACCGCCACCCAGAGCCTTGCCAAGGATGAGGATGTCGGGACGCACACCTTCGTGGTCGCAAGCCAGCATCTTACCCGTGCGGGCAATACCGCACTGCACCTCGTCGGCCATAAACAGCACGTTGTGCTTCTTGCAGATATCGTAGCACTTCTTCAGATAGCCCTCGTCGGGGACATACACGCCAGCCTCACCCTGGATGGGCTCAAGCAGGAAACCGGCAATCTTGTCGCCCTTTTCCTCCAGCACCTTCTCAAGAGCGGCGGGGTCGTTATAGGGGATACGGATGAAACCGGGAGTCATGGGGCCATAGTTGGCATAACTCTCGGGGTCGTTGCTCATGGTGATAATGGTGATGGTGCGGCCATGGAAGTTGCCCTCGCAGCAGACAATCATCACCTCTTCGTTCTTAATGCCTTTCTTAACCACACCCCAGCGGCGTGCCAGCTTCAGGGCGGTCTCGTCGGCCTCGGCACCGCTGTTCATAGGCAGCACCTTCTCGTAGCCGAAATATTCGGTCACATATTTTTCCCATTCGCCGAGGCAGTTGTTATAGAAAGCGCGGCTGCTCAGTGTCAGCTCGTGTGCCTGGTCGCAAAGAGCCTTGACAATCTTGGGGTGGCAGTGACCCTGGTTGACGGCTGAATAGGCGGAGAGGAAGTCAAAATAGCGTTTCCCTTCGCAGTCCCACACAAATGCGCCCTCACCTTTGGCAAGAACGACGGGTAGCGGATGATAGTTGTGAGCACCATAACGGGCTTCCATCTCCATGAATTCTTCAGATTTTGTCATAAGTGTAATCTTTTTAATTGATTTATTGTTATTGTTTGACTCAATTTTGCAGCAATACGGTGACTGTTGAAAATAATTTGCAAATTTACACACATTATTTCAAATAAAAGAATAAAAATTGCGTTTTTATGAAAAATAGTTGGACACCATGGACGAAACAGTATTGAAAGTAGCAGACTTGCACGTCTCTTTTCCTCACGATGGAGCCTATCGCGAAGCCGTCAAAGGGGTCTCTTTCGAGGTGCGGCGCGGCACCACATTAGGCATTGTAGGCGAGTCGGGCAGCGGCAAATCCGTCTCCACTCTCGCCATCATGGGGCTGCTGCCCAAGACCGCGCAGGTATCCGGCACATGGACCGACCTCCATGGCCGTGTCTCTATGATATTCCAAGAGCCCATGACCAGCCTCAACCCCGTGCAGCGATGTGGCAAGCAGGTCGAAGAGATGCTGCTGGCACACGAGAAGGTGTCGCGACAGGAAGCCCGCCAGCGCACCATCCAACTGTTTGAGGAGGTGATGCTACCCCGACCAGAGAAAATATATCGCAGCTATCCACACGAAATCAGCGGTGGACAGAAGCAACGCGTCATGATAGCCATGGCACTGATATGCCACCCCGACCTCCTCATCGCCGACGAACCCACCACCGCCCTCGATGTCACCGTACAGAAGACCATCCTCGACCTCCTTCGCACCCTGCAGCAGAAATACCGAATGGGCATTATCTTTATCTCACACGACCTCGGCGTGATAGCGCAGATTGCCGACGAGGTGGCGGTGATGTATCATGGCGAGATTGTCGAACAAGGTGCTGCCCAACAGGTGCTCCACGCCCCCCGACACCCATACACCAAAGGGCTGCTCGCCTGCCGTCCTCCATTGGACAGCCGTCCCCGCCGTCTACTGACAGTCAAAGACTTTCTTGAAATGGAGAATGGAGAATGGAGAATGGAGAATTCGGCTGACGCATCCAGTAACCCCCAATTCTCAACTCTCGATTCTCAAATCAACCAAGTCCCCCTGCTCCGCGTCCGCGACCTTGATGTCACCTATGCCCTCGAGACCAACATCTTTGGCAAGGTGAAGAAAGAGCTCAAGGCTGTCGACGGTCTCTCCTTCGACATCTACCGTGGCGAGACGGTTGGCCTTGTTGGCGAAAGCGGCTGTGGCAAAAGCACACTAGGCCGTGCCATACTGCAACTGCTGCAACGTAGCTCAGGCACTATTGAATATGACGGCAAGAGCCTCGAACACCTAACTCCCGCTGAGACCAAGGCACTTCGTCGCAAGATGCAGATTATCTTCCAAGACCCCTATTCCTCCCTCAATCCGCGCATCACCATTGGCGAAGCCATAGCGGAGCCACTGAAAGTCCACCACTTAGTTCAAACATCAAATACTCAAGCATTCAAACCATCAAACAATCAAGCAATCAAAGAAACGGTCCTCTCACTCATGAAGCAGGTAGGCCTCGAGCCCGACTGGTACAACCGCTACCCTCACGAATTCTCTGGCGGTCAACGCCAGCGCGTCTGCATCGCCCGTGCCCTCATCCTCCAGCCCGAGCTGGTCATCTGCGACGAAAGCGTCTCCGCCCTCGATGTCTCCGTGCAGGCACAGGTGCTCAACCTCCTCAACGACCTGAAGGAGCAGCACGGTTACACCTATCTCTTCATCACCCACGACCTCTCCGTCGTCAAATTCCTCTCCGACCGTATACTAGTCATGCAACAAGGCCGCATCGTAGAGCAAGGCCCCGCCGACGAAATCTTCGCCCACCCCCAGCACCCCTACACCCAACGCCTCCTCGCCGCCATACCAAGGGTGTAAAAGACATATTTGTTGGTAAAAAACACTGGATTCAAGGCATACATACGAGTTATTCGTATGACGCATATCAGCAAAAAAATAAGGCAGAGCCACAACAGACTCTGCCTGTCATATTATTATGAAAAGACGGTGTTAGCGGCGTTTCTTTTCCTGCATCTTCGCCTCGATGGTCATCGTGGCGTGGGGCACTATCATCAGGCGTTCCTTGGGAATGAGCTTGCCCGTAACACGGCAGATGCCGTAGGTCTTATTCTCAATGCGCACCAAGGCTGCATCCAAGTCTTTAATAAACTTCTGCTGACGGGCGGCCAAGCGCGAATTCTCTTCTTTCGACAGTACATTGCTTCCCTCTTCTAAAGTTTTGAAGGTAGGAGCCGTGTCGTTAACGTCATTAGAACTGCCTGCCACTGCTTCGTTGAGTAGTTGCAGATTTTTGATAGCTTCTTCCCTTTTCTGAAGTATCAATTCTTTAAAAAACTGCAACTCTTCGGCTGAGTAACAGGTCTTTTCGGGTGCGGTCTCTTTCTTCTCCATGATACAATTAGTTTAAATCCTATATTTACACTCTACACTCATTTCGAGTTGCAAAAATACATATACTTTTGTAAACGTATCGAAAAAAATATTAACAGCTTGTTAATTATTTATTCATATACAAGTCAATCAACCCAGTAGGTGCTGTGACAAAGATTGTTTTTAACGTTCTGTCCACCTTTTTTATCACCGGGTCGACGATAGGAATGAGTATTTCTATGCCATTATTCATGATTTGGAACAACGGCTGCGCGGGATAGTCGATGACAGAAGCGATGGTACCGATGTCGCCATGCTCGTCGTCCACCACGTGGAATCCTATCACCTCGTGAAAATAAAACTTATTACCAGTGAGCTTGGGCAGCATATCGAGCGGCAAATACAGGTCACAACCCACCAAGGCATGTGCCTCGTCGGGTGTGATGTCCTCAAAGGTGACAGTTGCCTTATTGCCATTGAAATTATCGATATGGAAAAAATAGGGCACCAACACACCCTTCACCTCTACAAAGGCGGAGTCCAGCTCCTCGTAGTCGGCAGGTGTATCTACGTCAAGAAAGAATATCACCTGACCTTTGATGCCGAATGGTTTGGTAATTTTACCCAACAGATAGCATTCTTCTTTTGTCATAAAACGGACGGCATGAAAAAAGAATTAAGAAGCGATAGGTCTCTCACTTCTTAATTCTTAATTTTTAGTTCTTAATCTTCAAAGCTTACTCAGCAGCGGGAGCCTCTTCGGCAGCAGGAGCCTCCTCGGCATTGGCGGCCTCAGCCTTGGCGGCAGCTTCTGCCTCGGCAGCAGCCTTACGCTTGGCGGCAACGGCAGCAGCCTTAGCCTCGTTATACTTCTTCTCGCCTTCGAGACGCTCTTTCTTCACCTCGCGGAGCTTGCTCTCAGTCTCGCTCTTTGCTGCGGAAATCTTAGCCTCCTTGGCCTGGAGCCACTCGTTGAACTTCACGTCGGCCTGTTCCTGGCTGATGGCACCCTTCTCGACACCAATCTGCAGGTGGCGTTTCAGCAAAGCACCTTTGTAGGAGAGGATTCGGCGGCAGGTGTCGCTAGGCTGGGCACCGTTCTTGAGCCACTGCACGGCCTTGTCGACATCGAGGACGATAGTGGCGGGGTTAGTCAAGGGATTGTACGTGCCTAATTTCTCGATAAATCTTCCGTCCCGAGGTGCACGACCATCCGCAACAACGATATGGTAGAAGGGTTGGTTCTTTTTACCATGACGCTGTAATCTAATTCTTGCAGGCATAATTGTTTGTTTTTTAAATTGTTGTTAGAATTTTGTTTATTTAAATCAGTTTGCAAAGATACAACTTTTTTTTCACTCCACACATTTTTTTCAATCTTTTTTTAATCCTACTCACTTTTTATACTCCTTTCATCTTTACCGATTCTTACAGCATTCTACCGCATCTTACCGCATTTTACCGAAACTTACCGCATCTTACCGCATTCTACCGAAACTTACCGCATCTTACCGATTCCTACCAATTCTTACCGCATTCTACCGATTGAGGGGTCGTTTGCCGTCGCCTGGACGGCAAACG
>CAMZFW010000141.1 GCA_947306225.1 uncultured Bacteroidales bacterium
CATATTTGAGTAAAGTTGAAAATAGTGATTAGTGAATAGTGAATTCGATTCACAATTTCACAATTCACAAAATTTCGAAATTCAAAATTCGAAATTCAAAATTCAAAAGAGTTAGAGCATGTCGCGCGTACCCAGTTTAAACACGGCCCAGGCTATGACCATTATCGGCACAAAAGCGTACCAGAACCTTACCCATCGGTAATTCCTTGCACTGAGCAACGAAACCCCGTAGGCCGCAATAATAAGCAAAAACGGCATGCCTGGCAGCAGGAAACGCTCCGAGTTGGCAAATCCGCTCGCGCTGATTACGCCCAGATAACTGATGACAAATGCACCTATCAGCGAGAAATCGCGCCACTTCTTCTGTGTGAAGATGGCACCAAACAGGCCAATCAAGACGAAGATACCCATGAAATTGCGCACGTAGTTGCCGCTGTTGATCATTTGCTGGTTGTATTGCCTGTCCACGTCAACCATGGTGGGGAACGGCAGAACGAACATCATAGGTGCCATCACCGTGCCGGTGGCATACTTGGCCCATTTCACACCCTTTCGCACCTGCCAGTCGCGCTTGGCGGTCTGGTTGTAGTTACGCCCTCGCCACAGCCCTTGCGCCTCGTTGGCGATAGTGCCGCCCGCAAACACCGCCAAAGCCAGCACCGCCCATGTGATAAGCACCACACGGTTCCAGCGTCCCACAACAGCGGAACTGGAGAAAACCATGGCAGTGATGATGGCAAAGACAACTGTAGATCCCAGCACCGAGCGGAAAGTGAACAAGCTCAGCACCAACAATACAGTCACTATCACATCCCACACCTTCAGTTTCTCACTGCGCAGCATGTGGTTTGCCCTTTCAAGAGCGGCCACCGTGAGGAATATCATTTCGGTCTCCTTCAGGTGCATGCCGCAGTAAAGAATCAGGTTTGGAGCCAGGCCGCAGAAAATGCCCGCCATGCGCCCCGTAGATTCGTTGATGGTGCTCCGCGTAAGACGATAAACCAACACTGCTGTGTATGCACTCATCAGTGCCTTGAACACACGCGCCAGAAAGATATTGGGCCCGAAGATGTAGTAGATGAGCATCAGGTAGAAATTGTAGCCTGTGTCGCCGATGGAATAGTGCGACAGCTGCTCGAATGCACCCTTCCATCCCAGGTCGAGGAACCACAAGGCAGTATAGTGGTAGTCCAATGCATCGGCCGAGTCGAATTCGAACGGAATGCCCGTTTTGACAAGATATTAGAAATAAGAAAACACAACCCATATAAGTCTGAAAATAAGGGCTGTAAAGAATAGTTTCCGGGCAAACTTCTTCTCTTCCAGCTCTGCCCATTTTATCGTATAGCGGCTGGAAAGCAAAAAGAAGAATATCACCCAAGCAATACCGAGTATGATAAAGTCCAGACCCATCATGTGTTTCATAAACACCACGCTCACTGTAGTCAGTGAGAGCAGGTAAATGAAGATGGCTCGTCTTGAAATCTGTTTTGGGAAAAATGTAACCAAGTTGCAGTTCTTTAAAAGTTGTTTTATAACGTTTTGCCCCTTCTCAGGCGGATGAGGCGTTGCTTGATTGCAGAACCGGCGTTCCTTGCGGCGTAACGGGTGCGCTGCAACCAAAGCGCAGAGTGATAGTTGCGATAGGTGGAACGCGGCAGATGGCTCCAGTCAATCTTTTCCAGTTGGCTTAGCGCCTCCCGGTGGTAGTCGCGTGAAAGATAATAGCGATATAATCCGCTGCCGCGCAGGCGGTCGAGCAGCAGTTTCAGGTCAGGGTCTGCTGCCTCGCGTTCGGCCAAATAGTCCAGATTCCACAGCATGTGGTTTTGCGGTGGATGAAGCCGCCGAGTGGCTCGTGCCCCTGGCGGGAGATCCTGGTAATAATTGGCAAGAGGTTTATTGACCATAGCCACAGGATACGCTGTGGCAATTCGTATCCAGAGGTCGAAGTCTTCACCAAGCGTGAGATGGGTACGGAACCCTCCCGTTTGGTCGAACACTGTCTTGGGTATGGCCACCGAACTGGACGATATGGGCATGCAGAGTGTGCGTGCATATGTTTGGCAGTAGTTAATGTAGCCCTGTTCAAAACCAACGTCAAACCCAATGGGTGCAACACGCCGTATTCCGTTTTTCACAATGTAGAACGAACTACCATACAGCCCCGCGTCAGGGCAGTGGATTGTGAGTGTGTCGATTTCTTTCAAGAAATTCGGTTCCCACCAGTCGTCGGAGTCGAGGAAGCAAATGAAATCGCCTTTTGCCAGTGCAGCACCCTTGTTGCGTGCCGCCGCCACACCACTGTTCTCTTGATGAACAAGACTGCGGTTGGACACCCCTGTCCCCATCAGTTTTTGCGCAATGCTGTAGGATTGGTCGGTGCTGCCGTCGTCCACCACGATAAGCTCATAGTCATCGAAACTTTGGGCAAAGATGCTCTTAAGGGTACGTTCGATGTACCGTTCTTTGTTGTACAGCGGGACGATGACGGAGTATTTCATTCTATTGATGTGATGATATGTTTGATGTTTATATGTTGTTTAAGGGTTTGAGGGATTGAAGGTTAAAAGGATTGAAGGTTTGAGGGTTTATATGTTGATACGTTGATATGATTGCTTTATTGTCTGATTGCTTTATTGTCTGAGTGGCTGGCGCAGTCAAATTACTCAAGCATTTACACAATCAAGCATTCAAGCAATAATTCAAACTTATCAACGGCTAACAATAACACACTAAAACCTTCCTCCCCTAAAACTGTTAAACCTTAAAACCTAAAACTTTTAAACTTATCAACGTATAAACGGACTTTTCTTTGCTTTTTCTATTCGGAACAGGAATCGCTCTATCAATTGTACTAGGCGATAAGCCCAGGGGTGGCGGTGAAGCCGTTTAATCATGCGGTATTCTTTTGCCATGTAGTCATAGTCGGCCAGTATGGCAGGCGGGAGAGCTTGCTGTAACGCACTTCTTTTCTCGTCGTGAATCAGTTGCCGGTTCTTTCCACCGTTCTCGCTTATGCCGGTCATGTCGAAAAAAACGGTGTCCAAGTCTATGTATACAGGTTTTATGCCTTTGAAAGCAACTGCCTGCATAAACCATTCCCAGTCGGAGCAGATCTTCATCTTCTCGTTATACATGCCGATGCTTTCGAACAGTTGCCTGCGGATGCACGTTCCAACATGGTCGAGCGTGCTGAGGTAGAAACTCATTAAAGTGAACACCTCGTTGGGGTTCGACACCTTTTGTTTTCTGCCGTCGGGCCAGGTGTTGATGGTGTTGCCGTAGAGAATGTCAGGGTAGTTCTTGTTTTTTAGCCCTGTAGCAAGGTTCGACAGCACGTTGCGGTCAATGAAGCGATCACCTGAGTTGAGCATCAGCACGTATTCCCCCGACGCCATTCTTATGCCTTTGTTCATGGCGTTGTAAATGCCGCTGTCGGGTTCGGACACCCATTTCATGCGGTCTATTTCGCTGTGTTGGTGGATGGTCTCTACGCTTCCGTCTGTGCTGGCTCCGTCGACAACGATGTATTCGAAGTCGCGGCAATCCTGCATCTCCACGCTTTGAATGGTTTGCAGTAGGCCACTGTTGTTGTTGCGGTTAATGGTGATGACGGAGATTAGCATATCAAGGGTTAGAAGGTATAAGATTTTTTATGATGATAAGTTTATATGTTGCGAGCAGTTAAGCGTATCAACTTGTCAACGAATAACAGAATTAACAGATCTCACTTCCAAGCGTAAAACTGTAATAATAGGTTGAACGGATAACACAACCGCTTATCAGACAAATCCGTCGCCGTCCCCTCCTTGTAGGACGATTTCTGTAGAGGTGGGCAGCGGATTGGGCGAAGAGAAGGAGATATGTACAGTCTTCTTTTTCGAAAAGAGTCGGAGTTTCCCGACATATTCGGCCAATGCCGAGTGACGGGTGCTGAAACATGGATTCCGCATCTGGAGTATGTGTTCCACAACCGATGCAAACACCGTGTCGCGGTACGCTATGTCGTAGTACAAGTATTTAACAGATAGGTCTGTATCGGCATTACGTAGAATGTAAAAACCCACCAGGCGATTGTCTGCAAGCACTTTCACTCCGCACATCCAATAGCGGCTGTCGGTGTCGGAAAATGCACCGGGGTGGGCAACCCGCTTTTCGAGAGGTGACCGCTGTTTGAACGGATGGTTCAGGATCCAGTCCAGCATCGACTGGGTGCGTACGAAGAGGCTCTCACTGGCGTGTTGCATAATGAAATTGTATACTTCGTTGTCAACGCGGTGGGTGTACTCCAGCTCATATCGAGACCGGCGTATCATTCCTTTGGCGCGGCGATTGACTGTACGCAGGTATGCAAGCATCTGCTGGCGCAACCCATTAAGCGCACCTTTCCAGCCATGGGGGCTCACTTTCGAGCCGAACCGGTACTCGTCAACATAAGTGGTGTTCAGTTTCAGAAAACGGAAAATCTCCACTGTTTCGTCAGCGCCAATAGAATCGTAATAATTCCCTTCGCCATACTCCTCGGCCAGTGTGCCCACTACCGCCAGCGCATATCCCTTTCCTCGGTAGTCCGGATGACACCATAGTGTGCTGAACCACCACTTCCTATTTCCCTCAACCAGGTCGGGGAATGCGGCAGTATAGGCAACTGCGCCCCTGTTCCCCTTCTCATCCGCTGCAAAAAGAGCCGCTACGACCGGGTCGTCCTCCTTCACATAAGGGTTATGCACGATGGCGTCGGCCCTGCTGCGCGAAATCACGGCAACCGACAGTCCGTCGTCTTCGTCGCCGTGGGTAAGCCAGTTGCGCAACTGCCCTACGCTATATACCTTAATCTCAATATCGGACGCATTCATTTTTAACGTGTTAATGTGTTTGATGGTTTTAAGATTTTAGGGGAGAAAGGTTTTAGTGTGTTAAACCCTTAATTCCTCAAACCCTTAATCCTCTTTAACCCTCAAACTCACGGATTAACGCATTCATAGTTCTTATCTCTTTAATCGGTGCGCGGTGATGATGTCGCCCAGTTGGTCGGATGAGACGAACTCAACATCGGGCCATCGCTTTACCATGGCCTGCAGCAGCCGCCCAAATGCAGGCAGATTGCGGTCGGTGTTCGCCTCGTCAATGGAGCCTATATAGTTCACCCGGTGGGAGCAGATATTCGCCGCCTTGCCCCAGCGGAAAGCTAGCGCCACATGGTGCAGGCAATCGTCAACACAGTCGGCATGGGGTTTGGTCGAAGGCTCGAAAAAGCAATTTCGCATCAGGTAAACAAGCCCGTTCCGGTTGCGCCGCCCTTGGAAACAGCGTCGCCAAAGGGTGACCCCCTCATCGTCGCCAATGGGTATCTTTTGGCACACCGTGCCTTGCAGATATTTTATGCCACATCGGGTCAGATGAGGCTCGAGCCGGGGGCTCCATTCGTAGGTAGTAGCGATAAACGACGTGGCGCGGTAGCCGAAAATCCGTTCAAACAGACCAGCCCCCTCCGTCACGATATCGCCGTACGATTCAATATCCTCCTTCCTGTCCGAATTGAAAGCCCCCATATAATACTCCTTGATTGTGGGCGCAGCAATCTGGGTGAGGCCAAACGTGTTCAAGTCGAATGCAGCAAGCGTGGCAGGTTCGCCTGCCTGCAGGCTGCGCAGCCATTTCTTCACATTCAGGTGTTCGCGACCGTGGAGCTGAGGACGGAAAAGCCCGGCGGCCATACCCTGGCGCCAAAGGTCGAACGCCCCTGCATGGCTCGCACTGCGGTTTAGCGTCTCCGTAAAAGGCTCGTGGAAATATTTCTCGAAACCCGAAGCACGAATACTGTCGAACACGGGATTCGACGTAACGGCGTTGGCCGTCATCACAGCGTGACGGCCCTCCGAATCCTTTACCGATGAAAGCACTTCGAAGAGATTGGCCAAGTCGTGCGCTGTGGCCAGATTGTCATATCGGCAATAAGGATCCTTGTCCACGCGTATTCCCTTGGCAAGAAAAGCCTCGTATGCCTCTCTTGACGGCATGCGGATACTCCCCCAATCGTCAGACTCTATTACCACCAGATGACGGCGTGTGTGCCATCCGGGGATATTGTACAGGTCTTTTCTTCCAATAAGTGGCATAAGGTAATAATTTGGAATGTGTGAATGCTTGAATGTGTAAATGCTTGAGTGCTGGCGCAGTCAAATTACTCAAACA
>CAMZFW010000142.1 GCA_947306225.1 uncultured Bacteroidales bacterium
ATACAAATGAGAAAAGCACTTTTTACTCTTTTCCTAGCCTCCGTTGTCCTGCTGACCGGATGCAGTGGGTTGTCCAAAATGAAGTCCAATAGCAAAAAAATCCGCTATCAGGCCAACCCCGACCCAGTAGAGGTTCGCGACGACAAAGTGGTTGTCAATTTTACCGCCTCAGTTCCTGCCAAATATTTCGACAAGGGCGTGGCTCTCTTTATCCAGCCCGTTTTCACATGGGAAGGCGGCACCACCCCGCTCGACCCCATCACTGTGAAAGGTGAGAAGGTCTCAGGTCCTGGCACCACCATCAACTATACTACTGGCGGACGTTTCACCTACAACGACGTGCTTGACTACAAACCAGGCATGGAAACTGGTAAAGTGCTTCTCAGCCCTGTGGGTTATAAGACCTCAACCGTTGACGATGAAGCCCTCTTTGCCGACGAAATTGTCGCTCAGCACAAAGGCAAAGTCTTCCCCACAGTGGTTATCTCCGACGGTGTGAACATCACATCCGAATGGATTGACATTCGTGGCAATATCTCTATCGCACCGCTTAACTACAACAAGAAACAAGGCGTTGTGGAGACTGCCGACATCTACTTCCCCAATGGAACTTCCATTCTTGACTGGGGCTGCGAGATGAACGTCCGCTTCGACGCACAATACACAGTCAATGACCTCAAGCGCGTCATGCTTGAGAATGGTCTTCCTAAGCAGATTACCATCACCGGTTGGGCATCGCCCGAAGGTGAGGAGACCGCCAATGTGGGTGTCTCGAAAAACCGTGCCGATGTCGCCACAGCTGAGTTGCGCCGCGTCCTAGACGACGTTCTTAACACCATGGCCCGTCGCGCCAAGGTCAAACCCCAAGACCTTGAATACTACAAGCATCAGGAGTTGAAAAAGATGGTTATCACCACTCGTGCCGCTGGTGAAGACTGGGTGCATTTCGTCGTTATGGTCGAAGAGAGCAATATCCAAGACCGCCATGCCATTGTCAACGTGGTTGAAACCCAGCAGAACCTCGTCAAGCGCGAGCAGATGGTTAAGAACTACTCAGAAACCTATCCTCAGTTGGAGCGCGACATCTTCCCCAGCCTGCGCCGTGCACAGATTGCCCTCTACTATTCTGAGGCCCGTCAGACCGACATTGAGCTTGCCAAACAGGCCACCCTCAACCCCTCCAAGCTCTCTTTCGACGAACTAATGTACGCCGCCTATATCAACTACAACTACGACACCAAGATGAAATACTACAAGTGGGCTACCGAAAACCATAGTGCCGAATGGGGTGCTTGGAACAATGCTGGTGCCATCGCATTCTATCTTGGCGACTTCTCCGAGGCTGAACGTTACCTCAAGGTGGCTCGCGACCTCAACCCCCACAACCCCGACATTCTCAACAACACCGGTCTCCTCTGCCTGGCTCAGAAAGACTACACCCTTGCCAAGTACTATTTCGAAGAGGCCAAACGTCAAGGCAGCTCCGATGCCGACGACAATATTGTTATCCTCAACCTCAAGCGCGGCAACTACGAAGAGGCTCAGAAGCTTCTAAAGGGCACTTCTTGCAGCTACAATCTGGCTTTCGCCCAATTGGAGAACGACGAGACCGATGCTTGTATCCGCACCCTCAACTGCTGCCTCGACCAGACTGCCGAGGTCAACTACCTCCGTGCCGTTGCTTACGCCCGTCTTGGCGACCGCGAGAACTGCCTCAAGAACCTGCAAAACGCTGTAGACATGGAATACAACTACAAGCGTAAGGCTGCTGTCGACGTGGAATTCCGCGCCTACTGGAACGACCCCGACTTCAAACTGGTTATCAAACTCTATTAATCCATAGTATCAACCAAATAAATGTAGGAATGGCAACCCTGTTCCTACATTTTTTTATCCTACCATGAAGAAACAAATACCTAACCTTATCACCCTTGGCAACCTCCTGTGCGGCATTCTCGCTATAGGCTGCATCAGCTTCAACAGTGGGTCAGGAGCAGACACTGCCGCTCTGCTTATCTGCCTCGGCATCTTCCTCGACTTCTTTGACGGCCTCGCTGCCCGCCTGCTGGGTGTGGCCTCCCCCTTAGGCAAGGAACTTGACTCTTTGGCCGACGTGGTCACTTCCGGAATAGCACCTTCCTTCATACTCCTGCACCTTCTCAACAACTCTTACAACTGTTTCGGTGGTGCTCCTATCAACCACCTCCGACTCACTGCTCTCCTTATGCCTCTTTTCGCCGCCTACCGCCTTGCTAAGTTCAATCTTGACACACGTCAAAGTCACAGTTTTCTTGGGCTACCAGTCCCCTCTAACGCCTTAATATGGGTGGGCATTGCCCTCACCACCAATTGCTGCTGCCGCACACCTGAGGCACTTGCTCCTATCGTCTCACACCCCATCTTCCCTTACTGCCTCATTGTCCTCTCCCTCATCACCGACATCCTAATGGTCAGCGAACTGCCCATGTTCTCCCTCAAATTCAACTTCAAGGACCTCTCTTGGAAGACCAACCGCATACAATACATCTTCCTCATCGGCTGCGCCATTATCATCGCCCTCACTCGCCAATGGTACGCCATCACGCTCATCATCCTATGGTATATACTCTTCTCACTCCTAACCCAACGCAAGCACGCCTCTCATGAACAATAGCCCCAAATCTATCGCCATAGCCGACTACGACTACCCTCTACCCGACGATCGCATAGCCAAATTCCCTCTTGAGCAGCGCGACCGCTCCAAACTGCTTGTCTACCAAAACGGGAACATCTCTGAGAGCCAGTTCTTCCACATTCCCGAACTGCTACCGCCCGACAGCCTGCTGGTGTTCAACGACACCAAAGTCATCCACGCCCGCCTATTTTTCCAAAAGTCCACAGGGTCTACCATCGAGGTCTTCTGCCTCGAACCCTACCAGACGGCAGTTTCCCAAGCCTTTGAGCAGCGCAGCCATTGCACTTGGACCTGCTTCATCGGCAACAACAAGAAATGGAAGGAAGGGACCCTTTCGCGCGAAATTGACATCAACGGCCAACACATCACCCTCAACGCCAACCGCCAGCAGGCTCTTGGCAACGCATGGATAGTCGATTTCGATTGGGATGGCGAGGTCAGTTTTGCCGAAGTCATCGACCAAGCCGGTGTCATCCCCCTCCCACCTTACCTGCACCGCGAGGCTGTCAGTAGCGATAACGAACGTTACCAGACCGTCTATGCCCGCTACCAGGGCTCTGTTGCTGCCCCCACGGCAGGACTGCATTTCACCCCCGAAGTGTTCAACGCACTGCAAGCAAGGCATATCGCTACCGACTTTATCACCCTACATGTCGGAGCTGGCACCTTCAAACCTGTCAGTACCGACACCATTGGCGAACACGAGATGCATGTCGAGCATATCGAGATAGCTCGTCAAAACATCGAGTGCATCCTCCAGCATCTCCCCCACCCTGTGATACCAGTCGGCACTACATCGGTACGCACCATAGAATCAGTCTATTGGTTCGGTGTCCGCCTCAGCCAGAATCCCAACCTTGATGCCATGCAGATCCTCCAATGGGACCCCTACGAGCTCGAAGACCTTCACATCGACACTGCCGAGGCTTACCGCAACGTCCTCCAATGGATGGACCGCCACCAACTCGACCACCTCTATGGCGACACCCAACTGATGATAGCTCCCGGATACAGATACCATGTTATCAGCGGATTGGTAACCAATTTCCACCAACCCAAAAGCACCCTGCTGCTGCTCGTTTCCGCCCTTATCGGCGATGCTTGGCGGCAATGCTACCGCTACGCCTTAGACCACCAATTCCGCTTTCTCAGTTACGGCGACAGCTGCCTGTTCCTCGTTGATAATCCAGCACTGTAGCCGATGTCCATTGTTCGCGACATACTGAGGCTCATCTTTCCCGACCTCTGCTACCATTGTGGCGAACCACTTGTTGGAGACGAACGCAACCTCTGTACCCTGTGTCTAAGCAAGATACCTTGGACACACAATGCCTCACATCCCGACAACGATACCGAACTCCGTCTCGTTGGGCGCATCCCCGTCGTAGCCGCAGCCAGCCTGCTGCAATTCCACAAAGGAAACGTCACACAGAGCATCGTTCATCAAATCAAGTATCATGGAAACACACAATTGGCTCACCAATTTGGCATGATACTAGGAGAAGAGTTGAAGGCCTCCCATCGATTCGACGACATCGACATCGTGGCACCCGTCCCTCTGCACTGGTGGCGACGGATGCGCCGTGGCTATAACCAAAGCCAGATTCTTGCTGCCGAGGTGGCAAAAGTATTGCAGTGCTCCCTGTCCGTCCACGACTTATACCGCCGTCGGCACACCCCGTCGCAAACACATAAAAACCGTCAGCAACGTATTGATAACATGGCATCGGCATTCGCCGTGCGCCATCCAGACCAATTCGAAGGCAAACACCTGCTCCTCATCGACGACGTGTTCACCACCGGCGCCACCACCGAAGCCTGCTACCACGCCCTACAATCCATTCCTAACCTCCGCATCAGTGTTGCCACATTAGCCATCGCCACCACTTGACATATTCTGCTGCAATCACTATGCTAGTATAACTCTATGCAGAGAGTGTAGTGCCTTTGTTATTTGCGACGGTCAAAGATACAAATTTTATTCAGTATATAAGCATATAGTGGATAAATTTTGGAATTTTATCCACTACACGGATTGGAAGTGGATATTGCTGTCCATGTAGAGTCCTGCGAGTTTATTGTCCAAAGATGTCGATGTGTATTTACCGTTTGCTTGCGGGAGCGGAGCGGTGACGCTATCGCAAATCCGACTGCACTATCGCAAACGTGTGTTTATATTCGGTATGATATTTACCAGTACAATTAGGGACTGAGTCAGTGAACACCTCCGTTGTCCAAGCCGCAGTATCCAACCATCGATTGTTTGCTTGGCTTTCGGGATGCTTCATATCCCAAACGGCAGCGATACTGCTGTCTGGATAAAGTAATAACAGATATGGTCTGTAGAACCTCATTAAAATATCAGGACCATACCAATATTCATTGGTATAATGGCACTTAACAGCCCCACTTAACATAGACAACGGATGTATTTCACAATTCTGAATATCGGAGGTATCCTTAGTCGTAGCAAAATACAATTCCACATCCGTATTGTTTGTCACTTGAGCAGTATATGTCTCTTCAGGATCCAAGCATTCCAACCAACAAGATGACATAGATAAAGCAAACAAGATGCCTATTATCAAGGATATTATTTTTTTAATGGATGACAAATAAATCATTTTGGTACTGATTAATTACTGAAGGCAACCTCTAAAAATAGCCCGTCAGGGCTTTTCGTTCAATAGAGACGCGTTAATTAACAATAATTATTTCCCGTAGGATTAAGGAAGTCCAGTGGACTTACGTCCGTTCAATCCAAATTTTTAGAACCCACCTGAACAAGGTCTGTACTGTCGAAAGTGAATGTGTTGGTGTAATGTGTTTGAATCATGTCGTTACAGACCGTGCAAACAGAAGAGTCCATAGTCCATTGGGAGGGGTCTAACCATCTGCGACTGCCGGCTAGCGAATCTTCTGCCAAATCCCAAACGGCAACAATTTCACGATTGGCGTTTAGCCATAGGATATAATGTGTTCCTTCCAACACCAGCGATTCTGTCCCAGATAGCAGTGTTTCAGGGCCAGTTCTACGCCCAGGCATGCTCCTATATTGAGCAAATTCTGATACGGAAAGAGGCTCTCTGTCAAGGCTGTCGCTATATTTAGATAATGTAGCCATGCTGATTCCAACCTCATCTGTATTCTTAAAAAGAATATGGCTTTTGGCATCAGGTTCAATGCACTCAAAACACGAAGTCATGAGTAACATAAGTGGGGCTAAAAGAAAAATTTTGTATTTCATATCGTTAAATTTTTAGTTCGAAAAAATGTCTGATTGTTTCAGTAATCTTATGGTGTGGGTCTTGCCGGTGGCGGTGGTGAGGGTGAGGAGGTAGGTGGCTTGGGGG
>CAMZFW010000143.1 GCA_947306225.1 uncultured Bacteroidales bacterium
TCGCACACGATGTCCGTCACCATGCGGTTGCGCCATGTGCGCTGTTCCACATGCCAGACAATCTGAGTGTCGGTCTCGTAGCACTTGAACTTGGTGCGGCATCCTGTCCAGAACTTCGAGAAATTGAACTCGAAGGCTTTCCCCTCATACCAGAAGGCGGAGAGCAGCTGCCGCGGTAAGGCGACCGGTCCAATCTTGGGTCTGCCGCCCCCAATATCAAAGACACTGTCGGTTAGCTTTCGCCCCGTCAACTCACTTGTCATGTTGCACGACGAGAGCCACACCCACGGGGAGGTGAAATCCTGCCCCCAGTTCTTGTCAGCATAGCCGTAGCAGTCTTTCGGACGCACGACATAACGCCTGCCATTAAAGACTATTTCCCCTTCGTAGGCGGTCTTCATCCCTTCAGCATGCCAAAACATCTCAAACAGCTGCCAACGGCGCATCGGACTGCTGGCACCATACCCCACATTGAAGGCTACCTGCTTGCTGATACGGAGTTTCCACGACATCTCGCCGCTATCGCACATCCATTCAGGGTGTGCCTTGGCCTGCTCGGGCGTAATGGATATCGAGCCACAAATCTCCGTCTCGCACACCCGGCAGTCGTCCGCCACGATAGAGAAAGGCGTCCCCATCTCCACAGTTGTTTCCTTCCAGCCAAAGAAGCGGTGCAGCTGAGCCTTGTCGGCACCACACCAGGCGCCCGCCTTCACCATCAAGTAAGAGGGCTGCAACCCGGCCGCCTTGTTTTCTGGCAGTTGCCCCAGCTGAGGCACAGCGCCTCCCTTGGCAGGATTGCACAGGAAGAACTCGATAAAGAAAGGGCGAGGAAGGCCCGTCTCAGCATCGTATGCCGTCAGGCTATGCCACCACCAGTCGTAGCCGCACCTGGCCTGCTTGCCAAACAGCTGGCATGCATCGCGCGTTATATCATGTCTGTTGAAACTCATATCCGTATATCGAAATTAACACAATAGAAAAGCATCCGCTCGTAGCCGTATTTTGTCAAGATATGGTCTGCTTGATAACCCAATGCGAGCAGACTGTGCACACTGGGTTTGTTATAAGGCGAAGCCGTTGCGCACAGCAGGTCAATACCCCTTGCGCGGGCTTCTCTGCCCAGATGCTTGCCCAGCAGCACCTGCAAGCCCCGTCCCCGCCATTGAGGGCGGACAATGCAAATCTTGAAATTGGCCGATGTATGGGCAGCGGCATCCACCTTCGTCAACAGGACAGAAAGGTCTTCGCCGTCGCCCGGCTGCGGCACATACAGCACCGCAAAACCAGCCAACTCCTCCCCTACCCATGCTCCGAGACAGAGATGGGGAGCCGCCAGACACCTGCGCCACATCTCGGGCGTATTCCTTCGCAAGAGGTCGGGACGCTCCAAACAGGAGACAGCCTCTTGCTCGATGGCAAGGACTGTCTCCAGATGTTCTGGCCCACAAGGGCGTATTGTCGGGGAAATAAGAGCCAAGTGCTATTGTTTTATAATCTTAACGCTCTTGCCTCCGTTACGCACAAAGTACACACCTGCGGGAAGACTGCCGAGGTCGAGCTGCACACTGCCGCAACTCTCGGCCTCTTTCACCACACGCCCTGTCACATCGCACACCATAACCCGACCGTCACCCTTGACGTTCAGGACATTCTCAACAGGATTGGGATAGACCCGAAGGGCTTCCTCTTGCTGCACATCGGCGATTGAGACAACCGGCATACCTGTGGAAAGCACCACATGATACTCTCTCACGGTTACGCTGTCCTCAGCCTTAACCGTCAGGGTGACCCTTACGCTGGTGTCGCTAATCGTCTCGCGCGATACGCTCACCGTAGCGTCAGACACTTCGGTCACACCTTCCACCACCGCACTCTGCAGGGCGTCCATATCCTCGACCGAGACAGAATAATAGAAATTGTCTTTCTGGAATCCCTCAACAGCCTCGCCGTTCACCTTGATGGATGTCAGCCAGGCGCTGTAGATGAACTCGATGTCATCGACTGAAAGGGAGTCGTAGCCGTCGCCCTCTCCGGGATTCTTGTTGGTCGTCATATTGACAAGCATATAGTTTGCCGTCGATGTGCCGTTATACACAAAGGGCACCTTCATCAGCTGCCACTGCATCTGCGAGTCCGAAGTGGTGGTGCGGGTGAACTCAGCCACCGCACGGCCCTTATAGAGCGAGGTGTTGCTGACATCGTTGGGCGCCTTGAAGTCACTGTTGCCATGCAGAACAGCCTCCACCTGCGCAACAGAATTGCCACTGCCGGCATAGAAGCTCACCCACACATACATAGAGTCGGGTGTAGCCGTAAAGGGGCAGCTGTGGTCGGCATTGCTCCGCTCGGTGTAGTTGTAGTTGTCGCTGCTGGAAGCGGAGAGCGAGCCGGCATGTATGCGGCCGGTGGTCATGTTGCCGTTGGCCTTGATGCCGAGAATGGACTGGGTGTAGATAGTCAGGTAGTGCGAGCCTGTGCCGCCCGGACGGCTTCCGTGACGATGGTAGTGATGGGTCGAGGAAGCCAAAGACGACCACGAGCCATCGCAGGTGGCAAACGAGTTCCAGTGGGTGGGCTCTGCATCATTGGCACTTCCGTCCCACGATTCAAACCCGTTGTTGGGGAGTTGGTAATTGTTCTGAGCACTGAGCGATACGGTTGCCAACAGCGACAACCCTATTGCTAACGATTTGATAATGGATTGTTTCATGATTATTTTTTAGTTTAGTATTCAAGAGAATGAGAATGCATACAATACAATGCTGCCAAGCAGATAGCTCGCCAGATTGACAAGAACTGTTGCGCCGATAATTCGTTTGGGCTGGTGCCGCTTTCGCAGCATGAAATAATTGACCACCCCTTCTATCAGAATAGAGAGCAGCAGCGCAACGAGATAATACAGGACAAAGCCCCACACATTGGCCGGGTTGGAGAAATCCACCTCATGGCTGCTTACCCACGGGATGCCCAGCACCAGCCACCAGCCGCCCGTGACAGCCAATGAGAGCGCTATCCCCACTGCCCCGCTGACCACATTGGCCAGCAGCACAGCATCTCCCACCTTTCGGTTCCAGTTGGCTTTTAGCAGTATCCGCGCCATCAGGAATATCTCCAGCACGATGACAGCGGCCATAAACAGCCACCCGAAAGGACCGAATGCGAAGATGCCGAAGGATACGTTCAGCAATGGCATCGAGGCGAGGCTCTATTATTTCAGGTAGTACTCAACAGTGGTGACCACACGCACCTTCTTCACCTGCGGGGTGTTCTCGTCAAGATCCTCCACCTCGAAATAGCCCTGCGAGGCGGTGCGCATCTTGCCAATACGGCTGTGGCTGTTCTTGGCAAACTCGTCGGCAGCGGCGCGGGCGTTCTCAAGACTCTCGGCAATCATAGAGGGCTTGATGTCGTTGAGTCCGAGGTATTGATAGTCTGCCCAGCTGTTGGCCAGGATGTTCTGGTTCACCAGCTCCGTCTCGAGGGTCTGCTGCACCTTGCGCACCAAGTCGAGGTTCTTGGTAAAGACGGTGACGGTCTGGCTGGCCTGATAACGATAGGTGATGTGCGACACATCGTTGGCGTATGTGTAGCGGTCGTCGTAGCTGGCGTTTCCAACCTTTATCTCGTCTTCCTTGAACCCGGCATCTTTTAGTTTATTGACAATGATTTCATTGTTCCTTTGAACAACGGTGCGGAGGTCGGCAAGGGAGTTGTCTTTCTCGGTGTAGTTGATGCGATAGACCACGCGGTCGGCGGGCACTTCCTTTTCGCAGAGTCCGCGCACTTTCACTGTGTCGTCATACGACTTGAGGGTTTTCACTGTCAAGACCATAAAGAGGCCCAACACCAAGGCGGCCAGCACGGTGGCTCCGCCTTGAATCATGTTCTTCTTGAACGGTATGCTACTTCCTTTCATAATATGTTGTTTTTTTTGTTTATTTCAATTGGGTTAATACGCCTTCGAAGAATTTGTACGCATGGCTTTCTTCACGGAATTTGTCACGATAGGATACTATCTCTACACATCCGTCCCCATCTGTGTCCTTCAGTTCAAGGATGTCGAATGGCAGCTTATACAAGCACCACGGGCCTTCCGGCATCAGGGTGGCGTAAGGATAGACAATATACCACATCTCAGCCCCATAGGTGGACGAATTGTCGGCAGTCTTGACCAAGAACACAGTGTAGTCCTTGTCCAAACGCACTGTGTCCAGCTGTATCTGGTCTTGGTCATTACGGATGAAATGCGAGTTGCCGGTTGCCATGAGTTCCTGCATATCACCCCCATACATCATCGCCAACAGACAGGAGCTGCCGTCCTCATATAGCCTGAGAGATGCAAGCCTATTCAACTCATAGGTCCCCACCTGTGCCATTTCATTCGAAATGAGCGAGTCCCTCTCAACATCGCTTACAGGCATACAGCTCTCTTCCTGCTGCTTCGGACAGCAGCCTGCAGCCATAATCGCTGCAACAACTAAACAAGCTATTCTTTTCATGCCACAAATAACGCATCCATCCTGATATTATTGCCCGCAGACCTTTCTTTCCGATTACATCCTGCCCTTCTTCCCAGTAGTCATGCGGAAAAATTGCGCATTACACCCCTAAGCAACCGATTGGCACCACATACACTCCATCTGGACGGCGAAGAGGAAATTCGCCCACTCCTGTCAGCACCATTAGAAACGACGGCGCTTTCATTCGGGTGGTATCTATTTTCCCAGCCAATGTCAAAAGTGTTTTGGCACCCTCTTCAATCAGCGTGTCTCCACCAAGTTTTATTTCCACCAATCCATAACTGCCATTGCGTAAATGGACTACGGCATCGCATTCCAGCCCGTTCTTGTCCCGATAATGATACACCCTGCCGTCCAACGCAGCAGCATACACCCGCAGGTCGCGCACCGCCATAGTCTCAAACAGCAGTCCCATGGTGTTCAAATCCTGCACAAGGTCAGAGGGACCGACACCCAAAGCCGCAGTGGCGATTGACGAATCGTTGAAATAGCGAGTGTCCGATGTGCGGATAGCCGTCTTGGAGCGTAGATTGGGATTCCATGCAGGCATATCGTCCACCACAAAGATATTTTTCAAAGCCGTGATATACTGTGCAAAGCTGCTTTCTCCCAATGCAACCTCATCATTTGTGGCCATATCTTGACGTATTGTTTCCAATGAGACCTGCGCCCCTTGATGCCTGGCCAAAGAACGGGTGAGCCTTCTGGCTAATTCCGGGTTCCGCTTGACGCCATCTACACGCGAAATATCCGACTCAACAACTGCATCATAGTAGTCGTACGACAGCGCAAGTGCATCCTCTTCCTGCTTGTCAATGACACCAGGCCAGCCACCTCGGCATATCAAGAAAGCAAGCCGGGTTATATCAATCGTTGACAAACCCGCAGGTTGCTCGTTGTGCTGCTCAAAGAGCCAATGCAAACCCACTTCCCCTGTAGAGTCACCTGACTCCAACAGGGACATTGTCCGCATTGTCAAACGGGCAAACCGTCCTGTTCCCGTGTGATTAATCTCATCGGTCAAAGACGGCACAGCTGAACCCGTTAATATGAATTGACCCTCTGCCTTGCGATGGTCCACCTCAAAGCGCACGGCATCCCACAGCTGGGGTATTAGCTGCCACTCGTCCATCAGGCGGGGTGTGTCGCCTTGCAGCAATACTCCAATATTAATCTCGGCCGCCTGTTGGTACATTCTTTGTCGGCTTGGGTCGTCTAAATAGATTACACTCGACGCTTTTTGTTCCGCCGTAGTGGTTTTCCCGCACCATTTGGGTCCCTGCACAAGCACTGCGCCAATACGATGAAGTATCTTTTCAAGCTGATTATCAACAATTCGTGGACGATAATTACGCATAATTCAGATTGTTTTTCAACTGCAAATATACGATTATTTTTTAAAACCACGGCATTTGGCTATATTTT
>CAMZFW010000144.1 GCA_947306225.1 uncultured Bacteroidales bacterium
CCGGTGAACAGCACCTTAACATCCTCCTTCTTGCAGGAGGCAAATACCACCAGTGCCGCAAGGCACATAAATGTGGCTGTACGGTAGAAATATTTCTTCATAGTTCTGATGCTTTTAGATTAGTTAAACCTACCACCTAATTCATTACCCATAACGTAACGAGGACTTACTTCTGGTTCTGTTCCTGACGTGGTAAAACCCCGCTCCACGCGGGCCTTCATGACGTCCATTTTGGGAGCCATATACTCCTTCTTTTTCTTGTTGTTAATCATTTGTTGTTTTGCTTTTTGTATTTTGAATATTTAATTGAAAACATACACAAGAAGCCCTCCCGCCACTGGCGGGAAGGCTTACTACCTATGAAAAAAAACGGGTTACAACATCATTTTTCCCCTGCGACATTACATATCGAACAATACCGCTAGGGGGGGGGTAATTCGCTAAACTGCAACATTTTACAAATACGTAACACCATCTATTACCAATTATTTTCCGCTACAAAGATAACATTTTTTTTCATTTTCGTGAATTTTTTTTGCTCTTTTCTTCATTTTTTTTACAATTTCCACCCCAACAGCATTACCCCCTCTACCCACCCTCTTCCACCATGCCTTCCTCATATATCCTATATTTATACTATACTTATACCTTATTTATACCTTATTTATACTATTCTAGTAATAGTATAAATAAGGTATAAATATAGTATATATAAGGTATAACTAATGTATATATGAGGAAGGATGGAAGAAGTTACCCGAAAGCCATCAGTGACGTTGGGGGGATGGCATATTGGGGGTGAAGGCAGCGCGATTGAGGAAGAAAAAGAGTCGGCACGAGCGCGACAAGAGATTGACTATCAGATATGGTTAAGTATTTTTTTGTCGAATGGGATTTTTTTCATATCTTTGCAGTCTCTTTAGTTATTTAAACAATAAGCAACTCCCAACTTTCAATTTTCAATTTTCAACTTTCAATTCCTATGCTATCTGACACTTATCGTTTTCTAGCCTTCGACTGCGGTGCGACCAGCGGCAGGGCGATGCTGGGCACCTTTGCGGGCAACGACTTCAAGATGGAGGAGGTGTACCGCTTTCCGAATCAGATGCTCGAACTGGGCGGGGCATACTATTGGAACGTCTACGCCATCTACGAGCATATACTGCGCTGTCTGACCCAATTGGCACAGCAAGGGGTGGAGTTGGACTCCATCGGCATCGACACGTGGGGCGTGGACTTCGGGCTGCTGGCTGAGGACGGCACGTTGCTGTCGCTGCCCCGTGCCTACAGAGACCCCTACACCGTGGGCGTGCCCGAGAAGGTGTTCGAGACGGTGCCGCGCGAGATTATGTACGCCATCACAGGCATACAGACCATGGACTTCAACAGCATCTTCCAGCTCTACGCCATGAAGGAGACGGGCGTTTCGGCACTCACACATGCCAGAAGGCTCATGTTTATGCCCGACCTACTGGCGTATATGCTCACGGGCGTGGCGGCGTGCGAATACACCATCGCCTCCACATCGGGGATGGTGAACGCCTTTACACGCCAGTTCGACCATCAGCTGCTAGAGCGGCTGGGGCTGCCTACCGACATCCTAGGCCGCCTCGTGCAACCAGGGTCGATGGTGGGAGCACTGAGTCCCGCCATAGCCAAGACGACAGGCATCGGCATGGTGCCCGTGGTGGCGGTGGCAGGACACGACACTGCGTCGGCGGTGGCGGCGGTGATGGAAGCTGGCAGCCATGACGCCTACCTCAGCTCCGGCACTTGGAGCCTGATGGGCATTGTGACAGACGAACCCAACGTGACCGCACGGGCGGCAAAGCTCAACTTCACCAACGAGGGCGGCACAGATGGATCGATACGCTTTTTGAAGAATATCACGGGCATGTGGCTGGTGGAGCAGTGCCGCAAGGCGTGGAACATAGCGGGACGCGACTACAGCTATAACGAGATGACGGCAATGGCGGAACGGGCAAAGGAGTACACAGGGCGCATCAACCCCGACAACCCTCGCTTTGCCAACCCTGCCAATATGGACACGGAGATACGCCAAGCCCTTGCCGAAGGCGGTTATCCCGCACCCAAAAACGACGCGGAGATGCTGAGCTGCATCTACCACAGCCTTGCCGACCGCTATGGCGAGGTGATGGGTATGCTGCGCGAGCTGGCACCCTTCGAGATAGAGCGGCTGCACATCATCGGCGGCGGGGCAGCCAACAGCCTGCTCAACCGCTGGACCGAAGAGGCTGTGGGCATCCCCGTAGTGGCAGGCCCCACCGAGGCAACAGCCATCGGAAACCTGAGAGTACAATATAATAGTCTGATTAGTCGGAAGAATCGGAATAGTCGGAAGAAATCAGAATAATCAGACCACTCCGACCATTCCGACCATTCCGACCAATCAGACCAATCAGAATAAAGAAAAAATCCACAATATGAAAGACCACCAAATCACCCAAGCCTACGCCCTTGCCAAAGAGCGCTATGCCGCCCTCGGCATCGACACCGACAAGGCTATTGAGACATTAGAGCAGACCCCCATCTCGCTGCACTGCTGGCAGACCGACGACGTGATGGGTTTTGAGAGCGACGCCGGCCTGTCGGGCGGCATCCAGACCACGGGCAACTACCCCGGCAGGGCTCGCACCATCGACGAGGTGCGGCAGGACATAGAGTTCGTGGCGAGCCTGCTGGCAGGCAAGCAGCGGGTGAACCTGCACGAGATATACGGTGACTTCGGCGGACGCTTCGTGGACCGCGACCAAGTGGACGTGAAGCATTTCCAGAGTTGGATAGAGTGGGCAAAACAGGTGGGGATGTGCTTGGACTTCAACTCCACCTCGTTCGGGCACCCCAAGAGCGGCGACCTGTCGTTGGCAAATCCCGACCCCGCCATACGTGCCTTTTGGATAGAGCACACCAAACGCTGCCGCCGCATCGCCGACGCGATGGGACGGGCACAGGGCGACCCCTGCATGATGAATATCTGGGTGCACGACGGACTGAAAGACTTGACGGTGGAACGCCGCCGCTACCGCAAACTGCTGGCGGAGTCGCTGGACGAGATTTTGGCAGAAGAACTGCCTGATATGAAAAGCTGCGTGGAGGCGAAACTGTTCGGCATCGGGCTGGAGAGCTACACGGTGGGGTCGCACGACTTCTATGCCGGCTATTGCGCTACGCGGAAGGTCATCTACACCCTCGACACGGGACATTACGAGCCGACGGAGAATGTGGCGGACATGGTGTCGTCGCTGCTGCTGTACGTGCCTGAGCTGATGCTGCATGTGAGCCGACCCGTGCGGTGGGACTCGGACCATGTGACACTGATGAACGACCAGACATTAGACCTATTCAAGGAGATAGTGCGTGCCGAGGCACTGGATCGCGCCCATATCGGGCTAGACTATTTCGACGCTTCCATCAATCGCATAGGAGCCTACATTATCGGCACTCGCGCCACACAGAAATGTCTGCTGCAAGCCCTATTGGAACCGCTGGCAACCCTGCGCAAATACGAGGATAATGGACAGGGCTTCGAACGGCTGGCACTGATGGAGGAGATGAAGTCGCTGCCCTTCGGCGCGGTGTACGACTACTTCAATTGGAAGAACGGCGTGCCTGTGGGCGAAGAGTTTATCGGCAGGGTGCAGGAGTATGAGAGGGATATAACTGGGAAAAGACAATAGATAGGATAGATACAATAGAATTGATAGAGTTATGATTATTATTGGGTTATTGGTTATTGCGGTGGGGGCGTTCTGCCAGTCGAGCAGCTACGTGCCTATCAACAAGATTAAGGGCTGGAGCTGGGAAAGCTACTGGCTGGTACAGGGAGTGTTTGCGTGGCTGCTGTTTCCGCTGGTGGGGGCATTGGTTGCCGTACCGGCGGGCGAGTCGCTGTGGACATTGTTTGCTTCGAATCCTAAGGCTTCGTTGCTGACCATGCTGTTCGGAATGCTGTGGGGCGTGGGAGGGCTGACATTCGGGCTGAGTATGCGCTATCTGGGTGTGGCACTGGGGCAGAGTCTCGCATTGGGCACCTGTGCAGGACTGGGCGCGATACTGGGACCTGTGTTCACGGGACATGCGTCAGACCTGACATCGGCGGTGATTATCGGCGTGGTGGTGACGCTTATCGGCATTGCCATCATCGGCATCGCAGGAGCCATGAAGAGCGCGGCACTGCCCGAGGAAGAAAAGAAGAAAGCTGTGAAGGACTTCAACTTCGGCAAAGGTATCGCGGTGGCACTGCTGGCAGGCTTTATGAGTGCCTGCTTCAACATTGGGCTGAGCTTCGGCGAGCCGCTGAAATGGGCTGCCACACCCGACATCTTCGCCGGACTGCCCGCCACGATGTTGGTCACATTCGGAGGCTTTATCACCAACGCCGCCTACTGCCTGCACCAAAATAGGAAGAACCACACCTTCGGCGACTACCGCCAAGGACGGCTGTGGGGAAACAACATTGTGTTCTGCTGCCTGGCGGGACTGCTGTGGTACAGCCAGTTCTTCGGGCTGAGTCTCGGCAAGGGCTTCTTGGCGAACTACCCGACACTGATTACCTTCAGCTGGTGCATCCTGATGGCACTGAACGTGGTGTTCAGCAACGTGTGGGGGATTATTTTGAAGGAATGGAAAGGGGTGTCAAAAAAGACAGTTCTCGTGCTGGTAATAGGAATTGTTGTATTGATTATTAGTACATTCTTACCGCAATTGTTATGAAAGGTAGAACATACCCCCCCGCTTCGCGGTACCCCTCTCAAGAGGGGACGGCTGACGCACCACGTTGGCAACCATGTATACTTGTGGTCGCGTGTAGCGCGTCCCCTCTTTAGAGGGGTGCCACGAAGTGGCGGGGTATGTATAAAGAGATGTAAAACTAGTATATCATGAGCATATTAGATAACAGAAAAGAATTGTCACGCCGTGTGAACGAGGTGGCGGAGGTGGCGGGCTTCCTTTGGCAGAAAGGCTGGGCGGAACGCAACGGCGGCAATATCGTAATCAACATCACCGATTGCGTGGACGAGGAGATTAGACGATTGCCCTCCCTTGGCGAGAAGCGGGAGATTGGCACCACCCTACCCCATCTGCGGGACTGCTATTTCTACTGCAAGGGAACAAACAGACGGATGCGCGACTTGGCACGTGAGCCGATGGCAAACTGCTCTGTGATACGCATCACAGAGGACTGCGCCCATTACGAGATAATTGCTGACCGAGAGGTGTCCCCCACGTCGGAACTACCATCGCATCTGAGTGTGCATGACTACCTGATTGGCAAAGGGTCATCATACAAAGCCTCGCTGCACACCCACCCCATAGAGCTGGTGGCGATGACACACCACCGTCCCTTCTTGGAGAAGGATGTGCTGACACGGCTGCTGTGGTCGATGATACCCGAGACCAAGGCGTTCTGCCCGCGAGGGCTGGGCATTGTGCCCTATATGCTGCCGTCGAGCGTGGCACTGGCAGAGGCAACCATCGACACTATCGACGAGGGGTACGACGTGGTGATGTGGGAGAAACACGGCGTGTTTGCCGTGGACACCGACATCATGTCGGCATTCGACCAAGTGGACGTGCTGAACAAGGCAGCACAGATATTTGTGACAGCAAAGAGCATGGGGTTTGTGCCAGATGGCATGACGGAAGAACAGATGAAAGAGATGAGTAGGGCGTTTGGACTACCAAAATGATACATACCCCGGCCTTCGGCCACCCCTCTAAAGAGGGGACGGCTGACGCGGTCAAGCTAAGCACAAGAAACAATTGAAATATGAATAAGCGATTATTACTCTTGATGTTTGTTGTCTTTGCGGCCTTGCTGGGCAGCTGTGATTGGATTGACCCAAAGCTATATCAGACGTACAAGCCCTATACCCGCTGGTGGTGGTTCTCGTCGGAGATTGACGACAACGACATTCGCGACCAGC
>CAMZFW010000145.1 GCA_947306225.1 uncultured Bacteroidales bacterium
ACACATCGAGGGCGTCCATCTTTTCGCCTACACCGACAAACTTGATGGGTTTCTGCACGGCATAGCGTATGGTGAGGGCCGCACCACCACGGGTGTCGCCGTCGAGCTTGGTCAGCACCACGCCGTCGAAGTCGATGCGTTCGTTGAACGCCTTGGCGGTGTTCACCGCATCCTGACCGGTCATCGAGTCTACCACAAACAGCGTCTCCTGCGGGTTGAGGCTCTTCTTCAGGCTAGAAATCTCGTCCATCATCTGTTCGTCTACTGCCAGACGGCCGGCGGTATCGACGATGACCACGTTGTAGCCGCGCAGTTTGGCCTCTTTAATAGCCTTCTGTGCGATGTCCACAGGGTTTTGGTTGCCCTCTTCGGTGAAGACGGGCACCTCTATCTGCTGTCCCAAGGTCTGCAACTGGCTGATAGCGGCAGGACGGTACACGTCGCCCGCCACCAGCATCACAGTCTTGTTCTTCTTGTTTCTGATATAGTTTGCCAACTTGGCACTGAAGGTGGTCTTACCCGAACCCTGCAGACCGGCTATCAAAATCACCGCAGGGCTTCCCTTCACATTGATGTCCACCGCCTCGCTGCCCATGAGCTCGGTCAGTTTCTCGTGCACAATCTTCACCATCAACTGCCCTGGCTCGATGCTCTGGATAACGTTGCGTCCCATTGCCTCAGCCTTCACCTTGTCGGTAAATTCTTTGGCAATCGGGTAACTCACGTCAGCGTCAAGCAGTGCCTTGCGCACCTCCTTAACGGTCTCGGCAATGTTAATATCGGTAATTCTACCCTTACCACGTAGCGTGTGTAACGCTTTCTCTATCTTACTACTAATGCTTTCAAACATATCTTTTCGGCACAATATTTAAAAATGCAAATTTACGTTATTTTTTTCACCTATACAAATTTTTTGTGCTGACTTCTTTGAGCTTCTTATGCTTTGGCGTGGAGTCAACATGGAGTGTTGTATACCTTTATTGTAATTGTAATTGTAATCGGGTGCCACTTTGTGCCTCTTTTTTTTGTCACCAAATAGGCACCCTTATTTTTGCCTTATTGTGTAAAACTATAATGGTCGCCCCAGAGTGCCTTCGCTCTGCCTTCGCCCTGCCTTCGCTCTTATGGCGAACTTTTAGTGGAGGCAATGCGTTTTCATAGAGATGCCAAATTGGAGTAAAAAAAAGTAGTAGAAAAAGGGCGAAATGTCGTAAAAAAACTGTAATTTTGTAATGCAATTAAAATGCAATAAACTATGAAGAAAGTGACGGTAATCGTCTGTTTGTTAGGATTGTTGCTGACTGGGTGGGATGCTGAGGCGCAAGGGCTGTTCGGCGGCAGGAAGCGCAACAAGGCACGCAGTGAGCGTGTGGCGAAGAAAGAAACGGGAACACTGCCCGTAATGGTGAAGGGGGAGAAGTTTGAGATGGTGCTGGTGCGGGGCGGCACGTTTATGATGGGGTGCGACCCCGAGTTTTGGGGCACCTCGACAAGCCCATATTCAAATAGATTCTTTTATGGCGTAAACAAAGGTTCGTCGGTGCTGGACAGCAAGGAGAGGGGCAAGAACGACGAGGTTCCCCGCCACGGTGTGTCGGTGGGCAGTTTCTATATGGGGCGCTACGAGGTGACGCAGGCGTTGTGGAAGGCTGTGATGGGCTACAACCCTTCGAACTTTGTGGGCGCCGAGCTGCCTGTGGAGCAAGTGAGTTTCGATGAGGTGCAGACCTTTATCACCCGGTTGCGGGAGTTGACGGGGCTGCCCTTCCGTCTGCCTACGGAGGCGGAGTGGGAATATGCTGCCCGAGGGGGTGCTGAGGCGAAGAGCACAACGTATGCAGGGTCGGATGATTTGATGCATGTGTCGTGGACACAGCTTAATAGCGGTGATTCTACCCACATAGTGGGAGGATTGGTGCCTAACGAGTTGGGATTGTATGATATGACAGGCAATGTGTGGGAGTGGTGCAGCGACTGGTATGCCGACGACACTTACGCTTGGGATGTGGCATCGCACTATGACGTTCCTGCCAGAGTGAAAAGCCGACAGGACTTGTATCAGTATTGGGTGGACATTGGCGAGGAGCGTAATATCTTGGAGAGTATTGACGAAACCGTCTCGCCCAAGGGACCCACCAGCGGGACGACAAAGGTGGGCCGAGGAGGCTCGTGGGCTGACGTGAAAGAAGATGTGAGGGTGTCGTATCGCAACTTTTGGCAGCCTAATATGCGGTTGAGTGTGTTGGGTTTCAGGCTGGTGTTGTCGGCCGACAGTGTGCCTGCGTCGGGGTGGATGCCTAACCAGTATGTGCTTGACTCGTTGGTGGATGGGAGGGCCTATTCATCGATGACATCGGAGCGTGTGGCACTGCTGGCTAACGGGGTGCTGGAGGGTGTGTTCAGTGTGTCGCCCACACGGCAGGTGCGTTTCTCGAAGGGCAACCTGCAGTATAACGCGGTGGCAGACCAGTGGCGTTTTGCCGAGAACCAATACGACATTATCGGGCTCGACAACGTGGAGTTTGGCAGCCGCTATGCGGGTTGGATAGACCTTTTTTCATGGGGCACGAGCGGCTATCGCAATAAGTCGCCCTACTATTATTCGGCACAAAATGCCAGCTATGGCAACGGCAATCGCAATATCGACAGGACGAGCTATGACTGGGGCGTTTACAACGCTATCAGCAATGGCGGCAACCGTGTGGGACAGTGGAGGACGCTGTCGGTGAATGAGTGGGCGTATATGTTGATGCGGCGACCTAATGCGCTGATGTTGGTGTCGCCTGCCTTGGTAAATGGACATCAGGGTATTTTGCTGCTGCCCGATGATTGGCTGGAGAGAGGGGGCGACACGTTGAGAGAGGGAATGGTGTATATGTTGGGTGCAAAGCAGTGGAGCATGGTGGAGCGTGCGGGGGCTGTGTTTCTGCCTTGTGCGGGATATGCCAAGATAATGTGCTACTATTATGGTGTGCCACTGCCAGGACAATATGAGATTATGATACCGATGTTCAATACGGGACTGGGGCAGAGCCTAGGCAGGGTGGTGACGGCCAGCATGATGCCGGAAGAGGCCGAAGAGGTAAAAGGGCCTGGAATAATGAATGACACCCAGGCAAGGTGGGAGGCGTTGAAGAACTACCGTCCACCTGTGGAGAGCGACGAGGGGTTGGGCTATTATTGGACAACCATCCATTACGACAAGGAGACGGCTCTGGGCTACTGTTTCAGTTTTGGTAAGTTGGGCTATATTATGCCCTTGGAACGTCTGACGAGGCTGTCGGTGCGGCTGGTGCAGGACGTGGGGAATTGAGAATTGAAAGTTGAAAATTGAAAATTGAAAGTTGGCTGGCGCGTTTAAACTAAAAAGTAAAAACTAAAATTAGTTGCCGTATCCGGATAATTTTCAATTTTCAACTTTCAAACACTTTTTTTCGTATATTTGCATTTTGTAAACTAAGTGGCAGATTATGAAGAATGGTTTGATTATTATCGTATTGGCTGTTTTACTGGGTGGGGTTTCTACTGCGACGGCACAGAATTTCCCTTTTCAGGACACGTCGTTGACGGTCGACGAGAGGGTGGAGGACTTGCTGTCGCGACTGACGCTGGACGAAAAACTGAGCATGATGGAGCACCGCAACCCCGCCATCCCGTCGCTGGGGCTGCCGGCCTACAGCTGGTGGAACGAGGCCCTGCACGGCGTGGGGCGCAACGGGTTGGCAACGGTGTGGCCGATGCCGATAGCCTTGGCGGCAACGTTCAGCCCTGCCTCGGTACACGTCATGTTCCAAAAGGTGGCCAGAGAGGCGTGCGAGAAATACTGGCAGGCACGGCATGCCGACACTTGCCTATCCTTGCGCGAGCCTACCGACTATACGGGCATGACATTCTTTACTCCCAACATCAACATCTTCCGCGACCCACGCTGGGGTCGAGGCATGGAGACCTACGGCGAGGACCCCTACCTGACTGCCGTAATGGGGCAGGCGTGCGTGCGGGGCTTGCAGAACCAGGACTTGAACATCAGTCGCGAGGGATTGGTCGCAGCGGCATGTCTGAAACATCTGGCTGTTCACAGCGGCCCGGAAGGCTTGCGACACGAGTTTGACGCTCAGGTATCGCAGCGCGACCTTTGGACCACTTATCTGCCCGCTTTTGAATACATTATCCACAATAGCAACGTGCAGCAGGTGATGTGTGGCTACAACCGGCTCAATGGCGAGCCCTGTTGCACCAACGAGCATTTGCTTGTGGATATCTTACGCAACAAATGGAGATATGATGGACTGATAGTCACCGACTGTTGGGCGTTGAACGACTGCTGGGAACGCGACACCGTCATCCCACGTCATAAGACCCATGCTTCCGCAGCTCTGACGGCAGGTGCCGCCTTTGGCAGCGAGGTGGACTTGGAGTGTGGCAGCGGCCTCGAAGCCCTCCGCACGGCAGTGGACTCAGGCTATATCAGCGAAGCGAAGGTGAACGAGCATGTGCGCCGCATTCTGCGGACAAGGATGCGTACCATGATGCCACTTGGCAAAAAGGATGAGGCTATGAAACCTCACCCCGCTTTGGACGACTGGCTGACACCCGAAGAGATGGCTGCCATGAGTCTGGTGCTGCTGAAGAACGAGAATGACCTGCTGCCCCTGCACAAGGGCATGACTAAGATATACCTAGCTGGACCCAACGCCACTGACACCCTGATGCCCCTCGGCAACTACAACGGCACACCGGCGCACACGGTGAGCATACGCGAAGGGCTGTCAATGCTGTTTCCCTTGGTAGACAATCCCTACAAGGCGGATGTAATCGTTTATGCCGGAGGCCTTAATCCCCAGCTGGAAGGCGAAGAACTGCCCGTGGACATGCCGGGGTTCTACAAAGGCGACCGCACCCGCATTGAGTTGCCCGACGACCAGTGTAAGGAGTTGAAGAAATTGCGCCGCAAGCACAAACCCGTCGTCCTGCTGCTATGCAGCGGCAGTGCCATTGCCCTCGACAAGACAGCGCAAGGCTGCAAAGCCATCATGGCCTGCTGGTATGGCGGCGAGGACATGGGAACTGCCATTGCCAAGACGCTGGCAGGCGAATACGACGACTTCGGACGGCTGCCCGTCACCTTTTATAAAAGCACAGCCCAACTGCCCGACTTCTCCGACTACGACATGCAAGGCCGCACCTACCGCTATATGACCGAAGAACCGCTGTATCCCTTCGGCTATGGGCTGAACTATGGCAAATGCCACTTAGAGGACGTCACCTACAACGCCGAGAGCATGACCGTCGAAGGTCGTATCGTAACCGACCGCAAGTCTCCGGCAGAATATATGAGCAATATTGTGCAGGTTTATTTGGCGGGCGACGACCCTCAAGACCCGCTCAAACAGCTGGTGGGCATCGCCTCTGACTATGGAGAATACTTCTCCATACACCTCGACCCCTTCTGGCTGCGCCGCTACAACGAAACAACTGGCGAGATGGAACTGCCCAAACCTGGCACCCCGCTGCACCTGCTTGTAGGTCTAAGCAGCAACGACAAAAACTTCATAGAACTAACATTCGAATACTCCGAACAATCAAAACACTACGAATAAAAAATAAAACAGTATTATCATGAAAAAACAAGATTGGTTAGTTATCTTAATCGTGGTGGTCGTTCTGGCCCCGTTCTTTATTCCTGCCACAGGATTCTTTGAGTGGTTCAAAGCCTCAACGGCGGCACACCCTTACATCATGGCGTTCTTCAAGTTTGCCATCCTTGCCACCTTTGGCGAGATGCTGGCGTTGCGCATCCGCGAGGGCGTGTACAACAAGAAAGGCTTCGGCGTGCTGCCCCGCATGATGGTGTGGGGCTTTTTGGGCATGTGCATCGCTATGGCGATGGTCATCTTCAAGAGTGGCGTGCCTACGTTC
>CAMZFW010000146.1 GCA_947306225.1 uncultured Bacteroidales bacterium
AAAGGTTTAAAGGTTAAAAAGGTAAGAGCCAAATAACCTCACACCTTTAAAACTTTAAAACAATCAAACAATATAATACTCAAATAATTAAGCAACAATAGAAATGAAACTGGAAGAGATAGACAAATCGCGGGTGCCGCAGCATGTGGCAATTATTATGGACGGCAACGGACGCTGGGCGCAACGACAGGCACACAAGCGTATCTTCGGACATCAGAATGCTATGACGGCAGTGCGTCAGGCTGTGGAAGCGGCAGTGGCCAGTGGAGTGAAGTATTTGACTCTATATACTTTTAGCACAGAAAACTGGAACCGCCCGCAGGAGGAGATTGACGGCTTGATGGAACTGTTGATTAAGGCAGTGCGTGAAGAGACCAAGACGCTGATGGACAACAATGTGAAGTTGGAAGCCATCGGTGACTTGGGACGCATACCTGAGAAATCGCGCAACAAGTTGTTGGACTGCATCCGTGAGACATCAGGCAATACAGCTATGACGTTGGTGCTGGCACTGAGCTACAGTTCGCGTTGGGAGATAGCCCAGGCACTGCGTGGGATTTGTCGTGACGCGGCATCGGGAAGCCTCAAAGAAGAGGATGTCACAGAAGACACACTGCGCAAATATCTTGTTACCAGGAATTATCCCGACCCAGACCTGTTGATTCGGACGGGAGGTGAGCTACGCATTAGCAACTTCCTATTATGGCAGATGGCGTACACAGAGCTCTATTTTAGCGAGCAGCTATGGCCTGACTTCCGTCATGAGGACTTCTACGATGCCATTTACGACTTCCAGAATCGTCAGCGACGTTTCGGTAAGACGGGTGCCCAAGTGACCAACAGCTAGATGTGCCGAGAGAGACACAATGAGGCGAAAAATAAAAAAAATACACGTTAGATATAATAAAATAGGCGATGTGGAGTTATTAAAGTCTAGGTGCTAAAAGTACCAATGCTTTTTGTGCCTATTTGTGTACACTATTATTGAAGAGAATAAATGAAAAAAGTATTTTATCTCCTACCGTTACTCCTATTGCTAGTGCTTTCATATCATGGCACCGCCCAAGTTGTTATAGGCAATAACGAATACGATATAGACTATCTGACCCCCAAAGAATACGAGATAGGCGGTATTACCTTTGCAGGGGCAGAGGGTTATGACACACGTATGATATTGCTGATAGCGGGATTGCAGGTGGGTGACGTGATTCGTGTGCCGGGCGACAAATTGGCGACGGCAGTGGACCGGCTGTGGAAGCAGGGATTGTTTGAAGATGTGCAGATATACGTGACCCGTATTCAGGACAACAAGATATTCTTTGAGATAGAATTGCGGAGTCGTCCGAAGTTGTCGCGGTTTGCCTTAAGAGGAGTGAAAAAGAGCGAAGATACGAAGCTGCGTGAGGAAATGAAGATAGCGGCAGGCGACGTGGTGACGGAAAATCTGCTGACCAACGCGAAGAACCGCATCCGTGCTTTCTATTTGGAAAAAGGCTATACCAATGTCTCTGTAACTACCCGCACTGCAGTGGATACGGCAGTGGAGAACAAGGACGGCAAGGTGCTGGTGGACTTTATTGTGAAACCGGGCAATCGAGTGAAGATAGACTCCATCATCTTTGAGGGCAACGACAGCGTCAGTAGCAACAAGTTGCTCCGAAAGATGAAGAACACGCACGACGTGAACTACTGGAAGAAGCTGTATGTGTGGACCTCGGGGTTCTGGAAAGGCTCGAAATACCAGGAATCGAAGTTCACAGAAGACTTAGAGAGCATACTGACCTACTATAACGAGAATGGCTATCGTGATGCCCGTATTCTGTCGGACACGGTATACCTTGTCAAGTCGGCCAATCAGGATGAAAAACGCGACTACCTAAGAGCGAAGATAAAGATACACGAAGGGCGTAAGTTCTATTTCCGTAACATCACGTTCTCAGGCAATACGATTTATCCGTCAGAGTTGTTGGCGAAACACCTCCGCATCAACAAGGGCGACCCATACAACCGTACGCTGTTGGAGCAGAACTTAACATATAATCCTTCGGGTACCGACATCAGTTCGATGTATATGGACAACGGATACCTCTTCTTCGAAGCCAATCCTGTAGAGGTGGGCGTGGAGAACGACTCTATCGACATCGAAATTCGTATCAAAGAGGGCAAACAGGCCCGTATCCGCAATGTGATTGTAGAAGGTAACACGCTGACTAATGACCGCGTCATTATGCGAGAACTGCACACGCGTCCGGGCGACCTATTCAGTCGTGATGCCATATTCCGCAGCCGCCGTGAGCTGGCAACGTTGGGTTACTTCAAAGAGGAGTCGATTGTGCCTGATGTCAAACCCAATCCCAAAGATGGTACAGTAGATGTGGTGTATAAGGTGGAGGAAGGCAATACAAGCACAATCAACCTGCAGGGTGGTTATGGCAGCCGCATGTTCATCGGGCAGGTGGGTCTGTCGCTGAATAATTTCTCGGCCAAAAATATATTTAATAAAAAAGCTTGGCAGCCGCTGCCCGTAGGTGACGGACAGAAACTGTCGTTCACTGCTGCCACCAACGGCACATACTATGTGGCTGTGAACGGTTCGTTCACCGAGCCGTGGCTGGGAGGCAAGCGTCCACAATCGTTGAGCGTACAACTGTATTACAACCTGTATAGCAACGGATTCTATGTGGGCAAGACAGACGCGAAATATGGTTATCTGCGTCTGACAGGTGCCAACGTCTCTTTCGGTAAGAGGCTGAAATGGCCGGATGACTACTTCATCTTGTCGCACAACCTGTCGTTCAGGCATTACAATATTAACAACAATCCATACGGCTATTCGCTCATATTCTCCGACGGCGTTGCCAACGACTTGGCGTATACACTGACGCTAAGCCGCAACTCGCTCGACTCACCCTTCTATTCGCGTAGCGGTTCGGAGGTGTCGGTGTCGGTTTCTGCCACACCCCCTTATTCGGCAATGAATGGACGTGACTATTCCACTGCTACCGATCAGGAAAAGTATCGTTGGTTGGAGTACTATAAAGTTAACATCCGCAGTTCGTGGGTGCTGAACTTGGTGGGCGACGTGGTGCTTAACGCCCGTGCCCGTTTTGGTTGGATAGGACATTATAACAACGACATCGGCACCTCGCCTTTCGGTCGTTACTATCTGGGTGGCGACGGTTTACAGTCGTGGATGATTGATGGTCGTGAGGTGGTGCCGTTACGCGGTTATGACAACAACTCGCTCAGTCCAAACACAGGTGCTGCTGTTTTCGACCGCTACACATTGGAGATTCGCCAACCGATTATCGAGAGTGCCGCAGCCACTATCTGGGTGCTCGGCTATCTCGAGGGAGGTAATAGCTGGGAGAGCTTCAAGCAGTTCCAGCCGTTCAACATGTACAACTCGGCCGGCATCGGTGTCCGTGTGTTCATGTCTATGTTGGGTCTGATTGGTATTGATTGGGGCTATGGCTTCGACGGCGGTACTCTTGGCGGTTCACACTTCCACTTCAGTATAGGACAGAGCATTGATTAATAAAGACGAAGTATGCGCAAATTCCTTTTCATAGCCCTGTTGTTGTTGGCGTTGGCACCCGTTCAAGCGCAGAAGTATGCCTGTGTCAATACTGACTATATTATGCGGAATATGCCTGAGTATAGTCAGGCGTTGAACAAGATTAACAAATATATCGAAGAGTGGCAACAGGAGTTGCAGAACAAGCAGCAGGAGGTTGACGAGTTGCGCCAACAGTATCAGCAAGAGGCTTATCTGCTGCCCGACAACCTCAAACAGCGTAGGCAGGATGAGATACACAACAAAGAGACGGAATTGCGCAACCTACAACGGCAACGTTTCGGCACGGGAGGAGACCTAGAGCAGAAGCGTGCCGAGCTGATGAAGCCGGTGCAGGACCGTGTGTATAATGCCATCGAAAGGGTGGCACGCGAGAAGAATTATGCCTTTGTCTTCGACAAGGCGGCATCTGCCACGGTGCTTTATGTCAGCGAGAAATACGACATCAGCAATCAGGTGTTAGAGCTGTTGGGTGTCAAACCTGGTGCAGCATCTGAGAGTGGGAGTACGGCTGCGCCTACAGGTAGTTCACGAAAAGACAGTGGCACCAAAAATTCTGACTCGGGTCAGTATAGGCGGAGCAATAACGACCGCAAGGAGGTCAATCGTCAGTAACAATGGGTATTAATTAGTAGAAAACAATAAAATCAAATAACACAACATGAAAAAAGGATTTATCGTAGTATTGGTAGCCCTGCTCGCCTTCGGCGGCAGTGCTATGGCACAGAAGAACATTAAGCTTGGACACATCAACTCCAACGACCTGATGCAGATTATGCCAGGTCGTGACACTGCCATGGCTCTTTTGCAGAAGGAAGTGGAAGACCTCCAAGCCGAGATGGAAGCCATGAAGAAAGAGTATGAAACTCAAGTGAACAACTATCTGGCAAAGAAAGACCAGCTCTCAGAACTTATCCGTAAGTCGAAGGAGAGCGACATACAGAAAATGGGTGAGCGCATTGAGACATTCCAAGCCAATGCACAGAAGCTGCTTGAAGATCGTCAGGAAGAGCTGTTGAAACCCATCGTCGACCGTGCCAAGGCTGCTATCGAAGAGGTGGGCAAGGAGAATGGCTACACCTATATCTTCGATGCTGGTTTGGGCACCTTGCTCTATTCGCAGGACAGCGACGACATCATGCCTCTCGTCAAGAAGAAACTCGGACTTAAATAATATCTGAATAGAATAATTGAGAATTGAGAGTTGAGAATTGAGAGGTATCGATTTGCGGTAGCCAATTCTCAATTCTCAACTCTCAATTTTCAATTATATAAGGCGTATGCTAGTAAAGACATTTGGCAGTGCCATCATAGGCGTGCGGGCATTGATGGTGACGGTGGAGGTCAGCGTCGATGTGGGCGTGAATTTTGCCATCGTGGGATTGCCCGACAATGCTGTGCGCGAGAGTCAGCAGCGCATTGCTACGGCTATTGGTCAATATGGATTCCGTATCCCGGGCAAGCGGGTGGTGGTCAATATGGCTCCCGCCGACATCAAAAAGGAGGGTGCCGCCTACGACCTTACAATCGCCATCGGCATTCTTGCCGCCAATGGCAACATCAGGGCAGACGAGTTGGAGCGGTATGTCATCATGGGTGAATTGTCGCTCGACGGCAGCCTACGCCCCATAAAAGGGGTGCTACCCATCGCTATTGAGGCGCGTAGGCAGAAACTCAAGGGCATCATCCTCCCCAAGGAGAACGCCCGCGAGGCAGCCATTGTCAACAATCTCGAGGTCTATGGTGCGGACAATGTCAAGCAGGTCATCGACCACCTCAACGGTGAGAAGCTATTGGAGCAGACCATCGTCGACACTCGTGCCGAGTTTGCCAACCATCTCAACCAATATGAATACGACTTTGCCGATGTTAAAGGGCAGGAGAGCATCAAGCGTGCTCTAGAGATTGCCGCTGCCGGTGGGCATAATGTCATTATGATTGGTCCTCCGGGTTCGGGCAAGACTATGCTCGCCAAACGCATTCCCTCCATCCTGCCTCCACTCAGCCTTGAGGAGGCTTTGGAGACTACGCAGATACATAGTGTGGCGGGCAAGATGAAGAAAGAGGACTCCCTCATTGCCGTACGCCCGTTCCGCTCACCGCATCACACCATATCGGATGTTGCCTTGGTGGGTGGTGGCAGCAGTCCGCAACCGGGGGAGATAAGTCTGGCGCACAATGGGGTACTCTTTCTTGATGAGTTGCCTGAATTCCGCCGGCAGGTGTTGGAGGTACTCCGCCAGCCGATGGAGGAACGTCGTGTCACCGTTTCGCGTGCCAAGATGACGGTGGACTACCCCGCCTCCTTTATGCTCATTGCCGCCATGA
>CAMZFW010000147.1 GCA_947306225.1 uncultured Bacteroidales bacterium
TCTCGTTAATGACATTGTTGGACTCCACCATTGTTGGTTCTTACTACTACGATACATTACCAAGTGTCACATATAGTCTTGGAGGAAAAGCGTACAGCAATAGATTCTTTGAGATGGGAGAATTCAGGAACGGCAATCTTGTATTTGTTTGGAAAGGCACAAAAAATGACGGAGGAAAGACTATCGAAGGAACAAAAAAAGACATAAACAATGGAAAAGAATATAGATTCAAGGCAACTGTTGTTTTTGGCAAAAGCCCTTGGGACTATATCCGTAGGAAAGAGAACTATGAATCATATACGGAATTGAAAGATGCTATTCTTCACAAAGACAAGGTTCTTCGTGTCGATTTTGAACGTCGGGGATGGACTTCATTACCTACAGAAATGGCTGAACTAACAAAACTGGAGTCAGTCAACCTTCTGGGGAATAGTATTGACACTTTCCCGCCAATGCTGGCGCAAATGAAGAATGTCTTCTACCTCAGCCTTTGTTCAAACAAAATGAAATACATAGGCCCTGAAATCGGAGAAATGACCAACCTGAGGGTGCTCATCATCAATAAGAATCAACTTCGCTGCCTCCCTAAGGAAATAGGCGACCTAACGAGTTTAATGTACCTTGATATAGGAGAAAATCCAATCGACAGTCTTCCTGAAGAAATAAAAAACCTCACCAAACTTCAGGTGCTTCACATAGATAATTGGCAACCATCATCAGAACGTTTCTCCGACGAATATAAGCAGCATTTACAAGACTTGCTTCCAAACTGCAGAATCCATTTTGATAAAAACGACTACTGATAACAACATGGAACAAGAACCTATCCTCAACGAACACAACCTTGCAGAAAGCGAGAGCAGAGCAAATCCCATATGCTTTGCCGAGCCGAAGCAAGGTCATGAGCTTAATGCTCATAACAAGCAAGAGTACCCGCCGATGCACACAGATGAGATAGACACACCCTTAAAGAAACCATCTGTTCTTAAAAAGACAATTGATTGGCTTGTTAAATATTGTTGGAGAGTCCATTGTTTATTGGTCTTGCAAACGTTTATCATCGTTTTTGCAATGTTTGTGTCTCCTGGTGGATGGTTTGAAGATGTGACATTCATCTTGTTTGGCGTTCTCATTCTCTTGGAGATTGTGTTGCTTGTGATGCTCTTAGTTCAAAAGAGATGGCTCCATTTTTTTATCTCGCTAATCTTAATGATAGGATTTGTTGTTGTGGTGATGCCCCTACTCTCATTTCTTGCAATGAGTGCACCTGATGGTTTTGCCAAAAGGCACCCTATTCCAGATGGATTGAAATATGAAAAGCCCCTCGGTTATATTTGTACAGAAGATGGCTCGGTTGAGAATTGGGAAGCATCTTGGAATACGCCTGTTGAACCAACAATAGACAGCACAGATAATTATTCATATCTACAAATATGGTGTGGATTTCAGGGCGGAATATATAAATACGACTTCTATTATCCTTCATTGCCTGCAGGCACAATCTTTCTCAGATGTTTTGAGGCAGGCAAAAATGAGCCGTTGTCGGTGGACAGAATAAAAGAATCCTCAAGTGTCAACCTCCCTGCCATTAATAGTTTTTCAAAAATAGTTGAAAAGCGACAATTTACTATATACGAAGGAGATTGGGAAGAATATTATGCCGTGCGAGTAGAGGTGTGGCATAGAGACAGTGCCACCCACAACGAACAAAAACTAATAGAAAAAAACTATCTAATGGATGGTTGGATGAGATAAATACAATCTATTATGGAACAAGAACCGATTCTGAACGAACACAACAAGCAAGAGTACCCGCCGATGCATACAGCGGAGCATATTTTGAACGCTACTATGGTGAAGATGTTCGGCTGCCCGCGGTCGCGGAACGCCCACATCGAGCGGAAGAAAAGCAAGTGCGACTATCAACTTGTCGCAGCCCCTACAGAGGCTCAAATACAAGAGATAGAGACCCGCGTAAATGAAGTCATAGGGCGTAACCTCGACGTGACGGTGGAATATGTTGACCGCGACCACATCCCCCCAGAGGTGGACCTCAGCAAGCTGCCCGCCGATGCTAGTGAGACACTTCGCCTGGTGCGGGTGGGCGACTACGATGTGTGTGCTTGTGCGGGTACGCATGTGCAGAATACGTCTGAGATTGCCCCCTTCAAGATTATCAGCAACGACTTTAATGAAGGGACGTGGCGCGTGCGGTTCAAACTTCTTTAATTGAGAATTGAGAATTGAAAATTGAGAATTTGCTGCCGCACCAAATAATTCTCAATTCTCAATTTTCAATTCTCAATTAAATAAGTTCTCAATTTTCAATTTAATTTTGTATTTTTGCGTAACGAATATATTGTCAAAAAAACCAATAAGAACTATGAAACATAGATGTTTACGCATTTGTAAGATAGGTGTGGCGTGCCTGTTTGCTGTTGTGATGGCAGCAGTGATGGGCTGTAATAACGCGCCCGAACAGCCTGCCACGGTGGCAGGCTATGCCTCATTGGAGGATTTAGACGGCCATTCGGTGGCTGTGGTCAGTGGCAGCACCAGTGACGTGTTGCTGAGCGACACGAATAATTTTGCCAACATTAGGCTGATTCGCTATTCGACACCGACAGAGCTAATTGAGGCAGTGATGAACGACTCGGCTGACTGTGGTATTACCGACACGGTGGTCTTGATGACGCTGGAGATGGAGCAGCACGGGCTTGCCGTTGACTTCAATCTCCCCGGAGGCTTCGATGTGGCAGTGGCGTTCAACCCGAAAGATAAGGAGTTATGTGGTAAGTTCAACGACTTCCTGGTACAGGTGAAGTCGGACGGCACGCTCGACGAGATGTTTGCCCGTTGGTGCAGTGAACAAGTGGACACCGTACACATGCTCGACATGCCTGAACTGGCAGAGTTGAAGGGTCATCCTATTGAGGTGGCGACACTTGCCGACAATCCCCCTTTCAGTTTCTATCGCAACAATCGTTGGACGGGACTGGAAGTGGAGTTGATGCACCGCTTTAGTCTGTTTGTGGGCAGGCCGGTACATTTCAGCGGCTACAGATTCGATGAGATTGTGGGTGTGCTGCTTTCGCGCAAGGCCGATGCTGCCGCCGCCAACCTCTTCATCACGCCCGACCGCGCCGACAAGGTTCTGTTCTCGCATCCTTACTACCTCTGCAAGACCAGCTGCTTCTCGAAGGCACGCTAGCAACTTGCCATTGGCAGGAGTCCGAGCGACAGTATCGTTTCAGCTATCAGTTCGTGTCCCGCTTCATTGGGGTGCATACCGTCGACACAGTAGAAGTCACCGAGCGTGCGCCGCTCTAGAAAGACTGTGGTGATGTCGATGACCTGTACGTTGTATTGTGCTGCCAACTTGAATATTTCCAGATTATATTGTTCGTGCCAGTTGCTGATGTAGTTCACGTCTCCGCCTAGCCATTTCAGGATATTGTTCTTATTTAGCCCCTTGCTGACAAAGTCGAAGAAGCGTTGTGGCAGCAGTGCAGGCAGTGATAGCAGCACGGGCACGGCACCCACAGAACGCACTTTCTCGATGAGCTTTACATAGAGTTCGTGAAACTGTGAGAGGTTAATCTCGGGTGTATGTACGGCGGTGGGGTTGGCGGCGATGGCCTTCCAGTCGAAGTTGCAGTCGTTGCCCCCAAACTCAAGTACAACCCTGTCGCCATGTTTGATCTCGTGCAGATGGCGGTCGATGTTGTTCAGCCCGCCTAATATGGTGCTTCCGAAACGCGACAGATTGCGGATGTTCAGACCACTCGAACTGCCCACGCGATTGACGAATCCGTGGTCGCTGATGATGTATTTTACGGTTCCGTCGTCAATCTGCGAGGCGTTCGTTACAATACCTTTCATAATAGAGTCTCCAAAAGCAAATATGTTGTTCATAATATAAAAACGCTTGTCATTCGGAATGCCGGTGGCATTGTTTTCGATGGGTACGTCCCATTTTTTCGGTTGCAAAAGTACTATGATTTCCGCATGTGACAAAAGAAACGTGATATCCCTCTTAAAAAGTGACGAAAGGTGCGGAATTGGCGTTTCTATAGTGCTGATGATGTTAAAAAGACTGCGCAGGCAGTGTTTTGTCCCTTGCTATTGGTGGCAAATGGGACGTAAATAATAGAAAATTGAAGATTGAAAATTGAAAATTTGCTATCGCATTCAGATAATTCTCAATTCTCAAATCTCAATTTTCAATTATATTTTGTATCTTTGCATTTTCAAACATTGTGACATTATGGCTGACAACTATCTTGAAAAACGATATGAAGAGGTGTTTGGTGCAGGACGCACCAAAGTAAAGCGCGTAGGACATACGCTCGACGAGCTGCTGACTCGCAACAGGAGTTACCGTGGCTACAACAAAAACTATGTGGTGCGGCGCGATGAGTTGGAGCGCATCGTGGGTGTGTGCAATAAAGTGCCCTCTGCTCGCAACCAGCAGGTGTTGCGCTTCCGTCTGGTGACGCACGACACGGGTGCCGACATCGTTTTGCGTAATATCAAACTGGGTGCTGCCTTGCCTGAATTGCATCTTCCATTCCCCGGCACCGAGCCCGAAGCCTTCATCGTGATATGCAGCACTGCGCCAGAAAGCAGGATGGTGGACGTCGACCTGGGTATTGCCATCCAGAGCATGTTGCTCAAAGCCGTGGAAATGGGGTTGAACGGCATTGTGATAGGTGCCTTCAACAAAGGTGAAATTGAGCGTCAGTTGGATCTGCCCTACGAGCCGTTGATGATACTGGCGATAGGGAAGGGGGCGGAAAAGATAGAACTGGTGAGCATCACGCCCGACCAAAGCCACGCCTATTATCGAGATAAGGGCATCCACTACGTGCCCAAGATTGCGGCCAAGAATTTAATTATCTAGGCAACCTTCAAAAATAGCCCGTCAGGGCATTCGTTCAAAATAATTCGTTAATTCGTTAATGTGTTAATTCGTTAGTCAAAGATTTACACATTAACACATTAACACGTTAACGCAATCAAAAATTCGTTAGATTAGTGTAATTCGTGTTCAGAATTATGGAAACCTCTAAAAATAGCCCGTCAGGGCTTTTCGTTCAATAGCAACGCGTTGATTAACAATATATATTCCCCGTAGGGGATTTCGTTTAATCCTATTTTTAGTGCCTACCTCTAGTCTGTCACCTGAAGCACGTCCGGCTCCAAGCTGACGACGAGGCTGAGGTTTAGTTTCTCTATCTGTACTGCGAAGTTGCCGTCCTTACAGTCCTTTATGATAGTCCCCTGCAAGCCCGCAAATTCGCCGGCAACGACTGAAACGTGGGCATCCTTTTTCAGGTGGTCGGTATTATAGACGTGCACCGCCTGCATCGATTCTGCCAGCCGGCGCAGGTCTTCTATTTCCCTGTCGGGTATGACGGCAATACCTGTGTCGCGAAACCTTACAAATCCCGCCACGCCATAGATTTCGTGTACGCGATAGATGTCTGCTTCACGTAGTTTTACAAATGTGTAGGAGGGTATCAGTGGCACTTCTACACTCTTGATGCGGTCTGACCATTTGCGCAGCACGTGGTGCAACGGCAGGTATGTCTCCAGCTGCAGTTCGTTGGCGATGCGTGCCGTCACCGCCTTCTCGGCGCGTGGCGATGTGTATACGGCAACCCATTGTGGTGTTTGTGACAGCATAAATAAAAAGAAGCCCCCTGCCTAGTGGGCAGAGGGCTAGTTGATGGAATGAATTTAGTCGTTGTACTCGGCAATGATGCTGGGCACCAGGTCGGGAGTCAGACGGCCATAGACCTTCGTGCCAATCATGGCGACAGGAGCCAGACCGCAGGCACCGACGCAGCGGAGGGTGTT
>CAMZFW010000148.1 GCA_947306225.1 uncultured Bacteroidales bacterium
TTCATCTCTTGCTATCATATTCCTGTCTTTTTGCGGATATAAACGCAGAAAATGACTTTTTATTGTATTTTTACACCTATATCCGTAAAATTATTGTCCGAAGACATCGGACTGTTTCTGGTGGACATACCCCCCGCTTCGCGGTACCCCCTTTGGGAACATACCCCCCGCCTTAGGGCGAACCCCTTTAAAAAGGGGACGGGCGGGAGCCGTCTGATTGCATCTATGTTTGTATGCAGTCTGGTGCATCAGCCATCCCCTTTTTAAAGGGGTGGTCGTTAGGCCGGGGTATGTTCCCAAAGAGCCGGGGTATGTAAAAATGGTATGTGAAAGTTTAACAATATATCCAACAGCCCACACATAAAAAAGGGACTATTGAGAGTAAGACTCATCGAGCCTTTATCATTTCACCTTATTTTTTGTCGTTTCTTACCACCTGCTTCCGCCATATTTCAACGCGAACCACCCTGTGGCGGCTGTCTTCCCTCGTTGCAAACACCTCATATATTCTATTTATATTTTACCTTTACTTTAGCTTTATTTTACCTTTTATTTAGGTAAGCTAAATAAAAGGTAAGTAAAATAGAAAGTAAATAGAAAATAAATAGAGAATATGTCACTAAATAACGGAGAGGCTTTTCTTACGCAAAAAAGGGCGTTGGAAACGCCCTTTATGGAGTAGGAAATTGCAACTGGTGACGATTTATAGGGTCTTGACGATGTGGAGGGTGCGCCTGTCTGTGGGGGAAATGAGGGTCAGCAGATAGACTCCTTTCGGCAGGTCGGACAAGGAAACGGTTGTTTGCGTGCCCGACAACGGAATGGCACGAAGCCTGCGCCCTTTCATGTCGCAGAGCACGGCATCATATCTTATTGAGGACATGGACAAAAGCACTGTCACTTGGTCGGTAGTGGGATTGGGATAAACTGAAAATTGAGAATTGGAGATTGAACCATGCGTGTCGTGTATGCCCACTTGGGTGGTGTCGATCTGGGTGGTGTCCACTTGTGTTGTGTCCACCTGAGTGGTGTCGTGATGGGTGGTGTCGGTCGTTTGTCTGAGCCAAAAACTGAGGGTGTCGAAGACCACACGTTGCACTGCCTCGCGGATGGTGACGGCTTGGGCTGCTTCTAATTCAGGTTGATAGGTTATGTCTTGCGGACTGCGGTGGAAAATCAAGGTATAGAAGGCACAGGCGGCGGCATAGCTGCCCGCCAGCGAGGGATGGCTCTCGTCGGGTTGGTAGAGTTCAATCTCGGGGTTGTTGGTACGCAGGTAGCGCCACACACGACCCACGGGACATACCGAAGCATCGTATTGGCGCGCCATATACATATAACGCTCGTAGAGCATGCTGTCCATGCCCTCGTAGCTGCCGAGCACGGGGAAATAGGGGGCATTGCGTTCGTCACCATTCTTTCTGCCCCACGTCATGTAGAACATGGCCTCGCCATCGGGATTATTGGTATAGACGGCCTCAACCAACTGCTGGGCATAGGGAAACACCTCGACCTCAACCTGCGACTGGGGGAATGAGGGCAGCTGGCTCTGCTCTTGAAGCACCACTACGTCCCAGCCGCCTTGCTGTATGAGACTCATAGAGCGATTAGTGCAATGCTGGGCAAAAGTGCAACCACCGGGGGTGTTGCTCTCATACTCTAACGCATCGCCAGCACTCTCTGCAACCCTTTGCACTAGCTGCGGCAGGTTGTTGACATCGGTATAGCTGTTGCCGATGAAGAGCACACGTTTACGCTCGCCCTGTGCCATCAACACGGTGACACATAGGAGTAAGGCAATGAAGGAAACTGGTTTTTTCATATTAGTGTGGAATGAATGTGTGAATGCTTGAATGTGTGAATGTGTTAGTCTTTTGATTAACGAATTAACACATTAACGAATTAACGAATTCACTTTCTTTTTTGATTTAGTTTGATTTGGGTCCACGTTCTTTGCGGGGCTTGCGGAGAGGCGGCACATAGCCTGGACGGAATACCTTGAGCTGGGTGTAGAGTAGCGTGCCAGAGAGCAGGGCACCGCAGACGTCGCTGATGGTCATGCTCAGCCACACGCCTGTCAGTCCGCTCCAACCATGATGCACCATGAAGGCGGGCACGATGTACATCAACGGTATGAGGAAGATGACCTGCCGCGAGAGGCTGGTGACGATGGCTATCCAGGGTTTGTCGATGGACTGGAAGAACTGGGAGTTGGTGACAGTGAAGCCGATGAGGGGTGCCATAATCAACAGAAAACGCATGGCGGGGATGGCGATGGAGATGAGCGCCTCTTCGCAGGTCATCATCATCACCATGGTGCGAGGCACCAAGAGGGCAAGCAACATACCGAATATACCCGTGCCCACATTCCATTTGAGCGAAAGCAGGTAAATCTCTTTAAGCCTGTGGTTGAGGCCAGCGCCGTAGTTGTAGCCCGCTATGGGCTGCATGCCTTGACAGATGCCCATCAGCACCATGAAAACTAGGAAGGCTATACGGTTGACCACTCCATAGGCACTCACCGCATAGTCGCCACCGAAACGGATAAGCTGGGTGTTGAGCAACGCCACAACGGCACACGATGCCACATTCATGGAGAAGGGGCTGATGCCGATGGCAAGGATGTTTTTGACGATGTACATCTTAGGAGCCCAGCAGTGACGCTTGTAGTGGATGAACGACTTGGGTGAGACAAAGTGCATCACCGCCAACATGGCAGAGAAGGCCATGGAGATGGTGGTGGCCCAGGCTCCGCCCTTGATACCCCAACCCAAGCCAACGATGAAGATAGCGTCGAGGATGATGTTCATCACGGCACCGCTGACCTGTATCCACATCGACCTAGTGGCATAGCCCGAGGCTCGGATAAGACCAGAAAGGTTGAACGTCAGTGTGGTGAGGAACATACCGGGCAACACGATGGACATATATTCATGTGCCAACCGCATGGTTATTTCCGAAGCACCGAACATCGCCAGTATCGGATCCATGAACAGGTAGCCAGCCGAGACGAAGAGTATGCCGAAGAAGAAGGTGAGCCACATGCTGTTGCCGAGAATCTTCTCTGCCCAACGGACATCTTTTCGGCCCAGCACGATACTCATGCGGGCACCAGCACCGGCACCCACTAACGAGCCAAAGGCATGGATGATGTTCATGATGGGGAGGGTGATGGCCAATGCGGCCAGTATCAGCGCACCATTTTCGGCATGACCTAAGAAGATGCTGTCGACTAGATTATAGACGGTGGCTATAATCTGCGTCACCACAGCGGGGAGGGCATATTTCCACAGCAGTGCACCAATCTTCCTGGTGCCAAGTTCTTGGGTTGTATCGATTGTTTCTGTCATCTTTTGAAAAGTAAAAAGTAGAAACTAAAAACTAAAAATTTGCTGCCGCACATTATAGTTTTTACTTATTAGTTTTTAGTTTACATCTAACCCCTACTGTTTGATTCGGTTTTGCAATGCCATGTAGGCGTTGTATGCCTCGAAACCGCTGGCCACCTGCATGGAACGCTCGTCGACCAGCAGGTTGGGACGGTGGAGGTTGCAGAAGGGGGTGTCGGGCACATGGATGCCCACACGGAAATAGCAGGCGGGTATCTTTTGTGCGAAGAAGGCGAAGTCCTCCGCCGTCATGCGCAGGTCGAGCCAGTCCACATTTTCCGCACCAAGGAAGGCGACACCGTTGTCGTGCACCTGCTGGGTGCAGTCGTCGTCGTTGATGACGGGAGGATAGCCATAGTCGATAAAAAGGTCGCACTCGCCGCCCATGCTCTCGGCAATACCGCAGCTCATCTTGCGTATCTTCTCGTGGCATTCCAGCCGCCATTGGGGGTCGAAGGTGCGGATGATGCCTTCCATCTTCACCTCGTCGGGGATGATGTTGGTGCGACCCTCCCCTATTATCTTGCCGAAGCTGAGCACCGTCGGCATCATGGGTGCCGCGTTGCGGCTGACTAGTTGCTGCAATGCCACCACGATGTGGGAGGCTATCAGGATGGGGTCGACACTTAGGTGCGGCGTGGCACCATGCCCGCCCTTGCCCTTCACGGTCCAATACAGCTCATCGGTGGAGGCCATGTAGCGGCCCTTGCGCATACCGATGCGTCCCACCTCCATCTCGGGAAGGCAGTGGAAGGAGTATATCTCGTTGGGCATCACCTCATCGAAGAGGCCGTCGTCCATCATCATGCGGGCACCGCCGGGGTACATTTCCTCCGAGGGTTCGAAGATGAGCATGATGCTGCCGTTCAGCTCTTCGCGGATGTCGCAGAGTATCTGGGCGGCACCCAACAGCGAGCTGGTGTGCATGTCGTGCCCACAGGCGTGCATCACGCCCGGGTTCTCCGAGGCAAAGGGCAGACCTGTGGCTTCGGTCAGAGGCAGCGCATCGTAGTCGGCACGTAGGGCCACGCAATAGCCGTCGGGGTCTTTGCCACCCCGAATCATGGCCATCACACCTGTCTTGCCGATGCCGGTTTTCGGCTCCAGTCCCATGTCGCGCAGCCGCTCGGCGACATACGCCATGGTGCCATGTTCCTGCTGGCTCAACTCAGGATGGCGGTGCAGCCAACGTCGCCACTCCACAACGGTGGCGGCATGGGCTGATGCCAACGACTTGATTCTGTCTATCATTTCCGCACCCATATCTGAGTAGGCTTGCCGTCAATGATTTCAATGGTCTGCTGGGCTGCATCGGCAATAGAATCCACCAAATTGAGTTCGGTGCAAAGAATCTCATTGCAGATATAGTCCTTGTGGGCACGAACGGCCTCGTCCCACTCGCCGTGAAGCAGGTCCACCTTGATGCGGTCGGTCACCTCGAAGCCCTCCTTGCGGATGTTCTGTATGCGGTTCACCAACTCGCGGGCAATGCCTTCGGCCTTCAGCTCGTCGGTGACGGTGATATCCAATGCCACCGTGAGACTGCCTTCGTTGGCCACCACCCAGCCGGGGATGTCCTGAGTGGCAATTTCTACATCGCTGAGTAGTATTTCCACAGGCTGTCCCTCAATGGTGAGGTCGCACTTGCCGACAGCTTCCAGGGCGGTTATCTGCTGCTGAGAGAAGGCCTGTATCTCGTTGCTGATAGCCTTCATAATCTTGCCGTAGCGGGGACCTAAGGTTTTGAAGTTGGGTTTGATACGCTTGACCAAGATGTCGTTATCGGGAGCGATAAATTCAATTTCCTTGATGTTCAGCTCGGAGCAGATTAGGTGTTTCACCCGTTCCACCTGCTGACGGAAACCCTCGTCAGGCATAGGCAGCATGATTTTCGAGAGCGGCTGACGCACACGCAGGTTGCTCTTCTTGCGGAGCGACAGACCCATGGAGCATATCTGCTGTGCCAGCTGCATACGCTCCTCCAGCGCCTTGTCAATCATTTCCTCATGCACCTCGGGGAACGCCACATGATGTACAGAGGCAGCATCGATACGGTGGGTGACATTGTCGAGGTCAAGGAACATACGTTCGCTGAAGAAGGGAGCTATGGGCGACATCAGGCGTGCCAGTGTCTCCAAACAAGTGTAGAGGGTCTGGTAGGCGGAGACCTTGTCGGCAGTCATCTCGCCCTTCCAGAAACGGCGACGGCACAGACGCACATACCAGTTGCTCAGGTTGGCATCGACAAACTGCGCGATGGCACGACCGGCGCGGGTGGGCTCGTAGTCATCAAAGGCCTCGTCGACCGTCTTCACAAGCGTATTCAACTCACTGAGAATCCAGCGGTCAATCTCTGGCCGCTCGGCGATAGGCAGGTCGGCCTCTTTGTACTCAAAGCCGTCGATATTGGCATAGAG
>CAMZFW010000149.1 GCA_947306225.1 uncultured Bacteroidales bacterium
TTTTGTGCCCAGGACAAGACTTGAACTTGCACCGCCCTACGGCGACTACCCCCTCAAAGTAGCGTGTCTACCAATTCCACCACCTGGGCTTGCTATCTCTCGAAAGCGGGTGCAAAAGTACTAACATTTTTTGACATAGACAAAAAAAATCACACTTTTTTTGCGAAACATTTATCAATATACTGTAATACAGCGTATACCATAATATCTTTTTGTCCCATTGTAGTCGTCGCCAGGCTGGTAAAAAGGCTCTTTATATGCTTCCGAATTCGAAAATTTGGAGTTGTCGTCCAATCCGTTTCTGCCATAAAAGGCCATCCCCCTGCAAGTGTGCATCATGCAGGGGGATGGTGGTGGTTTATGACCTACTCGTCGTCTTCTTCCACCTCTTCCTCTTCTTCGTCGTAAGATTCGCCTGAGAAGCCGGCAAGGAAGCTCTGTATCTCGTTGCGCGAGTTGGTCAGCGAGTAGGAGAAGCCCTCCATCACGCGCTTGTCCTTCTTGAGGCCTACCAGCTTGTCGTTCCATTCGCCCACGCTGCTGTTGATGCTCAGGTGGTGGGTCTTGTACTCATACTTGAAGTAGTACCAATGGTCGTTGGCAACCTGTATGTACAGCACCAGATAGGTCTCGCTGCCCTTTTTGAACAGCTGTGCCTTGACGCGCACATTGACGTGCAGCTGCTGCTTGCCTACGTTGCAGATGGCGGTGGTGCCGCTGGCGTGATAGCCCTGCATAGGCGAGTACTGCCAGCGCAGCCCCTCGAACATAAAGGTGTTGTCCAAGCAGCCTTCCAGCTTGTCGAACGCGCCCGTGCTGAGGTAGGTCTGGTATGCCAGTTCGCCGTTGGGGTCGCCCATGTGGTAGTTCAGCGCACGGTCGAGCAGGTCGTTGTCGCGGTCGGCAGCGTCGGGGCGCAGGTCGTTCTCAATCTGCTTCGCCATCTGGTTGATAAGCCCGTTGTCGATGGGGAAGGTGATGCCGAATATGGTGTTCATCAGGAAGTCGTTCTCGTTATTCGGGTCGTGGTACACCGTGCCGTACGAACGCACCACCACAGGTCCTTCGCCCACGCCGAAGTCTATAGGTCCTTCTCCCTCGATGACACAGTTGTCGGTGTGCAGTGTCAGGTAGCGGTCGATGACCTCCTTGTCGTCAAGTTTCTCTTGCGAGGTGATGGTGTAGGTGCTGGCTCCCTCGTCGTAGTGCAGCAGGCCGTGGCTGCTGATGAGTTCGATGCCCGGCTCTTGTTTGACCAAGAATGCCGCGGTGGGTTTGAGTCCCATCTGTCCCAGATGCACCGACGCGCTGATGGGCTTGCCCTTCCAGTCGACGGGGTTCTCCGGCACCGTGACGCGGATGTCCTCGGGGTTGAGGTAGTCGGCATACGCCAGCAGTCCCAGCTGTTCGGTGGGGGCGCACTTGTGCAGCAGTCTCACACCGCCGTCGAAGTGGAAGAAGCGGTGCTCTCCGTCGGCACTCACCTTGCCCGCGAAGCCAAACGCCTCGGAGAGGGTGAAGTTGGCCGTGTCGGCTATAGTGCCGTTGGCAACGCTCACGCCTTGAGCGTTGGGCGCAATCTCGGTCATGTAGATGGGCTGTTTCTTCTCGTCCACGCCCACATAGTCTATATAGCCCTTGCCGCCGTACTGCTGCCCGTTCTTCACCATCAGGTCGCATTTGTAGAAGAGGTGGAATCCGCTGTCGCGCGGGAAGAGCAGCTCACCACCCTGTATCAGGCTCATGTCGCCGCCCTTGCTGATATGCAGCGAGTCGCCTGCCGGGGCGATAAGGGCGTCGGCAATGGGTAGGGCGTAGACGTTGTGGTTCGACAGCTCTAGATTGTCGTACTTATATGTGCTGTTGATGGCGCAGAAGCGTATGTCCTTCAGTTTGGGGTCTGTGCTCTCAAACCGTGCGCCGGGCATTTGGCTGAGCCTCTTGGCGCGGTCGCGCAACGGCACTGCCTCCATGCCGCCCGTCTCCATGCTCTTGCTGTTGTCGAGGGCTAGGAACTTGTGGTCCCAGTTCCACGTGTATTGGTCCACCCAGGCAGCATAGCCCAACGCGGGTAGCAGCGTGCGCTCCAGGTCGGCGTTGGAGGTGAACTGTCCGGTATGCTCCTCGTAGTCCACGTGCGAGCGCATGTTCTTGGCCTGGAAGGCAACGGTGTTGAACTTCGTCGACATAAGTGTGAAATCGGTTTGCGCGGCGTTCATCTCCATTGTCTTAAACTCGAAGCGTTTCGACTTCAGTGTGCCCTCGTAGAGCGTTGCGGTGCCGTAGCCTGTCGCGCCCTTGGGCTGCATGGTGAAGCGTCCGGCCAGCTGGGTGACGCCGTGGTACATCTGGAACGGTGTGCCGTCCTTCAGTTGCGACACCGTCATCGAGTCTTGGTAGGGGTACCAACGGATGAGTGTCTTGCCGTTGTGGCAGTCGGGGAAGTTGTCTTCCTCCTTCACATAGAAGGTGTCGGTGTGTGCCATCATCGAGTCGGGCATAAACAGGTATCGTGTGGTCTGTGCGGTGGAGGTGAGGTACTCCAGCGTGCCCTCGCCGCGCAGGCCGCGGTAGCTGAGGTCCACAGTCTTATAGAACGTGCCCTTGCCGCCGTAGGTGGGATAGCCGCCCGACGGCACCTGAGAGATAAAGCCTAGCGAGTAGTCGCGCTGCACCTTCAGCGGTTCCTGAATTTCCGGGAATATGCCTGCCGATGTCAGTGCGCCTAGAAATTCGAGGCTGTCGGTCTTAAAGTCGGTCAGCTGCTTGATGACGAAGGGATAGAGCGAGTAGTAGAAGTTCTCACGGTTGTATACGCCATTGAATATAAATGGGCGGTCGTAGTATACATAGCTGGGCTGCACGCTGTTGAAGATGGGGTAGTCCTTGTTCTTCTTCAGTCCGCAGTGGTTGTCGGGCTTGTCCACCTGTATGTCGCCCACCAGATTGAACAGCGGCGTGCGCACCATCACCTCCTTGTCGGGGTCGGTGAAGCTGGTCACGTAGAAACGTATCGAGTCGATTTGCGGCAGGTCGAACTTGAAGTCGTCATAGTAGAACGATGCGTCGGTGACGTTCATCTCAAAACGACCCACATTGATAAAGCCCGAGAAGAGTATGTCGCGGTTTTTCTTCACCACGATGTCGCCCCCGTAGGGCTTCACCACCACCAACTGGCTGTCGCTGACCACGAACTTCTTGATGCCGTGTACGCGCAGGTCGAGGGTCGACAGCTCCAGTTCGGCGTTGTTGTCCTTAGTCTCCGACTGCAGCGTCAGGGCGTCGTAGTCGTGTCCCTGCTGTTTGACGATGGCCTTGTAGAAGCCTATCAACTTGTCGTGCACATGTATGCGCTTGGTGCCCTCGTCGTAGGAGACCAGTCCCGCCTTCGACAGTCCGTGTACCATCAGCTTGGTCTGTCCCTCATCCATTCGGATGGCGTTTTCGAACGCCACCAGCGAGAAGTCCTGCTTCATGTCGTGCGCCTTCATATATTTATACACCCGCACCACGGGGCTCTCCTTGTCGATGCCCTGCACCTCGATAGACTTCTGCAGCGAGTAGTAGCGGTTCGACTCAAAGGTCACAAAGGTCTGCGTGTTGTTTTGCGCCACCATGTTGAATTCGATAATGTCTTTGTCTATCAACCAGTTGATATTCTCGCAGTAGATATCCAGCTGGTGGTAGCTGTCGGTATAGGGGCTATAGTAGTTGCGCTTGGTGCTGTTGATCATGTTCACCTTGTTGTCGGCGGTGGTGTAGCGCACCAGCACGCCGGCGTTGCAGATGGAGTCGCTGCCGATATACATCTTCACCGAGGCACGCTCCGAGGTGAGCATGTGCGGCAGCACGGCAAACTTGGTTGCCGTCACCACCAGGAAGCGCTTGCCCTCGCGGTAGAATATCATCGAGGCGGGGTTCTTCTCGTCGTTGGTCACGAAGCGGGGTCCGTACATCATAAAGTTGCCCTCGAAGTCCACTCCTGGCAGCACGTCCTTCAGCTGGAAGTCCTTCTGGTAGGAGCGGAACTTGGGGAAGGTATACTTGTCTGCGTCGGTCTTGGTGCTCAACGCCTCGTCCACCGTGCCCTTGATAGGGGTCTTGAAGTAGTTGCTGTTGATGAATGTCACCGAGTCGGCGGTGAACTTGGGCAGTTTCACGTTGGCCGAATAGTTCTCCAAGTCGGCATGGCAGGTGGCGGCATCCACGCCGCAGCGTTCCCACGTCAGTCGGCCACCCTTGCCCTCCCAGGTCTCGGTCATGTAATAGTATATGCCCGAGGTGCCGTAGATGGTGTTCTGGTCGTCGTTCTTACCGGTGCCTGACATATAGGTGAGGTTCACCGAGCCTTTGAATATGGTGCGCACATCGTTGCGCAACGCCTCCAGTTGGAAGGTCGCGTCGGGCTGTGTCTTCCACACCGACGACTTGGAGCGGTATAGCGTGCGGCTCTCCAACAAGGCTGCGGTATACTCGATAAAGCCCGTTATATCCTTCTTCTTACTGGTGATGGTCATGATGGCGGCGGTGGCGGTCAGCCACTCGTCGAAGATTGTCGCCGACATGCGCGAGCCGTGGTATGCCACCAGCGTCCGCGTCAGGTTCTCGTAGTCGGGCGAAGGCTCCATCTTGGTCTTGCGGGCGGCATTGTATAGGTCCACCACCTGCTGTTGGTGTTTGCTGTCGAGCCCCTTGTAGACGCTCTCAAAACTGTTCACCAGCTCGGTGCTGGCGGCTATTTTCTCCTCTGCCTTGCTGTTGCCGATAAGGTAGCGCAGCAGTTGCGGAGCTATCGAGTCCTGCTCAAAGGTCACTTTTACTTTGGTCGGACGGGTCTGTGCCTCAGCATGCTGACACATCATGGGCAGCATGGCGAATAGGACGAGATAAGGGATGTATCGTTTCATAAGTGCATATTATTTCACGTTGCAAAAATAGTGCTTTTTACTCAATTGGATAACGTCAAAATCTCTTTTTTATTAGGTTCGTATTGTTAATAATTATTATCAGCTCCCAATTGGCACTGCCGAATGGGCATTTTTGCGACCCGCGCGGCTCTTGCACTTTACCGTTCGTTTGCCGTTCGTTAACCGTTCGTTTGCCGTTCTAGCGACGGCAAACGACCCCCAAATCGACAGCATGCGGTAAGATGCGGTAAAATGCGGTAAGTTTCCGTAAAATGCGGTAAGTTTTGGTAAGATGCGGTACAATGTGGTAAATGCGTGAAATATTATTGTATGAAGGGCGGCCGGGGAACGGTGATGGCCGTCTGCCGATAGAACTTTTTGATTATTTTTGTGGTAATTCAGAAAAAAGTCGTATCTTTGCAGTCCATTGTTGAGTAGCCCGATTCCCATCAATCGGGTATTGCCCAACGTGTTATGTATGTTTCACCCGGTCGGATGGGCGGCCACAAAACAACAAAAATCTCACACATGGATTACAAAAATGTGCAGCCGTTAGCAGATTTTGACTGGGATGCTATCGACAAGAAAAAAGAAACCAGCAACGAACAATCTCAGCAATTGTCTGAGCAGTATGAGCAGACTTTCAATGCCTTCACTGAGCAGGAGGTTATCGAAGGTACCATCGTCAGCATCACCGACCGCGAGGCCGTGGTGAACATCGGTTTCAAGAGCGACGGTGTCATTCCCGCTTCTGAACTGCGCTACAACCCCGACTTTAAGGCGGGCGACAAAATCGAGGTCTACGTCGAAAGTCAGGAAGATGCCAACGGACAGCTCCTTCTGAGCCACAAGAAGGCTCGCATCCTCAAATCATGGGAGCGTGTCAACCAGGC
>CAMZFW010000150.1 GCA_947306225.1 uncultured Bacteroidales bacterium
GTGACGGTCACCTTAAGACCATTGCCGATAGGGTAGTTCTCGATGCACGAGGCCTTGATGCCCATGCGGCCCACGTAGGTCTTGTAGAGGGTGGTCTGAGCGGCCACGGGGCTGGCACACAACAGTATTGCCAATAGGAGATATGTTCTGATGTATTTCATATTATAGTAGTTTCTCTATGTTTTGCCCTTACAGGGCGTAACTGTTTCTTATTTCTTTACCCAAGGCGATGCCGTTGGGCTACATCTGTCAGAGCCCTTTCAGGGCGCACCATCTTACTGCAATGTTTTGATAACCATTTCCATTCTTGCCAACACCTCGTCGGGGTTGCAATTATTCTCGCAATATACGCGCACACCGTCGGTGGTCTCCGTGTAGGCATAATCTGAATGCTTGATTGTTTGAACGCTCGATTGCATGCGTGTTTCTTGCAACTGCTGTTTCACGGTTTGGGGCATTTTGTTGTGTGCCACAATAGGCATCGATTGCTTCTGCCGATTAGGGAACAGCAACAAGGCAGCCACCACCGCCACTGCCGCCAGCATAGCGGCATACCGCAAGAATGGACGTAAGTCGTGTGACGACTTTACTTCCAAAGCACTATCGTTCTCTAATCTTTGCCTATTGGCTTGGTGCAGCTGTTCTATCAGTTGGTCTGTATCTTTCATGGAATGTATGAATGCTTGATTGCTTGAATGTGTTAATGTGTAAATCTTTTTTTGAATGTGTAAATGTGTGAATGTGTTAGTCCTTTTTTGATTAACGTATTAACGAAATAACGTGTTTTAAAGGCGTTAATCTATGGCGGAAAGTTTTCGTAGTTTCTGTTTTATCCTCGACATGCGGGTTTGCACGTTGGTCTCGCTCATGCCCAGCATCTCCCCTATCTCGTCCTGTTTCCAGCCGTCGAGGTATAGGCGCAGCAGCTTCTGGTCCTTGGTGGGCAGCTGGCGAATGAGTTCGCGCAGCCATTCTCGATTCTCTCGGTCAATACCTTCGTCGGGCAACTCCAACCCTTCGAGCGGCGTGGTCTCCACCTGTCGCTGTCGGTGCCGCCGCCACGATATGCCCGTGTTCACTGCCACGCGCCACACCCACGTCACAGGCTTGGCGGTAGGGCGGTAGCGGCTCCACCCCAGCCAGAGGTTCACGATGATGTCTTGGCGCAAATCCTCGCAATCCTCCATCGTGTGGCAGAACGAACGGCACACACGGTCTATCGCCGCCGAGTGAGTCTCAATCAATGTCAAAAACGGATGTTGCATCATACCCCTATTAAACGTCGAAAAAGAAAAAAAATCACAGAAGGAATGTGCAAATGTGTTAATGCTTGAGTGCTTGATTGTGTAAATGCTTGAGTGCTGATGCGGTCAAATCACTCAAACGATCAAGCAATCAGGCAATCAAGCAATCCTTAATCTTCCCAATATTCCACGTCGTACTCCAGCGTGCCATCTGGACTTTCCTCGCGGATGACGCTGCCCATGGCATCGTACCACTTGCGGGTGATGCTGCGTTGCTCGGGATTCTCGCCATAGTCCCACTCCTGCGGGTAGAAGATTTCGGTGCTTTCCAAAGGCGAGCCGTCGGGGCGGCAGCTGATGAAGATGTCCGACTCTATGCCTTGCACCCACGACTTGCCTGACTTCTCCACCACGCCGCCCAACGCGCTGTAGCGGTAGCCCAACGAGTCGTAGCCACCATAGTAATAGTTCTTCTCATATTGTATGCGGCCCTGCGCGTCGTATGCGTAACGCACCTCGTAGTTGTCCAATCCTCGAGAGCCTACATCGTCGGTATAGCTCTGGTGCACCAGACGCCCTTTGGCATCGTATTCGCGACGGAAACGGCAGGAGTCCGTCTGTTCCACCACCACACCGCCCACCGACTCTCTTTCGTAATAGGCATAGTCGCACTCGGTGATGCCAATGCCGGTGCTATGCGTCAGATGGACGAGTGTGTATGTGACAACAGAAGTGTCTACCACCGAGCCGACTCGGTCGTATACAACCAGCTGATCGAGGCTGACCAGCCCGTCGGGGGTATATTCGAGGCTTTCCACATAAAGAGTGCCCCACTCCATCCGCTGGCTGTCATCGTCCCAACGGCGTTCAGCGCGACTCCACTGCACCAATCGCCCCAACGAATCGTATATGCGCTGAATCGTGTCGGGCATCTCCGACCCTCGGCGTTGGTAGGTCATATATCCCTGCCTATCGTAGTGGGTGGTTGCCAGCAGCTCGCGTGCCCCCATCACCACGGTGGAAGGACGGTACTCCCGCACCGTTCGAACACCTGTGGTGACGCGCGTCGGCATAAAACGCAGGCAATCGTTCACCGCATCAGTGCCACCTGACGGTTGCGCCACGACTATCAACGAGACCAATAGGTAAAAACCAAGAACCAACAGAGACTTCTTCATCATATCATTATGCATTTATTCTACAACTTTACGACCTCATACCAATAACGAAGATGTACAAAAAATAGTATAATGGTGGAAAAATAACAAAAAATTATTGTTTTTCGATATTATTTATCGCCAATTCAATAATTATTTGTATTTTTGCAATTGAAAACGACAAACGACAAACGACATTTAAGAATTGAGTATCAACTTTTTTTAAACCGACTATTGCAATAAACACCGAACTATATGAGAAAAATGTTCCCTTTTCTGCTGGCAGCGGCTCTACTGACAGGGTGTTCAGGTGGCTCTGAAACTGCGGAGCTGACCAACGCCAACTCAGTCGATATTGTAGGCGACACGTTGACCTTATCACCGACCTCTAATATAGCTCCACGGCTGGTATACGGAATTGTATCCGACACTGCTTTCACTGCCACACTGACCACCACAGGCGTGGTAACCGCCATTCCCTCATCCTACGCCGAGGTGGCCGCGCCCTTTGCCGGCCGGGTTGTACGTTCGCTGGTACGCATGGGACAGACCGTAAAAGCGGGTACACCTCTGTTTGAGATTTCCTCGTCTGACTATGCCGAGGTGGTAAAAAACTACATTCAGTCTAAATCAGAGATGGATATGGCGAAACGGGCATTGGACCGCACGCAGGACCTGCACGACAACAAGGTAGCTTCTGCCAAAGAGCTCGACGAGGCGAAGACTGCCTATACGCTAGCTCTGGAGGAGTACCGTCATGCTGTGGCTGTGGCGAAAGAATATCAAATCAACCTCACGACCGCCGAGGTGGGACAGCCCATGGTGGTGCGTTCGCCGATAAGCGGCAGGGTACTGAGCAACAGCCTAGTGATTGGCGAATACCTGAAAGAGGATGCCGATGCCAAGGTGGTGGTGGCAGACCTTGATAAAGTGTGGGTGACAGCCAACGTGAGCGAGATGGATGCCCCATACGTAGACGGCATACAAGATGTTGAGGTGAGCCTAGTAGCACGTCCCGACAGCACGGTACGCGGACATGTGGCATACGTGGGCGGCATACTCGACGCCGAGACACGCACGGTGCAGACCATCATCGAGTGCAACAACCCCCGCCACCTGATGCTCCCTAACATGTATGCACAGGTGCGTATGCACATTCAGAACCGCCACAGTATAGTGATACCTAAAAGTGCGGTGCTACAGGGCGACAAGAGCCGCTACGTACTGCGTAAGATTGACGACAACCGCTATGTGCGCACAGCCGTTGAGGTGCAATCCATCGACGAGCACAGCCTCCGAGTGTTGAAAGGCCTGAATGTAGGCGACGAGATAATTATGGAGGGAGCGATTTATTTGAATTGAGAATTGAAAACGCTTCTTTTCTCCTATCTTACCCCCTCTAATTCCCTCTTTTTACTCCTCATTAAATAAGATAGAACCATGATAGAAAAGCTAGTAGGCTGGGCCATTGACCACAAGGCTGTGTCGGCTGCCATCTTCGGACTGCTGTGTGCGGCAGGCGTGATTGCTTGGAACGCATTGTCGATAGATGCCTATCCCGATATATCGGACACCACGGTGCAAGTGGTCACACAGGTACCTGGCCTCGCCACAGAAGAAATAGAGCAGCAGATATCCATCCCGGTCGAACGAGCTGTAAGCGGTATTCCCAATTTGGTGACCATGCGCAGCAAGAACAGTTTCGGTCTCTCGACCGTCATATTGGTGTTCGACGACGGTGTAGACGACTATTGGGCGCGACAGCGTGTCACCGAACGGCTTGTGGGCATCGACCTGCCTTACGGCGCAGTGCCCGAGCTCAACCCCCTGACAGCTCCCACCGGCGAGATATACCGCTACATCGTGGAGAGCCCCGACGGCAGCCACGACCTCCGCAGTCTTACCGACATCCACAAATGGACTATCATCCCCTATCTGCGCCAAATCTCTGGTGTGGCGGATGTGAGCAACTTTGGCGGCATCACTACACAGTATCAGATAGAACTCTCGCCCGAGCGACTCACCGAGTACGGCATCTCCCTCACCGACATCACCGAGAAGATTGAGCAGAACAACCTCAACGCTGGTGGCAGCATGCTCACCGAGGGCAGCCTCAGCTATGTGGTGCGCGGCATCGGCCTCATCAGCGACCTCGAAGGGCTGGGAGACATCGTGGTGAAAACTGTCAATGGTACACCTGTCTATCTGAAAGAGTTGGGCGAACTGCGCTACGGCAATCTCGAGCGCAAAGGCGTGCTAGGCTTCAGTGACGACACCCACGACAGCGACGACGCGGTGGAAGGCATCGTGCAGATGCTGCGTGGCGAAAACCCTTCTGAGGTGCTGGAACGCATCCACACCTCCGTCGACGAACTGAACAACGAGATCCTACCCGAGGGTGTGCGCATACACCCCTTCCTCGACCGCACCGGCCTGGTGGGCGAAACACTCAAAACCGTCTCTCACACCCTATTGATAGGCATGCTGCTAGTCATCGTTGTGCTGATGTTGTTCTTGGGCAATTTCCGTGGATCTTTGGTGGTCGCCATCACCATCCCTATTGCCTTGCTCGTCGCCTTTGTGCTGATGAAACTGACAGGCATCCCTGCCAACCTGCTCTCGCTGGGTGCCATCGACTTTGGCATCCTGGTGGACGGTGCCATCGTGATGATGGAGAACATTCTCAAAAAGCGCGAACGACATCCCGACCGAGAGCTGACCGCTGACGACGTGAAGCAACGCGCCAGCGAGGTGGCACGGTCCATATTCTTCTCCACCATCATTATCATCACCGCCTACATGCCCCTTTTCGCCTTTGAGCATGTCGAGCGTAAGCTCTTCACTCCCATGGCGTTCACGGTAGGCTACGCCCTTATCGGAGCCCTACTCACTGCCCTGCTGCTCACCCCTGCGCTCTCCTTCCTTGCCTATCGTAAACCCCGCAAGCTGTATCAAAACAAATGGCTGACCAAACTGAACGACAACTACACACGACATGTGGGCATACTCATTGGCAAGGGCCGCGCCATACTGGCAACACTGCTGCTCATTTTGGGCGGTTCCATAGCCCTCTCCATCACCGTTGGCAAAGACTTCCTCCCTCCGCTAGACGAAGGCTCTATCTGGGTACAGGTGCAACTGCCTTCGGGCATCTCTATCGACGAGTCGAAAAAAATGGCAGACGACTTGCGCCATGTGCTGAAGGAGTTCGACGAGACCTCCTACGTCATGACCCAGTTGGGACGCGACGACGAAGGTGCCGAATGCTTCTCCCTCTCGCACATCGAGGCGGGCGTGGGACTGAAACCCTACAACACCT
>CAMZFW010000151.1 GCA_947306225.1 uncultured Bacteroidales bacterium
TCACAACGGAATAATCCTTATTGTGAATTGCTTAAAAAGTTTTGCAAAAATACGACTTTTTTCTCAATTGTACAAAAATATTTTCAATTCGCTATTTTTCAATGTTCTCAGAGGGATATTCTTTTTATAGAGTAGGCTTAGTTGCTCTGGGGAGTGGATTTGTCGGAGGGGGGGGCCGGGTTAGTCGGAGGGGGTCGGATTGGTCGGAGAGGGCGGAGGGGTCGGATTATTCTGACCGCTCTGATTGTTCTGACCACTCTGATTGTTCTGACCGCTCCGATTATTCTGACCATTCTGACCATTCCGATAGGCGACGCGGCTTTGGTACATGCGCTCTTTGATGCCGCCTTCGGTCACGAAGCGGTTTTGCATAGTCTCCAGTAATTTGCGGAGCATATATGTCGCCTGATGTATGAGTGTGATGCAGAGATTGGCCAGTTCTTCATCGGTCATGCGATGAATGGTTAATGTATAATCTTTTTTAATCCGCTCACTTCTTGCGTATTGGCGCATCTTCTCGTAGCATGGGTGCTGTGCATTCCATTGCGGCAGGTCGCGCACCCTCAGATAGTCCTCGTAGTCGTTGAGCAGCTCTTCCAAACTGGCTTTTGCCACATTGGTCAGCTTGATTTCGGTCTCGCTCGAAGTGGCGGCAGCCCGATTGCCTTCCGAAATATTCTGTTTGCCGCTACGGGCCGCTTGAACCATCTGGTCCACAGTGCGGTCTCCTTTTACAAGATAGTGTTGTGTAAAGTGATAGGTGATGTCGTAGATAATCTCCGTGACTTGATAGACCCGCAGATTGCGATAGTGGCCATGCTGGGGGAGGAAGGTGATGGGGTTGGGCTTCTGAGGAGAGGCCGGGTTATTGGGAGGGGTCGGATTATTCGGAGGGGTCGGAATCGTCGGAGGAGTCGGATTACTCTGACTATTCTGATTATTCCGACCATTCTGACTACTCTGATTATTCTGACTACTCAGATTATTCTGACCCCTCTGATTATTCAGATTGCTCTGACCTTGCTGATTATCCTGATTCATTGTCTTCTACCATTTTACAGTTCCACCTCTTCGCGGAACTCGGGGATGGCGACGCGTTTCCAGCCCACTTCGTTGAGAGTGGTGCGGAAATGCTCCTGTGTTTCGGCCTCGCCGTGCACCAGGAATATCTTCTTCAGTTTCTTTTTCTCCTGACAGCCAATGTAGTTAATCATCTCGCTGTAGTCGCCGTGGCCCGACAGCGACTCGATGCGCCTCAGCTCGGCACGCACCTCGTGCATGTGCCCGAAGATAGAGACCTCCTTGTCGCCACGCATAATCTTTGCTCCCAACGTCTTAGGCTCACAATATCCCACGCAGAGGATGGTCGTGGCGGGATTCTCGATATGGTTGGCAATATGGTGTTTCACACGGCCTGCCTCCATCATGCCCGACGCGGAGATGATGACGCATGGCTTGTGCCGTACATTCAGCGCCTTGGAGGCCTCCACCGACTGGATGTACTGCAGGCGGTCGAAGCCGAACGGGTCGGGGTCGCTCTTCATATACTCCAGTATCGACGGCCCGAAGCACTCTTCATGCAGGCGCATGATATTGGTGGCGGAAACGCTGAGCGGGCTGTCCACAAACACGTCGATATCAGGCAGCAAGTCGGCATTCGACAGCCTGTCGAGGGCATAGATAATCTCCTGTGCCCGACCGATGGCGAAGGAAGGGATGATAAGCTTGCCCTTCTTCTTGGTGCAGGTGTCCAGCACCGCCATCAACAGCTCCTGCTCGGCATTGTCAATCGTGGTGTGCAGGCGGTCGCCGTATGTCGACTCCATGATGAGGTAGTCCACCTGCGGGAACGGCTCGGGGTCTTTCAGTATATGCTTGTCGTAACGACCGATGTCGCCGGTGAATCCCAGCTTAATCAAGCGTCGCCCATCCTTGATTTCCAGATAGACGCAACTGCTGCCCAGGATATGTCCCGCGTCGAAAAACTGCACCGTCACCTCCCCTTCGATGTTGAACGGCTTATGGTACGGCACGCTGATGAAACAGCTCATGCACGCCTGCGCATCCTCCTCGGTGTAGATAGGCTCCACAGGCTCCTCGCCCAGTGCCTTGCGCTTCTTGTTGAACGTGTTGACATCCGCCACCTGTATGCGTCCCGCATCCGCCAGCATGATGGCACACAAGTCTCGCGTGGCAGGAGTACACAACACCGTGCCACGGAAGCCCAACTTATAGATATAGGGTATCAGACCCGAATGGTCGATATGGGCGTGCGATAATATCAGGAAGTCAATCTCCGTCGGGTCGAACCCCAAGTCGCGATTCATGGCGTCCGTCTCCAGACCCTTGCCTTGATACATGCCGCAATCGAGCAATATTTTCAATCCTTTTTTGGTCGTGATGAGGTGCTTGCTACCCGTCACCTCACGTGCCGCACCTAGAAATGTCAGTTTCATTATTCAAGAATTATTAATACCTAACAAAATGTTGCACAAACCAATACACGCACTCCCTCCTCTTTTGTTTGACACAACTATAATTAGCAAAGATACAACTTTTTTTTCAATAATTGCTTCTTTACTCTCGACTTTCGCCTCCTTACACGCTTCTTCTTGTCTCTTCCTGTCTTTTACACTTATTCTATAGTTATACCTTATTTATACTTTATTTATACCTTATTTATACTATTCTAGAATAGTATAAATAAGGTATAAATAAAGTATAAATAAGGTATAACTATAGGATATATGCAAAAGCTAGAGGGATGCCGCCATAGAGTTTGGGGAGGAGTGGCCGACGCCGAAAGAGACGGCCACGGGTGCCGAAGGAAAAGGCTGAGGAAGATGGGAGTGAAGTTTTTTTGTTATTAAATGAAAAAATGTTCGTATATTTGTAGGTTCTATTGGTTTGCAATTTTGGCTGCAAACCTAATGTAAATTAGTATAATAATAAAAACCGTATGGCACTAAAAAGGGTTATGGTTCTCACCGGCGGCGGCGATTGCCCCGGACTGAATGCTGTGATTCGCGGCATTGTGAAGCGTGCTTCACAGGAAAAAGATTGGGAGGTGATAGGCTGCATCGAGTCGTTCAACGGCGTGCTGCGCGAGCCGACCGAGATAGTGGAGCTGACCGAGAAGAGCGTGGAAGGACTGCAGATACAGGGCGGCACCATCCTGGGCACCACCAACAAGGGCGGCCCCTTCGCATGGCCAGTCAAGGAGGCTGACGGCAGCTGGACCACTGTGGACCGCAGCGACGAAATGCTGCGCAAACTGCAGTACATGGGTGTCGACGCCGTCATCAACATCGGCGGCGACGGCTCGCAGCGCATCTCGCTGGGACTGGCGCAGAAAGGATTGAACATCGTGGGCGTGCCCAAGACGATAGACAACGACCTGTCGTCGACCGACTACACCTTCGGGTTCCAAACGGCGGTGCAGATATGCACCGAGGCGATAGACAAGCTGGTGACGACGGCAGCGAGCCACAACCGCGTGTTTATCATGGAGGTGATGGGACGCGACGCGGGCTGGATAGCCTTGCACAGCGCCATCGCGGGCGGAGCCGACGTGTGCGTCATTCCCGAGATACCCTACGACGTGAACAAGATTAAGGAGAAGATAGAGCAACGCTACAACAAACGCCACGGCTACTGCATCATAGTGGTGGCCGAGGGTGCGAAGCCCAAGGGCGGCAGCATCATCGGCACAGTGACCGGCGAGGTGGGCTACCAGCACATCAAGCTGGGCGGCATAGGCCACCAACTGGCAGAGGAGCTGAAGGCGGCAGGCGTGGAGCACGACATCCGCTGCACCATACTGGGACACCTGCAACGCGGTGGCACGCCGATAGCCTTCGACCGTATATTGGCAGCGGAGTTTGGCGTGCGAGCCATGGAGCTGGTGATCGAAGGCCAGTACGGACAGATGGTCGCCTACCGCCACCCCGAAATAGTGGCAGTGCCGCTCGAAGAGGCGGTGAGGGCGCAGAACCTCGTCGACCCCAACAGCCGACTGGTGGACACCGCTAAGGGCCTCGGAATCGAGTTTGGGGAATGAAATAAAAGATAACACACGATTATCATTTATTTAGTAATGGTTATAGCGATAAAGGCTCGTAGAGCCTTACTCTCAATAACCCCGCACAAAGTGTGGGGATGTTGGATGACAAGCTATTGGCGTTTCGAAGAAACGCGCTCTCAATAGTTATCATAGCTTCACCTTATTATTACACCTTCACATACCTATTTATCATTCAAAACAAAAAATCAAATGTACAACAACAAGAAACGAGAGTATACCTCTCCCGAAATGGAAATCCTGAACGCCCGCGTGGAGCGCGGCTTCGAAGGGTCGAGCAAAACCGATGATGCATTCAACAACCCCACCAGCAACGACAGCTATGCAAAGGGCGACGGTATTGGATACAGATTTAGTTGATTCTTAAAACAAAGCAGCAAGATGAAAAAGTATTTCCATCGTATAGCCACATATATGTCCGTCGTGGCACTGTTATCGCTCGCCTCCTGCCAGAAAGAGGAAGGCGGCAAAGTGCTGTTCACCGGCTCTATCGAAAAAGCCACCGTCGACAGCAAGACCTCCATCCAAATCGACAATGCCACCAACGAAGGCATGGTGGTGTGGGAATCGGGCGACCAGGTGGCCATCTATGACCAAGGTGTCTCCTACACCCTCGAAGCCATCCCCACCGGCGACAAAACCACCGCCGACTTCACTGGCGACGCCACACCCACTGGTGGCCCCTACTACGCCATCTACCCTGCCGACATCGCTACGGGTTCCGCAAGCATCACCCTCCCCGCCGAGCAGAACTGCACAGACGGCACCCACTTCACCGCTCCCATGTATGCCTACTCCACCACCAGCAAACTGAAGTTCGAAAACCTCTGTGGCATTCTGCAGCTCAACATCCCTGCTGTGAATAAGACCATCGCCAGCATCGAACTCACCACCCCCAACAACAACATCTGCGGCGACTTCGCCATCGACTACAACGGCGGCGACCCCCGCCTGAACTGCACCGCCAACGGCGGCCACAAGCTGACCCTCGACTGCGGCGAGCAGGGCATGGACTGCAGCAACGGCCTCACCTTCTACATCTACCTGCCGGCCGACGACTACACCGAAATGACCTTTGCCATCGAGGCCACCGACCGCAGCTGCTGCCTCAAGCATTTCGAGGATGCCTACGACCCCATCACCATTGTCCGCAACACCTACTATCCCACCTCCCTCAGCGACCTCTCCTTCATCCCCCCCGCACAGCTGGTCGACGGAAAAGCCTTTTCGAACGTGATGATGCACCGTCCCGATTTGAGAAATCTGGTGTTCGAGTACAAAAGCACGCGCCCGGCCAGCCCCAACAGTCTCCTCTCAACACTTGGTTCCCCTGCCCCCGTATACTACACCACTGAAGGCACTACAATGATTGTCTACACCCCCGCCGCCTGGATGGACGCCGACCCCGATTGTTCCTATATGTTCTTTGAGACCTTTGGCCGCAATGTGGAGCAAATCGATTTTGGCA
>CAMZFW010000152.1 GCA_947306225.1 uncultured Bacteroidales bacterium
ACCCCGTCATCTCCATCGAAGACGGCATGGCCGAAGACGACTGGGACGGCTGGAAGCTCCTCACCGATGCCATCGGCGACCGCTGCCAGCTCGTCGGCGACGACCTCTTCGTCACCAACGTCCAGCGTCTGCAGATGGGTCTCGACCGCCGAGTCGCCAACTCCATCCTCGTCAAACTCAACCAAATCGGCACCCTCTCCGAGACCATCGACGCCGTCAGCCTCGCCACCCGCAACGGCTACACCTCCATCATCTCCCACCGCTCGGGCGAGACCGAGGACACCACCATCGCCGACCTCGTCGTCGCACTCAACACCGGCCTCATCAAGACCGGCAGCGCCAGCCGCACCGACCGCATCTGCAAATACAACCAGCTCATGCGCATCGAAGAGACACTTGCCGACCAGGCACAGTATCTGGGTCGCAACTTCAAGTTCATCAAGAAATAAGTGTTTCATAATCCGCTTTTTTGGAAAGGGGGTGGCATCATCAGTGCCATCCTCTTCATTTTCCCTTCCCATCGGCTGCCCCGCCACTCCTTCCGACCCCTTCCGTCACCCCACCGCCCCCGCAACAGCACTCCCGCGCCATAGTGCCTCCCGGCAGTGGCGCGCCTCGCGCCTCCTGATATAACCGTTCGTTTGCCGTTCGTTATCCGATCGTTTGCCGTCCAGGCGACGGCAAACGACCCCCCAATCGACACGATGCGGTAAGTTTCGGTAGAATGCGGTACGATGCGGTAAGAATCGGTAAAATGCGGTAGAATGCGGTAAGATGTGGTACGGGCAAAAAAAAAAAATGTTAGGTGAGAAATGTTAAATCAAAAAATAGCCCGTCAGGGCTTTTCGTTCAATAGCAACAAATAATGATTCGTTAATTCGTTAATGTGTTAATTCGTTAGTCAAAGATTTGCACATTAACGCGTTAGCACATTTAAAAATTATTCGTTAAATTAGTGTAATGCGTGTTCAGAATTAAGGCAACCTCTAAAAATAGCCCGTCAGGGCTTTTCGTTCAATAGCAACGCGTTGATTAATAATGTTTATTCCCCATGGGGGATTTCGTTTAGAACCTATCTATAGTAAACATGAGGACTTCTGCCAATCACCCCGACGGGGTGAGATATGAATAACACGGTACAAGCCGGAGGCGCAGTGCCGTGACAATCGGACAACAGAGAACAGCGTCCCGTCAGGGACGCGACATAAATACAAGGGGGCTTCTATAAATACGTATTATTCGTCGCCATGCTTGCATGAAGATTTTGAAAATAAATTCGTTATATTCGTGCGATTCGTGTTCAAGAATAATAAATAGAAGTTGCCACAATACTAATGGACGATAAAACAAAGCCCTGTGGTGACTTCTATTTATCGATTCTGAACACGAATAGCACGAATCTGACGAATAAATGTATAACCCCGCCTGCGGCGGAAATCCAGAAATCTTGGAGAAATGTAAGGGTTTTCGTCAAATAAAAATCCATCGCGGAATGTCCCGCCAATTACCCCGTAGGGGTTATCGTTCAATAGCATATTTGCGAACAGTCATCAATCCCATTTCCCGTAGGGAATTTCGTTCAATTCTGGCGGTCGTGACGGAGACGGGTCGGAAAAAATGAAAAAAAATGAGTCTGTATATAATTGGTTTTCAAATGTTGGTGAAAAAAGATGAAAAAAAATTGCTTTTTTGTGTCGTTTTTTTTCTATTTTTGTCACTAATATAGGCAAAAGAACCCCAATTTTGAGAAAATGAAAAAGAATTCTCGAGAGGAAGCTTTTGAGGCGGCACTTCAGAAATATGAGAGTGCCCTATATAAAATATGCCTCATATATACCGACCGCACTCCCGAGAATGTCGACGACCTATATCAAGAGATTGTATATAACCTTTGGAGAAGCTACCCCAGCTTCAAGGGCGAGAGTAAGCTGACTACGTGGGTCTACGGTGTCGCCCTCAATGTGGCGCGTCGCCATCGCGACAATCAGATGCGCATGCCCCAGTTTGTGGGCCTTAGCCCCGCCATCTGCGAAGAGTTGGCCGAGGAGCGGTCCGACGGGCAGTTGCAACGTCTCTACGAGCTGATCGACAGGCTGCCGCGTGACGACAGGAAGGTCGTGACCCTCTACCTCGAAGGCGAGTCGGTCAAGAATATGGCCAAGGCACTGCATTGTACGGAGCGCACTGTCGACAGGCGTATCCACGACATCAAGGAGAAACTGAAGAAACTGAACGAGGAGGATTAGGAGGCAGGATAAGAACGATAGGAAAAGGATTGTAGATAAATAGATACCGATATATAGACATATTAATCAAGAATTAGAGATTATGATTATCCGCATGTATCCGATAGACGGCCTGAAAGGGCAAAAGCAGATAGCCTACGGCAACGCCGTAGGTCTTGGCAACTGTTATTATTGAACACGAATCGCACGAATGTAACGAATTTATTTTCAAAATCTTCAGGCAAACATGGTGACGAATAATACGAAATTTATAGAAGACTCCTTTATTATTTGAATTTTTAAATATTCACATGATAGTTATGAAAGAGAAAGAAAAATATGAATTGGAGGAGATGTTTGAGGCGTACAGTCGTAATGCGGAGCGCATCAATCAGAGACTTGGCAAAGGGGAGCCTCCTGCGATAGACTTCGATAAGCTGAATGCCTTCTATCGTGACTGGAGGAGGAGGACCTCGATGCGCGTCTCCTCGGTGGCTGCCGTGATAGCGGTGATACTCTTTGTGGTCACTCCCGCTGCCGACGGCTATGCCATGACCACGGTCGTCGACCGTATGGACCAGATAGGATATATAGACTATTATCTGCTTGGACATGAGGTGGAAGGATAAAATAATTAATGTCGCCATCTTTGTCACCATTGTTGGTGGGGCGTTGTTGGTGAAATACCTGCCCGGGGTGGTGCCTTACTGGCAGTGCAGCGAGGTGTATAAGCGGTACCACAAGGTGGAGGGCGTGCGTGCCACCTATATCAAGAACTTCCCGCTCAACGACACGCTGACCATCGGCGTGACGCTGCTGGAGGCGACCGACTCGGCGGGGTGGGAGTATCTGTTGCAGGCGTTTAATATACCGCAAGAGATGATAGAGGATGCAGATTCTGGGTTGGATATATGTACGTGGCAGGCCATCAAAGACTGTCCGGAAACAAGATATGACTCGTGGCTGTCCGATGATAGTGACGAGGTGGTTGTTGAGATTGTTTCCATGTCGATTAAGAATCAAGAGATATGTATATTCCATACACAGGATAAAGAAGAACAGAATGCGGTATTTGACAAAAGGATAGAAGCAAACTTGTAAATCAGATAATCAGATAATTGAGCAATAAGTAATTATTAATTAAAACAATCAAAAAATGAAGAGTCAAATTAAAATGAAGGCACTCTTGGCAGTGATGATCGGATTGGCAGCATCGAGCTGCACGAAGGAGAACGTTGTGTATGACACGGAAACCCTTGCCCCAACACACACAGTCACCTACATCGTGGATGGACAACAATATTACGACAATCCACAAACGTATGAAGATTGGTCGGTGTTTCTCGACCGTATGGTTGCCTTAGCAGAAGAGGGGTATACGGTGCAGTTTTGGCGTGGTAACGTTCAAACATCTGCCACCAAGGAAAAGGTGACGTACTCCACTTCAAACCTTCAAGAAGCCAAGGCCTGGTGTAAACAGAAAATAGATGAAGGCTATATTGTTACCATGACTTATAATCAGGCAACGGGGAAATATGATTGTGTGGCATATAAATAAAAAGAGTTGGTTCGGCAAAGGTAGAGTTGCTAGTTAAAAACCGTTAATGTAATGCATTTAATTGGAGAAGGCCTCGCACATGAGAGTGCGCCGGTGTGCGGGGCTGAAAATTGAGGGCGCGGAGGCGGGAAGAAGCCTGTTTTACTTTTTGCAGAAGGGAAACACTTCTCCCGCCCAGCCAAGCCCGAGGCGTAAAGCGTCTAACGCCGTTGTCTAACAACGCGGAAAGACTGACTATATTGTGTGGAACGAGAAAAAAATGTCTGCGTCGGTTCACACATGGCATGCAGACCGTGGTTCCTCACACGTGAAAAGAGGGAAACTAATCCAATTATCAACAAAAAAAGAAGAATCGAAATGAAAAAGTTCATCATATTAACCATTGCTTTCATAATGCAGTGCGGGATGCTGTCCGGTCAGACGGTGGTGAGAACAGCTCTCGTTGAGGATACGGCGACGGGCTATGCCTGCGGCATCCTACGTTCATGGGGAAGTACCAAGGCGTTGGCCTTCCATGTCCGAGACGGAGTGCAGCTGTTCTCCATCATCGACTCCGCATCTAGAACCGTCTATTCTGCAAAAGTACCCGACTTCTATGCTATTAGAGATTTTCGTGTTGTGGGTGACACCGCCTACTGTTGCGGCTCAAGCCACGACTCAGCCATGATTGCCTACTTTGACATCAATAAAATTAGAGCACAATCATCTGTTGACTTCAATGTCATCATTCTAGACAAGCTAAGGATGGTAACCCGACTGGCAGCCTATCGGATAAGAGGTTCGTCCAAGGTTGGAATTGCCGCCATTGGAGAAGAGGTTAGATATCAGGCACCATATTATCTTTCAAAGTCTTATATGATATGGGGCAACAATTATTCTGGTAGCACATTTACTATCCAAAAAAGAGTGTGTGACTGTGATTGGGACATAACATGGCCATCTGAAAAGTTAAACGATGTAGTAGTAACAGATAGGTACGTGGTGTATGTCGGCACTTACACCAACACAAACATCCTATGTATTCGCAAGGGTGACATGAACAACGTCTTTTCACCCTCGCCTTCAATGATTGATACCGTACATAGATTCTCGTACTTAGTTGAAACCCTCGAATCGTTACCAATTGCGGAGCCATTGGAGAGAGACGCACTTGCCGTAGCCGTGGCGTGCGAAGATAACCCTGGCGAACATTCCGAACAGATACACCTGTTCGACTTGTCGAACATGACCATGTACAACGCTCAACGGATAAAACTGTCGGGTGAGGGAAAAGTGTCAGTGAATGAATTGGTGTATATGCGAGACCAGAGAAAACTGTTGACGGCAGTGGAATCTAGCGACGGCCATCAGATTATCTACACGAATCCGACAGCATCTGGGGTATATTTCGCCAAGTGTCTCGCGCCTTCGACTGGCGACATAATATGCAGCATGGACCGCCACAACGGGAATTACTATATTCTCTCAACATTGCGCCATTGGATGCTACAGCGGATGGGTGCCATGCCAACGACGGACACCTGTATAACAGAGAGCCACCGAGAGGTTCTCATATGGACGGTGAGCTTGGACGGCCCGAAAAATCATCATGAAGACCCATACTCATACAATACCTTAACACGCACTTTATATCCGACAGGATTTAATACGGCACTCTCTTGTATACATTTCTAACATATTGGAATCATGAAAAGACAAAGTTTCTTACTAACGGCCTTGTTATTGGTGGGAGCCGTCGCGCGTGGGCAGTATGTC
>CAMZFW010000153.1 GCA_947306225.1 uncultured Bacteroidales bacterium
AAGACGACGATGTCACCAATGTCTTCCACGACATGGAGATACCCGACGACTTCGAGGAAGAATAATGTAGATTGTGTGATTGCGTGAATGTTTCATTGACACAATCAAGCATGAGACTATACCTAGTACCGACCCCTGTAGGCAACCTCGACGACATGACCTATCGTGCCGTCGAGGTGCTGAAAGGAGTGGATTTGATTTTGGCGGAAGACACACGCACATCGCGAGTGGTGATGCAACATTACGGCATTTCCACCCCTATGCAAGCGTACCATATCTTCAACGAACACCAAACCTTGCAGCACGTCATTGACAGACTGCTGAGCGGTATGACCATTGCACTTGTCACCGATGCGGGAACACCCGGCATCAGCGACCCTGGGTTTCTGCTAGTGCGTGAAGCTGTCAGAAACGACATCCCCGTTGAGACGCTCCCCGGAGCCACAGCCTTTGTGCCGGCACTGGTAGACAGCGGACTGCCATGCGACAGATTTGTCTTTCTGGGATTTCTGCCACACAAGAAAGGACGCCAGACCGCCATCCGCCAACTAGCAGAAGAAACGCGAACGATGGTCATCTACGAGTCGCCATATAGACTGGTGAAACTGCTGGAGGAACTTATCGCGGTGCTGGGGGAAGAGAGACAGGTAAGTGTGTCGCGCGAAATCAGTAAGCTGCACGCCGAGACTGCACGCGGCACCTTGCGTGAGGTTCACGAACACTTTGCCGCCAAAGAGGTGAAAGGGGAGATAGTGGTAGTGCTGGCCGGAAGCGATACCGCAGAAAAGCCAACCGACAGCCAAAACGCTTAAATGACCATATTATGCCATTAGAAGTCTTTTTAAACCGACTATTATGCGCCCTTGTGGCGGGTACCGCCATCGGGCTGGAACGCCAACTGCGCAAACGCAACGCCGGGCTGGCAGTGAATGCGCTGGTGGCAGTAGGTGCCTGCATCTTCATTCTCATATCTGAGAGTGTGATAGCCACCGCCATCCAAAGCGGAGGCCCAGTCAACAACGACAATCTGAGAGTTCTCTCCCAAGTAGTCACAGGCATTGGCTTCCTTGGTGCTGGTGTAATCATGAAAAATGGGCTGACCATCCACGGACTGAACAGTGCTGCAACCATTTGGTGCAGCGCGGCGGTGGGCTGTCTTTGCGGCTATGGCATGTGGCGGTATGCCGCCATATCTGTTGCCGTAATCCTATTTATCAACTGGATAATAAAGAATTTTGAAATCTTTGTAGAGAAAAGACATCAGGACAACCAAGACAGTAACACAGACGATACGCCATGATGTCCCTGTTTGCGAACTTCCTGATTAAAGAAATGAAACCTTTTGATATTTTCTGCGTATATTACCCTGTCGACAATAAGCACTGACAATATACGCCACATGAAGAAACATCATATACAAGAAGGACTGCTAGAGATGGATTTAGAACTCGACAAAATACTCACTGGAGGGATGGATGCCGACAGATTTACTTCGCGTGCCGAAATAATACCATTGGTCACAAAAGAGGACGAAACTTTTCTTCTTCACGAAGACGAGATACCTGACGACGTGCCCATACTACCCTTGCGCGACAATGTGCTTTTTCCGGGAGTGGTAATGCCCATCACCGTTGGTCGTAAATCTTCATTACAACTGCTCCGTCTGGCAGAGCGCAAGAGCCTGCGTATCGTTGTTGTAGCTCAAAAAAACGATGCCGAAGAGCCCACCATCGACGACCTATACGAAGTGGGAGTGGTTGCGCGCGTACTGAGAGTGATAGACCTCCCACACGATAACACCTTGGCCGTGCTGCAAGGCACGATGAAATGCTGTCTCAACTGTATCACCCAAACCACTCCATTCTACCACGGACAAGTGACCCTCATTGATGAGACCGAAAAGCCCGGACATCCCCGTACCTTTCATAACAGGGTTATGGCAATCCGCCGCCGCTATGCCGAACTGCAACAGAAGAAGAATAATAGCAACGGATTTAACACAAAAGACATCATCAACTCACTGTCAAACATCGGCAGCGACCGTATCTTGATAAACTACATTGCAGCCCACCTCGACATATCCAGTGCCGACAAGCAGCAACTACTTGATGCCTACGGTTACGAACGCCGAGCCGATATGGTGGCAGAATGCATTGAAAACGAACATGAATTCTTCCGTATTCGCGACGATATACAGGACAAGACCCGACAGGAGATGGACCGTCAACAGCGCGAGTACTTCCTCAACCAACAAATGCGCGTCATACAGGACGAACTCGGCGGCTCATCCTCCGACCAAGAGCTGCAACTACTACAAGAACGCGCATCCAAGAAACATTGGAGCAAGGCTGTCGACGCTGCATTCAACCACAGCATCGAAAAACTGCGCCGCACCCCTTCGCAGACACCTGACTACACTGTCGAACTCAACTATGCCGAACTGCTGCTCGAACTACCCTGGGAACACTACAGCAAAGACGACTTGCGGACAGCCCATGCACGCAAGGTGCTCGACAAAGACCACTATGGGCTAGAGAAAGTCAAAGAACGCATTCTGGAATATATAGCCGTGCTAAGCCTTAAAGGCGACCTTAAGAGCCCTATACTCTGCCTGGTAGGTCCTCCGGGTACGGGCAAGACCTCCTTAGGCAAAAGCATCGCCAATGCCATGAAACGCAAGTATGTCCGCATGGCACTGGGCGGTCTGCATGACGAAGCCGAAATCCGTGGACACCGCAAGACCTATGTCGGTGCCATGCCTGGCCGTATCATCCAGAACATCAAAAAAGCAGGTGTCAGCAATCCTGTATTTGTATTGGACGAAATCGACAAAGTGCAGGGCATGAGCCATAATGGCGACCCGACGTCGGCACTACTCGAAGTACTCGACCCAGAGCAGAACAACGCATTCCATGACAACTATCTGGAGCTGGACTACGACCTCTCGCACGTCCTTTTCATCGCCACTGCCAACACCCTCAGTACCATACAGCCAGCCCTGCTTGACCGTATGGAAGTCATCGACCTCAGTGGATACATCCTAGAAGAAAAACTTGAGATTGCGAAACGACACCTGATTCCGCGCCAATTGGAAAACCACGGATTCTCTAAAAAAGAATTGAAATTCGACGACGAAGTACTTACTAGTATCATCAACAATTACACCCGCGAGAGCGGTGTTCGACAATTCGAGAAAACTATCGCCAAGATAGTCCGCCACCGTGCCGTGTTAAAGTCCGAAAGCACCGACTTCGACACTCGCATCCGCACCTCCGAACTCAAAGACATCCTCGGCCTTCCTATCCATAACAGCGAACACCGTGGCAACGAGCCCAAAGTGGGTGTCGTCACTGGATTGGCATGGACACAGGTGGGTGGAGAAATATTATTTATCGAATCCAGCATAAGCAAAGGCAAAGGTACACTCACTATGACCGGCAATCTCGGCGACGTGATGAAGGAGTCTGCCACTCTTGCCTTCGAATACATCAAGGCCAACGCTGGTCAATTCAATATTGATACTGACAAACTGGACAACAGCAACATTCACATCCATGTCCCGGAAGGAGCCACCCCAAAGGACGGTCCCTCGGCCGGCATTACCATGTTCGTTGCCATGGTCTCCGCCCTTACACAGAGCAAGGTCATCCCCACCATCGCCATGACGGGCGAAATCACACTTCGTGGAGCGGTCACCGCAGTCGGTGGCATCAAAGAGAAAGTCCTTGCTGCCAAACGTGCCAACATCACCGACATCATCCTTTGCAACGACAATCGCCGCGACATTGAAGATATCCCATCCCAATACCTTCAAGGACTCACATTTCACTATATCTCCGAGATGAAGGATGCCCTTCCCATTGCTTTCCAAAACTAGCCTCTACGCCATGAAAAGAGCCGCACTCATCCTCACCCTGCTGCTACCGTTTGTGCTCAGTGCACAAACGCCCTTCGTCACCAGTTCCCAACGAAACATACGCCTACCCCAAGGGCTCGACAACCTCTCCACCACCGATAACCATCTCTATGGCTTCAACCATCTGCTAGTAAGCACTCCCATATCACTGCACACACTCCCACCTCTCCAACCCGACACCTTGTGGGCAAACATCATCCCTAATGCCGACTACATCGTCCGCAACCCCCGCGACAGCATACTCTACTTCACCCGCAGCGACCCTGACGGCACCACCAATCTCTACACCTACGACCCACAATTATTCCGCAAAATACACCGCATCAACATCCACGGCTGGCAACGCGACATCTGCCATCCCACATTCTCTGCCAATGGTAAGATGATGGTATTCACCTCTATGGGCAAAGTAGGCCTAGGTGGCTATGACCTTTGGTGCTCACTATGGAACGGACATCGCTGGACACGCCCTATCAATCTTGGCAACACCATCAACACACCCGGTAACGAAACCAGTCCGGTATTTTACAACGACTTCCTCATCTTCACCTCCGACAGCATCCCTAACAGCCAAACGGGCAAACACATCTACTCCTGTTTCCTTCGCGAAGCCTCCTCTATCGACGAAATCATTTTCGACACCTACACCGTACAACCGCTCCCCTACCCCATCAACGGCAATGGCAACGACATGAACTTTGCTTTCCATCAACCCAGCTCACAAGGGTGGTGGGTCTCCACACGCTCTGGTCAAAAAGAACTATACACATTCACGGGACAACTCGACGCAGTGATGGTTTCTGGCATAGTCACCGACATACACAACCAACCACTTCCCCATGCCACCATAAAAATGATACTCCACAACAGAACCGCTGCCACCACCACCTCCGACAACAATGGACACTACCAACTACTTGTCCTACCCAACGACGACTACCTACTTCAAGCCTCACTCAACGGCTACTTCAATTACGAACAAGAACTTCCCGCCATACGCACTACCGAACGGCTTCTTATCACGCCTCTCTCTTACAACATCCAACTCACCTCGCTCCCACTCAACCAGCCGATTATGCTCCAAGACATCTTTAGCCAAGGCACTGACATCCAACTCTCACCCAACGGTATCAACGCTCTTAAACCCACTATCAACTTCCTACGGGACAACCCACAAATCCGAGCTTCCATATCTGTATATTGTGACCAAACCGATGACGAAACCTTCAATAATATACTTATCGAACGTCGTATCAACACATTACAGCAGTACATACACTCCTACCTACCTTCCGACACCCAATTTTCCATTTTAAACGGCAATACTACCGAACAAATCGAACCCTCTAACACGGGTGCCAACTTTATTTTTATCACCTTCAGCAAATAATTTACTCACTTATATACAGCACATTAAATCAGACTTACCCACACAATCCTATAGAAAAAAGAAAAAAAATTTGTTCAATTCCAAAAAAAGTAGTACTTTTGCAACCGTTTTCAAGAGAAACACAATAGAAAACACCGTTCGGGGCGTGGCGCAGTTGGCTAGCGCACTTGCATGGGGTGCAAGGGGTCGAAAGTTCGAGTCTTTTCGCCCCGACGAAA
>CAMZFW010000154.1 GCA_947306225.1 uncultured Bacteroidales bacterium
GGCCTCACCAGCCTTGCCCGCCACGAAGTGCGTGTGCGCAGCATCTGCGGCCCCGACGACACGGGAGCCTGGGTCAGCGGCATATTCAACACCCAGCCCTGCAGCAATGCCGTCTACCGCGAGAACTTCGACTCTACCCTCTTCACCGACACCCGCCCAGGAGTCCCTATCGGCTTCAACGGCGCCGAATACAGCCTGGCGCAGACCCTTGTCGACTCCGCCTTCCTTGCCGGTCTTGAGGGCGGCATCACGGCGTTGGCATTCCATCCAATAGACAATGTAGAGGGCGACCATCATTCCCGTGTCGCCGTCTATCTGGCAAATGTACCCGATACCGCCTTTGCTAGCGGTCCAATCGTACCCGATGCCGGACACCGATTCGTAAAAGTAATCGACTCTGCCAACTTCAACCACCTTGGCATCACCGAATGGCAACCCATCCCCTTCGACCACCCCTTTATGTGGGACGGCCACCAAAACCTCCTGGTCACCGTGCTCAACGAGGACGGCGGTGCCGGAAGGTGGAGCGAATATGCAAGCCACTACCGCCAAACCGACCTCCAGAACAGAGTCAGTCGCAGCTATGTCATCTACGGCGAACAGCCCATTCATATCGACAGCCTCGCCAACACCACCAACTACATGTCCTATGGCGACTGGAGCACTGGCGACCTGCGCCTCTACACCAACACCTGCGACCTGCCGCTGTGTGCGATGCCAGTGGTGGACAGCATCAGGGGCGACTACGAAAGCGTCACCGTATATTGGAGCGGCGAAGGCAGCGACTACCAACTGACCCATGCAGGTGCAGGACTTGTCTCAGTTACGGGCAACAGCTACACTTTGACGGGATTGCAGCCCACCACCACCTATCAGGTGTCAATTCGACAGAATTGTTCCATCGATAGTCTTGGATTCTCAGACTGGGCTACTGTCGACTTTACCACTGACACCTTCACCTGTCCGCCTCCCGACAGCCTGACAGTATCCAACATCACACATAGCTCCGCCTCCTTCGACTGGCTTGTTGCGGAAGAAGGCTTGCCGTGGCAGTTGGAGATTTGGACTCCAGGGGTTAGACACGTGACCTATTCCCCTACAGAGCATCCCTTCACTGTCGAAGATCTGATGCCTGGCACGGAGTATTGTGCCTACGTCCACGGCTATTGCGGCAGCGAGCACCAGATAGCGGGTGAGTGGAGCGACACGGTGTGCTTTTCCACGCTTGCCTGCCCCATGGTGTCGGGACTGGACACGGCAGGCATCACTGCCAATAGTGTAACCCTGACGTGGAATGCGGTTGATGAAGGTCAAGACTACCTTGTGCAATATGGCCCTGCAGGTTTTACGTTGACAGAAGGTGCCGACAGTGTTGTGCCGAGCAACAGTTGCGTCATTGTTGGCTTGCGCCCTGCCACGGCATACGACTTCTATGTGCGCACACGTTGTGCCGACGACTGGTATGCGGCGGAGTATGCAGGCATCATCAATGTCGTCACACGTCGTGAGGTGGGCATCCGCGAACCACAGTCCCAGTTCCAGTTCTCGCTCACTCCCAACCCTGCCAAGGGAGTAACGACGGTGCGGATAGTGGGATTGCCCTCTAAGCTGTCAGGGACGCTGCATGTCACCGTGTCCGACCTGTCGGGTCGCGACGTGATAAATCGGGACATCGACTGCGATGGTCAATGCCAACTGAGCCTCAACATTGAGGGTCTGCCAGCCGGTGCCTACTTTGTCCGCATCGTGGGCGAACAAGGGACGGCGGTTCGCAAACTGATTGTGGCGGAGAATCGTCGCAACTAAGAGATATTAATGCATAACAAATCCATCACACATCATTGTGTGAGAGAGCTGGGGGTGCTACGTTCTGTGGCACCTCTGGTTCTTAGTTTATTCACCGTCCTTCGGAGTGTCGGACGGACTAGACGTGTCGGGTTGGGTCGTAGGTGTGCCTCCAAATGCTCCGAGGCTCTTCATCAAGAAGAAGTAGTAGGCAATGAATAGGGCGGCCATCATCATGTCGCCGAAGCCGACGTAGGAGCGGTCCAAGAAGAGTAGCGGCATGAGCATGAGTAGCAGTTTGGCGAGGGTATAGCAGTGAAAGCCATTCTTGCGTAGCCGCCACATGAGCATGAGCCCTCCGAACGAGACGGCATCAAGGAGTCCGCAAATGAGGAAGTACCATTGCGGAACGGCAAAGAGTTTCTCGCAAAAGATGGCGTATGCAGAGAAACTTTCGTTCTGTTCGGCCATTGACTGATATACCTCCAGCATGGTCTGCCGCGTTTCGGGGCCGGTGAGTCCCAACATGAAGTGGCAGAGCGCCCACATACCTGTGTAGACGAAACTGATGATGAGCAGTATGTGCAGGGTTCTGATACCCTTCTTTTGGGTGTTCTCGTCAAGGGTCATAGCACGGCAGACATTTGTTGTTGTAGTTTGTGGGCTTCTTCGGCAGCACGCTCGGCGAAGTCCTCGCCGTTGGAGGCATAGATGATGCCGCGCGAGGAGTTGACCAATAGTCCGCAGTCCTTAGTGAGGCCATAGCGGCACACCTCTTCAAGGCTGCCACCCTGTGCACCCACGCCGGGGACGAGCAGGAAGCTCTCGGGCACGATGGCGCGTACTTGCGTGAGCATGTCCGCCTTGGTGGCACCCACCACGTACATCATGTTGTCGGGAGTTCCCCACTGCTGCGAGGTTTCGAGCACCTGCTCGAAGATTTTCTTATTATCGCCGACAGGCAGGAACTGGAAGTCGAAGGCACCCTTGTTGGAGGTGAGGGCAAGTAGGATGACCCACTTGCCGTCGTAGACGGTGAAAGGCTGCACCGAGTCGGCGCCCATGTAGGGTGCTATGGTGAGGGCATCGAAGTCAAAGTCGCCTGCGGGGTCGAGGAATGCCTTGGCGTATTGCTGCGAGGTGTTGCCGATGTCGCCACGCTTGGCGTCGGCGATAGTGAAGGCGGGCTTGCCCAGGCTGTGGAGGTAGTCCATGGTCTTCTTGAGTTGCACAAGCCCCTCGATACCCATCGCTTCGTAGAAGGCGAGATTGGGCTTGTAGGCTACGGTGTAGTCTATAGTGGCATCGATGATAGCCTTATTGAAGAGGAACACACCGTCCTCTGCGTCGCGCAGGTGGGCAGGCATCTTGTTCTTGTCAACGTCGAGTCCCACGCAGAGGAACGACCGACGGGTATGTATTAAGTTGATAAGTTCTTGACGAGTCATATTGTTTAATTTTTTTTGTCCGACCAATCCGACTAATCCGACCAATCCGATTAATCCGACCAGTCTGACAATTGTTTAACTATTCATTGTTACTTGATGAAACTTCTCGGTCAGTTGCTGCGAGGTGATGTTGCCCAGGTGGTCGTCCGACACCAGCTTGCCATGATTGATGATGATGGCGCGGGAACACATGGCCTCCACCTCCTGCATGATGTGGGTGGAGAGCAGCACCACCTTGTCTCGTCCGGCGTTCTTGATCACAGAGCGTATCTCTTCCAGCTGGTTGGGGTCGAGGCCGGTGGTAGGCTCATCAAGAATAAGCACCTTTGGGTCGTGGATAAGTGCCTGTGCGAGTCCCACGCGCTGACGGAAACCTTTGGAGAGCTGGGCGATGCGCTTGTTGCTCTCGGGTGTCAGTCCGACCAGCTCAATCATCTCCTCAACACGTTCCTTGCAGTGTTTGATGCCGTATATGCCGGCAGAAAATTCAAGAAACTCACGCACGTACATCTCAAGATACAACGGGTTGTGCTCGGGCAGGTAGCCTATCTCGCGACGCACGGCTACAGGGTCGTCGTAGATGCTGTGGCCGCAGATGGTGGCTTCGCCTTCGGTGGGGGGGATGTAGCAGGTGAGAATCTTCATGAGGGTGGACTTGCCCGCACCATTGGGACCGAGCAGTCCCACCACCTCGCCCTCGCGGACAGTGAAACTGACATCGTCCACGGCACGCTGGCCATCGTAGATTTTGGTTATATTTTTGACTTCAATCATTTTTTAACATTGATATGATGATTCGTTGATAAATTAGTCGTTATTCCGTAATGACGTTATAACGAAATGAAAACAGAGAGAGCCTACTTCCCATTGATTTCTTTTGCCCGTTGCATGGTGATGCGTTCGTTGCCTTGGAATGCGACCACAAAGGCATCGGTAAAGCCCTTTTCGCGGATAGCCTTCTGATGTTCTGCGGCTTCACGAGCCGATGAGAACCTCCCGGTGGTGTAGCAGATGATATTCTTTTGGCGGTAGGTCTCGTAGTCGGTGATGCCCTTAAACTCGCGAGCGTTGGTCTTGAGCATCTGAGTGCTGGTCATAAACTGCACTTTGTACACCACCTCCGTGCTGCGTGTCTCGGTCGCAGGCTCTGGAGTTGCCGACGTGGTGGATGTGGCATTGTCTGTCTGCACTTGCACAGGTTCCGCTTGCTGCTGCAACGCTTCTTTCGGTTCGTCCATGGGCAGTGGAGGCTCCACGTGGGTCTGTGCCGTCGAGGGTATCATGGTGGAGGGGATTTCCTCCTTCTGTTTGACGGGCTCTGGGGTTGTCGTGCTGGTGCTAGCAGTCTCTTGTTTATCAGGCTGTACGGGTGGGTTCACCTCGGTTTTCTTGGGATTCTTGTAGCCCTTCAGCTCTATCTTGAATTCGGTGGGCATCTTGGTACCCTCGGTCTGGCTCTTATATGCCGCAAAGGCCTTGAAGATGCTCACCACTATGGTCGCCTGCCCTTCGTCTGACATGATGTATTGCTCCTCTTCGGGGTTGCTGATAAAGCCCACCTCGGTGAGCACGGCAGGCATGGCGGTCTTATACAGCACAAATATCTCCGCCTGCTTCACCCCACGGTTGATGGTCTTGATGGCACTCTTGTACTGGTCCTGTATGAGGCCTGCAAAGTCGAGGCTCTTGTCGATGTAGGCGTTCTGGTACATGGCAAACATCACGTAGCTCTCTGGCGAGTTGGGGTCGAAGCCTTGGTAGTCGCTGTTGTCCTTATAGTTTTTTTCCAACAATATGTCGGCGTTCTCTTTTTTGGCCACCTCCATGTTCGCCTTGCTCTGCGACAGTCCCATCACGTAGGTCTCCACGCCGGTGGGTGTGCTGTTGGTCCACGAGTTGCAGTGTATCGAAAGAAACAGGTCGGCCTTGGCGCGGTTGGCTATGCGGGCACGTTCCGCCAGCGTGATGTCCACGTCGGTGGTACGGGTGTAGATAATCCGCACGTCGGGGTAGTTGTCCTCGATGAGCTTTCCCAGCTTCAGCGCCAACGACAGCGTGATGGTCTTTTCCTTACATTTTTTTCCTATGGCACCGGGTTTGTCACCCCCGTGACCCGCGTCAATGACCACAGTTTTGACCTGTCCCACTGCTTTTTTTTGCGAAAAAACAGTCCCATTTATGCAAACCAGCACAATAAATATGGCAAGTAAGCGTTTCATTTTCAATTGTGTTTTTTTAGTTTTCAATATTGTGCAA
>CAMZFW010000155.1 GCA_947306225.1 uncultured Bacteroidales bacterium
TTTAGGTAACATAAACAAAGAAGAAAATAAATAGAAACAAAATAGAAAGTAAATAGAAAATATATAAGGGATAACTAAGGTGCCGAAATGGCCTTTAACAGGCGTGTGGGGGAGACTTTTCAAAGTATTGTGACCTGTGACCAGTGACCTGTGAAACGAGCTCATCTTGATTGCTTGATTGTCTGATTGATTGATTGTTTGAGTGTTTTCACTCAAGCATTTACACATTCAAGCATTCAAGCAATTATTTACTGTGTCAGCCACTCAAGCATTAACACAATCAAGCATTCAAGCAATCAGAATGCACTATCGTGTCACTTGTCACTTATAAACATTTAGAATTTGCTGTAGCACCCATCAGTCAATTCACTATTCACTGCTTTCAATGGTTATTTACGACCTGAAAGGCCAAAACATAGATATGCCCTGACCCGTTTGATTGCGGACCATTCAGACCGTTATTGACCACAAACATTGCGCATGGCGGGCCGAGTAAGCAGGTATACTTGCCAAGCCAAAGCGATGTCGAGAAATGACTAACCGCATGTTCTCGCAACCATTGCAGCACAAAAGTTAAAAAATGCCGAAAGTTTGTAGGATTAAAAAATAGTTGTATCTTTGCATGGTGTAAGAGTTAGATGTCTTTGGATGTGGTGTTTTGTAACGAGTTGGTGCTAAATGATATAGTGGTGTTAATATAATTGTGTTATTATGAAAAGATTCTTTTTATTTTTTGTAGCAATTTATTATTGTATATATTCAAATTGTATTGTGGCGCAGCCCGAGATTCCGTATCCCAACCCGGCATATATGCACTGGGAGGAGCCGTGTCCCGATAACCTTGCATACAATCAACATAATCGTCAAGGATTAGTTTTTTTCCCAATTATTGAGTTCCGTTCTTACTATGATACGACAATATTAACTAACAATCATGTATGCTATATTAATCCTTTTAGTTTAGGTGAAGGTAAACAAACAATATATGGGTGGCACTATGTTTGAGTCCTAGAGATAACTATGAATTCCCACTACCTCCAATAGATAGAAGAATATCTATTGACATCATGCTGTATGGCTTTACGTCAGGTGACTCGAATGTGCAATTGGTAAAATCTCAGACTTTCGAGGTAGAACAGGGACAAAGCCCAGACTTGTTTATGCTATACAGCGGCTCCAGAAATTCTACAATAAAGTATCCGATGTATGAGTTTTATTTTGACACACCTATAGATATAGATGTGGCGGGCGACTATTATTTTGGAATACACTCTTTAGACACTTTTGTAGTGGAAACTGGGAGTAAGCCATTTGAAAATAGGAGGCCAGAGTGCTGCCATTCGGGGTATTTTGGATATGTTGATATGGAGAGAGAGGTATTAATAATGTGGGAATCTGAATGTCATGGGAGATCGTGGTTAGGTGCTGGCTATTATGCACATGATTCTCCCGGAGTCGTTGCACCACGGACGGACACAATTTTCACGAATTTGGCTCAAGGGATTTTACCAATCACTAGGCCGCAAGGGTATCTGACAACCACTGAGCCGACGGCGGAAGCGGCGGCAGGGAGCGTGAGGCTGTTGCCCAATCCAGCGAGGACGCGGGTGACAGTGGAGGCGGATTGTGCCATACGGCATGTGGAAGTGGCGGACATGGCAGGAAGAGTGCTTGTCTCGGAGCAGTGTGGTGCGGGCGTACGGTCGGCGACACTGGATGTGAGCCGACTGGCGCAAGGCAGCTATGTGGTGAGGGTGAAGACGGAACGCGATGAGACAGTGCAGAGGCTGATAATTGATAATTGAAAAGGAGGCTCTCGTAATCTGACGCAAAATATTATAAGGATTTGCAGTCTGGAGTACAATAGTCCTTATTCAATTACGTTAATAAAGCATGTATAGCGACGCATTAACCTTATAACTTTGACAGTTGTCGATTGGGTTGAAGTCTTTACCCGACCCATATATAAACACATTGTTCTAGATTCACCCCGCTATTGCCAAGAAAACAAACGCCTGCAAATATATGCCTGGGTAATGATGAGAGACTACCCGTCCTTGTTGTACGTTGTATGCATGATGAAATCAAAACGGATTACAAATCTTTCGACCGCTCATGATTGCAAATCCGACACAACGAGATGCTGACGCTCCAACTCCACCTGCTCGGCCTTGGCTTCGGCGGCACGCACCTTGTTGATTCGTCCGCCGAAATGGAAGATGGGGATGCTGAGGTTGAGTGTGAGGCTGAACGAGCCGCCGTCGAGCACCGTCTCGTCGCCGACCTTCAACCCGTGCATATAGCCGTAGCTGCCCTGAAGGCCCACCTGCGGCAGCATATCGGCAAGGGCCAGGCGAGCCTGACTGCGCGCCATAGCTGCCGGACGGGAAAAATGTAAGGGGCGAGGGCAATAAAAGCGGGAGTTGGACGTTAATGTAGGAGGAATTATTTATGAGTACGCAGAAACATATACCTGTCATCAAGTTCCACAAGGACAAGTACGGCGATGAATTGCTTATCGATGTGGTGACGCTCGACATGATTCGCGCTAGTAAGGACTTTGCCAAAGCCCTGCGGCAGTCGTTCTACGGCGTGATGCTCACCACGGGCGGCGAGGGTGACGTTGAGGTGGACGGCGAACCATGCACCGCCACGAAAGGACTGGTGGCCTTCGCCCGCCCCGGCGATGTCGGTACTGTCACCAACGACCGCAACCTCACCGCGCTGGAACTGATATTCGAGCGCGACTTTATACTCTCGTTTTTCAACGACCCGCATTTCCTCGACGGCCTTTCATACTTCTCTACCTCAAGGCCGTCGCCATACGTGATGCTCAACGAGGCATTATATAATAGGATAATAGGCCTCTATGTGGAAATCCAACTGGAGGTTGCAAATGCCCGCGACCGCCACCTGCTACGCGCCATGCTCTATGAAACGCTGATGCTGCTGCAAAAAGCGTCTCCGGTTTCAGGGAGAAAAAGGGAGAGTAGCGAGACACGCGTGGCACGTTTCTGTGAGTTGGTGAACGAGTATTTCCTGACTGAAACAGGTGTCGAGTTCTATGCCGAAAGGCTCTGCATCACACCCAACTACCTCAACCGCATTGTGCGCCAAACTCTGGGGCAGTCCACCAAGGGCTACATCCAGTCGCGTCGTATCGAGGAAGCCCGCCAGCTGTTGCGCTACACGTCGCTGCCCGTCAGCGATATTGCCGACCGCCTCGGCTTCGACACACCCACCTATTTCGGCCGCGCTTTCGCCCAAGCCACGGGGACAACTCCATTACAATTCCGCAGTTGTCCCGAAAAGTGACATTTCCTGCATCTTAATTACTTTGCCAGTCGCGGGAACGGCTGTATTTTTGCATTTCGGGAAAATGAGGGTGCATATTGATTAACTGCACGAGGAATCAAGCAATTAACAACATCAAAAAAGATACCGAAATGAAAAAAATCTTAGTAATCACCGCCGTCGCCTGCCTGATGATGGCCTGCGGAGGCAACAAAAATCAAAAAGAGATGAACAACATCAGCAACAAAGAGAAGGCTGTGGCCCTTCTGAAAGCAATTGAGACCGGCGACAACGCGTCCATCGCCTACGTCAACGCCGAGAGCTACAAACAGCACAACCTCACCGTGGCCGACGGACTAGACGGCTTCGGCGCAGCATTGGCAGGTTTGGCCGACTTCCCCGAGAAAGCCAGGGTGAACACCGTCCGCGCCTTCGAGGACGGTGACTATGTGGTCTGCCAGACCGACTACAACTTCTACGGCCCCAAGGCGGGCTTCGACATCTTCCGCTTCGAGGACGGCAAAATCATCGAGCATTGGGACAACCTGATGGTTTACAACGGCGAGAAGAACCCAAGCGGCCACACCCCCTTCGACGGCACCACTGAGGTGAAAGACCTTGACAAAACCGAAGCCAACAAGGCACTGGTTCGCAACTTCGTGCAGGATGTGCTGATGGGTCAGCACCCCGAGAACCTCACCAATTATTTCGACGGCAACACCTACATCCAGCACAACACCGCCATCGCCGACGGGCTTGACGGCCTCGGTGCCGCCCTCGCCGCAATGGCCGAGCAGGGCATCAAGATGGAGTACTTCACCATCCACAAGATTCTCGGCTGCGGCAATTTTGTGCTGGCTGTCAGTGAAGGCCGTTTTGCCGACCAGCCCACCAGCTACTATGACCTCTTCCGCGTCGAAAACGGCAAAATTGCCGAGCATTGGGACGTGATGGAGACCATCGCCCCCGAAAGCGACTGGAAACACCAGAACGGCAAGTTCAACTTCTAAACTTTCTTCAACAATATAAAGAAACAGGCGGACATTTTCCATGTCCGCCTGTTTGCAACAAGTAAAATTGTACAATTATGAACATCCCGATGCAGATTGACATCAATTCCATCGCGCGGGCGACCAACGCGGCGCACTACGAGTACCTCACCACCGTGCGCAAGCGCACCGAGGAAATACGACTGGATGAACAAGGTCCCAATAATTTCAATTTTCATTTTTCAATTTAATTGTTATTGGTTGGAAGAGTTGCCGGTGCGGGCCTTGCTCTCGAGTTCCATCTTGCCGAGGCGCACGGTGACGCCGAAGGAGATGTAGCGCGAGCTGTAGCGGGTGGTTGAGCTGCTGGAAATGTAGGGGTTGGTGTTGGCAGTAGAGCGTGAGTAGGTGTTGAAGACATCCTTGACGCTGAGATAGAGCGACATGTGACGGTCGAGCAGGTCGGCACTGACGCCGAGGTCGGTGGTGAAGAAGGGGTCGTAGCTGCTGAGGAAGGAGATTTGACGAGTGGTATAGTTGACGTTGCCGAACACTTGCAGCACGTTCCACAGCTTGCCCCACACGTTGAGCCGCAGGTTGCCCGCCCAGAGGTTGTCGTCCACCCATTCGCCCGGGCGGAACTGGCTGTGGTAGCCCATGTGCACGGCGCGGGCCGAGAGGCGCAGATTGAACATGGCCGTGGGGCGGTAGGTGAGATTGATGTCGGCACCCGCCGTATGGCTGCTGCCGATGTTGAACGGCTGGCTGAAGGAGACTTCGCGTCCATAAACGGGGTGATAAGCCACATCGACGAGGGTTCCCTGCCCGTCGGTGTTTGCCTTGTAGTAGAGGTCTACCCCGACGGAGCCAAAGCCCTCGAAGAACTTATTCCAGCCTCCTTCGAGGTTGTGGGTATGACTGGGGAGCAGGTCGGGGTTGCCGATCTCGTAGCTCTCGTTGCTGAAAACGATGAAGCGTGTGAGGTCGGTGGCGGAAGGCGTGGAGGTGCGGAGGGTGTAGCTGAGCGTGAAATTGTGCATCGAGGGGGTACGATAGGAGAGGTGGACGGAGGGTGAGGGAATGAGGTAGTTCTCGCGCGACA
>CAMZFW010000156.1 GCA_947306225.1 uncultured Bacteroidales bacterium
TTGAAGTATCCTATGATAGCATACTTCACACCCTCTTCCCTCATGTACCCACAAAAATAAACTTTTTGCTTATATATTTCGAAGTCGTTTACATATAATGGTTCGTAGTATAAAGTCCACATATTTGTCTGAGTGGCCACTACGAACGAGAAAGTGGATGTCTGGTTGCTATTGTAGACCAGTACGGTGTCCGCTGATATTTGTCGGACGATGGATGTGTCGCATAAATAATAATCTATTGCACCACGGATAAACTCCTGACCCATGACAGGAAAGGAGATGGAGAAAAAAAGTACTACAGCAAAAAGCCGTGGAATGAATTTGTTCTTTGTATTGGTTTTCATGTTTTTATTATATTTCGAACGTTAATTAATCATTTTTATTGTTTTCTAGCGCCATGAAGTTTGCTGCACAATAAAACGGGTTCCTCTGCGTTGTTTACGGTGCATGAGGTTCTCGCCTTGTGCGTCGGGTGCCGGGTGACAGGGAAGAGTGTTTTTTGGTGTAAGTTTATTTTTTGACGCTCTCCCTGCGGGGCACCCACTCTTTTTGCCCTTGCCGGATGGCGCACCGACACACTCCTCAGTCAGTCGCTGGCGACTGACAGCTCCTCTAACTTAGAGGAGCAGCCGGGGAGGTGGTTCCGGCAAGGGCGGAGTTGGATGAGTTTCATGGTTCTTGGATGTTGGATGGTAAATAACGTTATTTGACGGCTTCGCAGGTGTATATTTTTGTTTTCTTGTCATAGGTAATTGTCACCTCATAGCCTTGGTTTGCCATGTTGTTGGCCCAGGCATGGGCTTCTTCCTCGCTTGTCGTGGTGAAAGTTACTATTTCCTTCCTTGGGGAGACCATGGAGTCACCATTCTTACTGAAAGAGACCCGATATCCTTCGCGGGCAAGGGCCAGCATCCTTTCCACGAAAGCGTCCCATTCCGACTCATTGATAGTGATTCGAAACACTTCTCCGTCGATGGAATAGACCACGTCAATGGTTTCTGATGTCTGCTCGGAGATGGCCATCGGGTTGACATCGATTTCTTTTTAGCAGCTTGTGGCGGCCAAGGTCAGCACTGCGAAGAGCGCAAATGTTCTAATTTCTTTTTTCATCTTTTAATCGTTTTACTTTTGTTAAACCTATTGCTTCCTTAGTATTTTTTCTTTCTGTCATAAAGATACAAATAGACCGCTCGGCATGTGATCCGATGACCAAGCGGCTATTGGGGTCGGTATTAGGCATGCGTTTTTTTATGTCGTTCTTGTCAATATAATACATAATGATTGAATTGACATTCTCTCCTACATATAATTCTTTATGTGTTTTAAATCTTGCAATTAAAATCTTTGACATTCCGAAGTCGGCCATGAGTTCGCACCAGGCGGAGTCGGAATCGGCTTGGAGGGTGAGGGCGTCGACGGAGAGGGTGTCGTTGATGGGGAAGTCTTTGATGAAGGCGGCGCGGATATGGGGGTTACCGAGATAGCTCCGATAGAGTTCGCTGCACTGGCTCAGGGGCAGGGTGTGGCTGCGGTAGACGAGGGCCGCAGGCACTGTTGCCGCCAGCAGGCAGAGCAGGAGGAAGATTCCCCAGCGGAGGATTTTACGGTTTTTTCTCATAGCAGGGAGGCCATCTCGGCGGTTCTGTCGTACATGTACTGTTGCAGGAAGGGTTGGGAGACGTTCATCTTGCGGTCGGGCAGCTGCTGGGCCATGATGGTGCCGCTGGAGAGAGAGATTGCCGCGAGGACGCCAGCCGCGAGGAGGGTTTGTCGCATGCGCGAACGTCGGCGGTGCCAGTCGGCGAGGCCGTCGGTCATTTCGTGCCGCAGACGGCGGCTGTCGAAGCCCCGCAGGAGGTCGATGGTTTCGGTTGTACTATCTTTCATGACTTATCTGTTTGAGTTTGTCTATTATGCGTTTGATTCTCTGGTATACAGCATCGCGGGAGAGGTGCATAGCCTTGCCGATTTCGTCGGCCGAGTAGCCGTCGAGGCGCATCTGCAGGAGTCGGCGGTCGCTGTCGGGGAGGGCTTCCATGAGTTCTTCGAGCAGGTCGCGGAGGTTGTCGCTAGGGTCGGCGATGCTGTCGGCCATCCAGTCGGCGAGGGGGAGCATATCGTGTTGCGGGCCGCGGTGCATGTTGCGAAGCAGGGTGTTGGTGTTGCGGCTCACCCAGCGCACCTCGTCGAGGGGCCGCGCTCCGGGCTTACGGCGACCATAGTACTCCCACAACGCGATGGAAACTTCCTGCACGAGGTCCTTGCAGCGGTCGGCGTCGCGACGGGCATACCTGTAGCAGAGGAACCATATCAGCTTCCTGTGCCGCAGGAGGAGGGAGGTGTATTGCTCGCCGTCGTTCATGAACGTTTTGTTCTACTTATATGATTGTCAAATTTGGGGTCAAATCTGACACAGGGTTATGGTTTTAACAATGTTTAACATTTAGTGCTTATCAAAAAAGGGGGACTGACCGATTAGGCCATGTTGATATTCAGACAGACCAGACAAAATATAAAAAAAATCTTTCTCATTGTTTTACGAATGTCTGGTGATACTTGTTGTTGGCGGTGGATATCTCAAGTATATATATGCCCGGGAGCAGATGGCTTACGTTACATGTTGTCCCGTTGAAAAGGACAGGTTCCCTGACCCCGGTGACAGAGATGATGGAAGCCCCGACAATGGGACTTGCCTTGAAATTAATATTAAGGATGTCATGTGCAGGGTTGGGGAAAATGCATATTGTTTCATTATTTGGTTCCAAGATTTGGTTTACAATTGGACTGACGTAAGGAGTCATGAATGAGGTGTCGACGTATCTGGCTATGCATGCGAAATAATTATTTTGCTCTGATATCGGAATGCCACTAAAATTTGCACTATCATGATATAATTCCATAGATACGAAAAGAACACTATCTTGGAGAAAGATAGATGATGGTTTTGTACTAGGATTTGCAGTCTTGTAATGAATTGTGGAAATAGCGTCACCTTTATAGTTGAAAATAGACAATCCAGTACTATTGCTGTACCAATTTGGAAGAAGAATGTTTTGATCCTGAGACCTAACACCTCCAACAAAATTGTGCTGAAAAAAAACTCTATTGTTGTTACATACAATATTCCCTACGGAAGTATTCCCTACGGAAGAAGAAAGGGCATTTGAGTTCATATAGGCATCGACTCTCCCATAAGAATATAATTCAGGACAAATATCGCTATTTTTAAATGACATGAAAAACGCATCGTTTTTTAAATCTAGAGGTGTTCCATGGTATTTAAGTATGGAACAGAATGTTGTGGTATCACTAAAAGTGCCCCTCCCGGTTGAAGCCAGAATGAACAAGAGGTTGCTGTCATAGTCAAAAGTAATGTCATGAAAATATAATCTAGATTTTGATTTTTCCGGATTAATCACACTATCGTCAAGTGTGATTATCCACTGAGGATTCAGCAACGAATCGAAACGAACAACAACCCCCTTTTCATCTTCCCTTTCATGGTAAAATAAGACCAAATCCGATAGAGAATCCACAAAAATGGTATTGGCTTGTTCTTCGTGTATATGATGGGTGTGTAGATAATACACATTACCAGTGGCATCAACTTTGGTTCGTGTAAACCAAATATAATTAAATACGCTGTCGCTTTTCTGGACGACATAGCGGGAGGCGAGGAGGGTGTCGAAGTGGGGTGAGAATTTCATCAGCTGGGGAAACCAACGTAGAGGTCTGTTCTCAATGGGACAATATCCCACCAGCCGACGGTCGACCCAGAATTTGATGCCACACATGGTTCCATCCTGCGCACAATAATTGCTGTCACGAATATCGTTGGCCACACGGCTGATGAAAATGTTCCCTTGGGCGTCGACATCGAAGGTGGCAAGGTAGTATGTGGAAGTCCAATACCAAGGGTCCGGCTCATCGTTATCGTATCTGACGATGTCGTTGCCCGCGGTGTCGGTGTACGTCAAGTGCAGGAAATGCTGTTCCTTCACATCGCCATCGAAGTCGAACAGAATGTATGCGGTGCATCTTTTTATATCCATGCCCCATGCAGGGACAGGGTAGTTGGACCAAGTAGGCAGGAGGGTGTCGAGGTAGTAGGTGTAATTGTCGCTCGAGGGCATGCTCATCTCCACCAGACAGGCGAAGGCGGTGTCGCCGACCTTTTTGATATCCAGGGGGAGGTTGTTTTGGTAGTTGTTGGAGTGGATGACCTTTTTCCACAACATCTCGCCCGAAGGGGAAATCTTGGCGATGAGGGTGTTGAGATTGTCGGTGGAATTGAACCCCGGCCCATAGGGTGCAATGGGGAGTAGGCGGTGTCCCTCCCAGCTGGCATCGTGGGGGAACTGGCCGAGGATGTAGAGGTTGCCGTCGGCGTCGGTGACCATCCCCATGACAATACATTCCTCGTGAGGGGAACCAAAGCCGGTGGCCCAGTCGAAGTGCTGGGCGTGGATGGCGGAGGCGCTTCCGAAGACTATGGCGATGAAAATTAGAGGTCGAAATACTTTCATTATGCTGATTTTATGTTATTTATTGATGGGTGTAATAGGGTTTTATATGGAGCAAATATAAGTAGAATTTTTCATTTTTGCAAGGGAGTGATATTTTTTTACATTAATAGTGAAATAAACATAGGAGGACTGACCGATTAGGCCAGTCCTCCATGGGTGGAGTAGATGGGACTCGAACCCACTACCTTTTGATTGCGAACCAAATGCTCTACCAGATGAGCTACTACCCCAGGTTTTTTGAGGGTGCAAAAATACTAACATTTTTCCACATGACAAAATTTTAATTTTTAATTTTTAGTTTTTAATTATATTTGGCTGTGACCCAGCGTTTTTTTCCGCGGAAGTCGATGTGAACCTCGGGGGAGAAACCTTGCTCACGCAGCAATCCGCAGGTCTCGTCGGCGAGGGCTTCGTTGATTTCCACCGCCAGGAGGCCGTCAGCGGCCAGATGCTGCTTCGCGACGGCGGCGATGGCGCGGTAGAACTTTAGCGGGTCGTCGTCGGGGACGAAGAGGGCCAGGGCGGGGTCGTAGTCGAGGACGTTGCGCTGCATCTGAGCGCGCTCGGATTCCCGCACATAGGGGGGATTGGAGATGATTAAATTGAAAATTGAAAATTGAAAATTGAAAATTTCTGAGAGCAGGTCGGCGTGCACAAAGTTCACCTCGGTGGCGTTGCTTTGGGCGTTCTGTCGGGCGAGGGCGAGGGCTTTTTCCGAGATGTCGACGGCGGTGACGGCGGCCTCGGGGAAGGCTTTCTTCAGGGCGATGGCGATGCAGCCGCTGCCGGTACA
>CAMZFW010000157.1 GCA_947306225.1 uncultured Bacteroidales bacterium
GTTTCATAATGTCGTTCATGCTGCGGCTGGTCGTAGGCACACTCTCAATTGTCTGATTGCTGATGAAAGTACCGGCACCAGAATTTTGAATGTCCATGTTGGAATTCATCTCGGCTGTGACAACTACTGCATCCAGTGTCACCGCATCGGTCTTCATTACCAAATTCAGAACAACTGTTCCGCTCAGAGGAGCCTGCACATTGTTCAACACCAAGGGACGATGACCCATCAACTCCGCCTTTACGGTATAGGGGCCGCCGGCCACCACACCATTGATACGGAAAGAGCCATCCCTGTTGGAGAAAGCATGATAAGTGATGCCCGACGGGTTATACACCGCCGTAATCATCACATCGGCCAAAGCGCCATTCTCGTCGGTAACATGACCAGCGATAGCAGCCGTTGTCGACTGGGCATAGGCAGTGGTGGCAAACATCACACCCACCAGTACGACAAGCAAACGTTTAATAGTCTTACTCATGATAATGTAATTTTGGTTTATAAAGGATTAATTAACGTTATTCAAAATAAGTGGACTTACTACAACTGTATTATTCAGGATTATCTTTTATTCGTTTCCGGAAATTTCTCATCTCTGAAGCAAAGGGTAAAGAGTATGGCAACCACCAACGCATAACCGGCAAAGCAATACCACGCCGCACTCCAATTAGGCACGGCAGCATTGACAACAAAGTGTCTGACCACCATGCCAGCTGCCCAGGTACCAAGAGTGGCTCCCAGACCGTTAGTCATCAGCATGAAAAGACCCTGAGCCGAAGAACGGATGTCATCGTGTGTAGCATACTCAACATATAAGGAGCCCGAAATATTGAAAAAATCGAAAGCAACACCATAAACAATGCAACTAAGAATGAGCATCCACAAGCCACTGCCCGTATCGCCCATCCCGAAAAGAGCAAAACGCAACACCCAAGCCACCATCGAGATAAGCATCACTTTCTTGATACCAAACTTGCGCAGAAAGAAAGGTATAAGCAGGATACAGAGTGTCTCGGACAACTGGCTCAACGAAATAAGCGCATTGGCATTGTTGGCACCCCACGTATTTTTAAACTCTTCCACCTCGATGAAATGGGTGATAAAAGTATTGGCATAACCATTTGTAATCTGCAGAGATGCTCCCAGCAACATGGAGAAGAGGAAGAAAACAGCAAACCTCGGTTCCTTGAAGAGCCGGAAAGCGTTAAGACCCGATGCTTCGGCAAACGTACGGGATGGCTTGCCCTTTCCAAGACAAGGGCACGTAGGCAGCGTGAGGGCATAAATGCAAAGCGCCATACTCAATGCACCCGAAAGCAGGAACTGCTCATGAGAATGCTGAAACTGCACTCCGTGACTATTTTTAATAAAATTAACGGCCAACATACAACAGATAAAACCTATTGTACCAAACACGCGAATGGGTGGGAAATGCTTGACCGAATCAAGGCCGGCCACATCAAGTCCCGTGTATGCAACCGAATTGGAGATGGCGATGGTTGGCATAAAGAACGCCACACTTATCGCATATAACGTAAAGAACGGTCCAAACTGAATGCTCCCTGCGTTCATCATTGCATAAACCCCGGCGCCAATCATAAAGAGACCTGCAATACCATGACAAATCGAGAGCACCTTCTGCGCCTGAATCCATTTGTCTGCCACTATACCCATCAAGGCTGGCATGAATATGGAAACAATTCCCTGAACTGCATAGAAAATCCAAATTTCATCCACCAACCCTGCCCCGTATAGGAATCCACCCATCGAAGTAAGGTAGGCACCCCATACGGCGAACTCCAAAAAGTTCATTACAATCAGCCGTAACTTGATATTCATAAGCCTTACACTATATGATACATTATATTTTAAAACGCAAAAATACGAAAAAAAAACATACAATACGTTAAACGCGAAAAAAAACCGTTATTTTAACATCTGCCTACTATAGAAAAAGACTTGTTACAACAGAATACATCCCATACAAACAACAAATAAACCCTAATGACCGATTTGGGTTAAAAGCCGCCACGATCACGTGACAGCCTTGAAAAGTCCTAGTCCTACCTTTAATAAAAAGAGACTACAACACCCGAATGCGGCCTTCGGGGCGCAAGTATTGGTCGCCGATTATAGAGTCAAGATAGTCGTCGAGATAGACCAACAAAGCGCTCATATAGGGGCATACATCAGCGTCAACAACCCGAACTCCATTGAAGACATGGCCGTTGCCCTTGTTGAGGAGGGTGTAGTCGGTACCTGCCACACGATAGGTGCGTTTGGGATTGATGGGTTCGTAGCGGCGTTTCTTGGCATTCCACACCCGCACATTGCATACACGCCGTTTGCCTTCCACTCGGAGGAAAATGCCGTGCTCGTCAGTGACCACAGGGCTATTTACGTTGGGGTCAATCTCGTAAGTAAGGCCGGAAACATATAGAAAGCCACCTCCAAGTGAAGGCCAATAGCGGCATCCCATCTCCAACGCATCAAGAAGTGCCTGTCCTTTCATTTCTACAAGACATAGCCTGTTCTGGAATGGTGCCGCCGCCAAGAAGTCGCCCAAAGTAAGGTCGCCCTGCAGTAAGTCGGCACGCATCCCTCCCCGGTTCATCACCGCAATGTCGGCTTTCGCCACTGTGCGAAAGGCATCGGTGAAGTAATTGCCCAGCGTGCAGTCAACAAAGCTGCCGTTGGCATCGTCACGCCTCAAGGCAACGGTGCTATGCCCATCCCAGGCTTGGGATTGTTTGTCAAACTCGGCTCGGATGACAGCCAGTGTGTCGTCAACGGCAGTGGTTCCTGTTGCAAAAGCAACAACAGAATCACGAGGGACGAGGTCACTGGTCATGTCGCCGTTGGCATTGATTACCAGCCTTCCGAATGCGTGGAAATAAGCCCCCGACGAGGTCCAGAGTACTGGTTTGCCGAGGCGGTTGTAGAGGATGGTATGGGGGATGACGCTGTGCGAATGCCCGTCGAGCACAGCATCTATGCCCGATGTGCGTGCCACAAGGCTGGGCAAGTCTTTAATTCCCACATGGGCTATGAGGATGACATAGTCGGCCTCATCGCGAATAGCCTCGTTGACACGGCATTGAAGCAGCGAGTCGAGTGCTGTGGAGTAGAATGTGTAGAGCCAGCGGCCAAGGCTGCCTTGGAAAAAAGTGGGCGTGGACAGGGTGGGGACATCCGGAGTGGTAATACCAATAAAAGCCACCTTACGGTTGCCATAGCGGCGTATGTCATAGCTGGGATAGATGGAGCGGGACTGGCCGACACTGGAGAAATTGCAGCACAGAACCCGTGCTTTCAGCTGGCTGACTCGCTGTTGCAGCGTCTGCATACCGAAGTCGAACTCGTGGTTGCCCAGTGTGACATAGTCGTAACCCACAGCATTCATTAGGCGCACAAGGTAACTTCCTGAGGAAACAGTACCATAAGGTGTGCCGGAAAGGTAGTCACCGCAAGACACAAGGGTGACATTGGGTGAGAGCTGCCGCATCTGGTCGCGGAGAGAGGCCATGAGCGGATAACCCTCGACAGCGCCGTGTACGTCATTGTCGTAAAGGATAACGATATCGGAAGTGTCTATCGTCTGCGGCTGTGCAATGGCAGGAATCCGTCCTAACAAAAGGGCGACCAAGAGGATGGTGGTGAGTGTTCTGCGTGTCATAACGGTAAAAAAAGAAAGACGTGCTGCCATTTTGCGGCCTCACGTCTTATTATGTCCTTTGTTAATGCCGCACCCCACTATCTGACATAATAGGTCAGACGCATGTTGATGCTGGCACGTTTCTTCTTGGATGTGGTGTTGAATGTTCCGCCCCAAGAGTAGTCCTCGTCAGAAGAGTTGGGAGCGGTGATTTGGAACACGCCCATGTTGGCAGTCTGCAGGCCACCCAGACGGGCGCCGGCACTCTTGGCGATGGTCTCGGCACGGTTGCGGGCATCGGCCGTGGCCTCGGCAAGCATCTCTATCTTCAGGTCTGCAAGCTTGGTATAATAATAGTTGAGATAGTTGCCACTGATCTGTATGCCTTTGTCAAGCAACTCGGATATTTCGCGTGAGATTGTCTCCACTTTGTCCACATCGCTGCTTTCCACCTTGATACTCTGCCTGAGACGGTAGCCAACAAAAGTATTGTAGCCGCGCTGTGTCTGCTGATCCCAATGGTACTCGGTCTCTTTGTCGCAGTCAATGGCATCAAATTCCATTTCATCTGCCTTGACACCCTTGCTTTTGAGGTATTCGCGGACAGTGTTGGAAATGTCTTTTATCTGTGTGTAGCCCTGTTTCATGTCAGTGTTCAGCACATTGAAATTGAGCCTCCACACAATGAGGTCGGAAGTAAAGTCGCGGTCGGCCTTGCCCACCACCGAGACGGTCTTGGCGTGGCCACGTGCCTTGTTGAAATATTTGCCGCCCAGCCACACCGCCACTATCGCGCTGATGCCGAGGATAAGGGCAATTATTATTCCGCTGCGTTTCATGATCCTTAAAGATTAATAGGCCGGGAAAGCGATTTCGCGTTCAATGACCTGGTAGGCCACATTGTTGCGGTAGATAGTCTGGCGCACCCAGTTGTCGTCCTCGTCATACTCGAACACATAGCTGTGTTTCCAGTTGAGGTGCTCGTCATAGTTGAACGAAGAGAGCTCAATGAGGTTGTCGTGGTCGTCGTAATAGTAGGTGGTGAGTGCCACGAGGAAGTCGTCGGCATCGTAGAAACGCCACTCAATGCGGTTGCCATGGCTGTCGTACTTGTAGAGATAGCGCTGCATCAGCTCGCCGTCGCGGTCGTAGAACTCCATCTCAGTGTTGTTGCCGGCTGCGTCGTACTTATACACGCGTTTCTCCGTCATGGTGCCGTCGGGCGAAAAACTCTGCTCTTCCACAAGGCGGTCGTTCTCATAGCGCGAGGTCTCCTTCTTGGTCATGTGATCACCCATGAAGACAGTGCGCTCGATGCGGTTGCCGTTCTTGTCGTTGAGATAGGCAGTGCGGCCAGTCAGCTCCTTGGCGCGGTTGTACTCGTTCCAACCCAGGGCATAGCCGTGGACGTCGAAGTAGTAGGAATACCAGGTGTACTCACCGTCCTTGGTGCGGTATTTGTCCTGGAAATTGCCGCGCTTGTCAAAGGTGATGGAGTCGA
>CAMZFW010000158.1 GCA_947306225.1 uncultured Bacteroidales bacterium
CTTAGTTCTTACTTCCAATTAATCTTCTGCGACGCATACATCGCCACCGCCAGTATGACAAACACTCAGATGCGGCCCACCAGCAAGGCGTAGCTCTCCAACTGCATGATGACGTAGATAAACGTGTACAGCACTACCAGCAGTCCGCCAACCGCAAGTGCGGCAGTACGATGCTTCGTCAGCCCGTGAATAAAGGTGGTGATAAGCCCCACCGTCATCGCAGCGGCAACCAGATAGGCAAAGCCGAAACCGATATGCTCCGAGAAGGCAAGCAGCAACGTGTAGAACAGCACCAGCGCGATGCCCACCAAGGCGTACTGCACCGGATGTATCGGCGTGTGGCGGCGGTTCTCAACCAGGAACACCACGGCAAAAGTCAGCAGGATAATCAGGTAGGCATACTTGATGGTGCGCGTGGTCTTCTGATACTGTTCCACCGGCACCTTCAGCTCCACATCCATCGTCCCCACGCTGGCAAGCTCCGTGCGGCTCTTCAGCACCTGCGTGAAGTCGCGGTTCAGTGCCAGCACCTTCCAGTCGGCGGTGAAGCCCGTATCGGTCACCTCGCGGTTGGCGGGCAGATAGCGTCCCGCAAAGCTGGGCGTGGTGCAATCCGAATTGACATGCAGCGTGGTGGTGCGTCCCACAGGGACAAAACAGATGCTACTAGAGCCTTTGAGCGACACCTCAAGAGCAAAGCTGCATGCCTCGCCCGCAAGCACCTTCGCCACGTCAACATGGCACGACAGCGCATCGTCATTGCCCAGCTTCATGCCTTCTGCCTGCAACTCTATCTTCTCGCCCTGATAGGTGAGCGTGGGATAGTCCATAAAGCCCTTGAAGTCGTTGATAGAGAAGAGCAGCTTGGCACGATCTGTCTTGAGGTGCGCCACCTGTTCCGCGCTCAGCTCCTTGGGCAGAGCAAAGGTACCCGTCAGTTTCATCGGCGTCTCATACACCGAAAAATCGAAGATGCCCCTCTTCAGCCGCTTGGTATTCACCTGACTATTGATGTCCAGCACTTCGGGCAGCAGGTAGACATTATTAGTCGACGTGTCGCCCGGGATAAAGAGCACCGGCCCGCGCACCGTGCGACTGCTGCCCCACTTCTCGCACACCTCCATGTTCGCCTCCATCTCGGTGCCGCGCCGCTCGTCCACCATGTTCTGAATTATCGCCTGCGGGATAAGCAGCAACAGACTGAGGGCAAAGATAATCGTTAGTTTGAGCCACAATTTGGCTCCAGTTGTTTGTGTTGTGTTGTTTTCCATGTTGTGTTTTATTTTATGAATTAATTTTCTAACCAAAGGAAACGTTATCAAAACTCCTGCCAGTAAGAGGAATATTAGCAAACAGATAAGACCAATCATAATAAATTGAGAGTTGAGAATTGAGAGTTTTTACATACCCCGCCACTGCGCAACATCCAGTGAATGTTGCTTTCCCCTCTAAAGAGGGGACGGCTGTCGCACAACATTGTCGACCATACCTGTATACATTGTGGTCGCGTGTAGCGCGTCCCCTCTTTAGAGGGGTACGCCGTAAGGCGGGGGGTATGTGTCCCCTCTTGAGAGGGGTGCCACGAAGTGGCGGGGTATGTCATTCCAAAAGTGCTTTGCATCACAAAGTGTATTAATCAAAAAAAAATGATAATTCGAACCTTTTAGTTTTTAGTTTTTACCTTTTACTTTACCGAGGGTGCGTTCTTGAAAAAGTCCTCCAAAGCCTGCAGGTGCTCCTTGAAGGCCTTGCTGCCCGCCTTGGTGACGGAGAAGGTGGTGTTGGGCTTGCGACCCACGAACTTCTTCTCCGCCTGTATATAGCCCAGCTCCTCCAAGGCACGGGTGTGGCTCGCCAAGTTGCCGTCGGTCAGCTCAAGCAGCGACTTCAGCGTTGAGAAGTCCACCGCGTCGTTTACCATCAGCACCGACATGATGCCCAGCCGCGCCTTGCTTTCAAAAGCCTTGTTTATTGCGGAAAAACTCCGCTGGTAATCATTCTTTTCCACAGCCGTTCACGATAAAGTATATTCCAAAAACAATATGCAGCAGCCCGAAGCCGAGGAACCAGAACAGGATGGCGTGGCTCACCACAAAGCAGTCCACCACCCCCAACACCAACTCGCAGTAGCCCAGCAGTGCGATGCTGCGGCTGGTGTAATGGCTTGCGTTCAGCAGTGCCAAGCCGTAGAACACCAGCATAAAGGTCGACGTCAGCCCATAATACCCCTGCATCAGCATCGCCAAGCAGAGCAGCCCGCCCACCACCATCGGCACTGCGAAGTGGAACAGCGGACGGCGTATAGTCCTGCCGAACTCGACTTCCCCCTGACGCTTCATCAGGCGGTACGACCCGAAGCACACCACCGCGAACGACCCCACCCGCAACGCCAACGCAACGCACGACGCTATCAATGTGCGGTAAGGCGAGTTAATCAGCATCCCACCTATGCCCGTCCCCTCTTGAGAGGGGAAAGCAACATCCAGTGAATGTTGCGCAGTGGCGGGGTATGTAAACTCGTGCGGCAACAGCAGCAGCCATGCCCCTGCCGACACCACGCTCGCCAGCAGTCCTACTATTAATATAGACCAACCGCTGATGGACTGAAACCGTGACGATTTCTCCATCAGCTCCTTTATCTCATGCAGCGTATTTAATGCCTCTTTATTTTCCATGGGTTTTAAAAGTTCTTTGCGCTGCAAAGTTACGAACATTTTTCAAACCACCAAGAAAAAAATGAAAAAAAATCCTTCCCATTCCTATATTGCACTAACAATCATTACTTTCCAAATCGAAATATTTTTCTCCCACCACCCCTACCCCCTCTCCAAAAAGGCATTTCCAACCCGACAGAATCAAAAATTCTACTCAAAACAGTATCAAAAACTGTTTTTTGTCTCTAGACGGCCAGAAAGGCCAACAGACCAACAGCTTAGGGCAACGCCCTAAGTATGGCAACCACATAACCTACGCCCTGAAGGGGCAGAAGATGAAGAAACCTCCACTGAAGCTTTGATAATGTAGCAGAGAAAGCTTGTGCCCTTGCAGGGCGCCTGCAGAACACTCCATTTACCCAAGGCGTTGCCCTGGGCTAACTTCTCATTGGCCTTTCAGGCCGTTAACTACTAAAACATCTTTTTCATACAACCACAAAGCAGCCTCTCACATACCTTTCCCATCCTCGCAATCAAACCCTAGCAAAGCCCATTTCAGCACCCCAGTTATCTATTTATGTATTTTTCATTTACTGTTTATTTTGTTTTTATTTATTTTTTTCTTTGTTTATGTTACCTAAACAAAATGTAAATAAAATCTAAACAAAAGGTAAACTAAATGTAGGATAAATAAGGACTCCACCGTGAGGGAGACCGCCTAGAACGGAACCGATTCATTTGAAGAAAAGGAAACATTGAATTCTTCTGCTTCCGGTTCATTCAGCAATTTCATGTCCTCAAGATGTTTGTGGGTTAAAACATCAAGTCTTTTCTTGGCTCTCTTATCTCCTTGCTGTGCCGCTTCTGCAAACCAATATAGGGCTTTAGTAATATCTTTTGCAACGCCTAAACCCTTCTCATAACAATTACCGAGGTTGTTTTGAGCCCATGTGTGCCCTTGGTTGGCAGCTTTGACGTACCATTCAACAGCCATTGCAAGGTCTTTCTTTACGCCTTTCCCATAATGATAGCATAAGGCCAAACTGAATTGAGCTGTAGCATCCCCACGAATAGCACCTTTGGTGTACCATTCCGCTGCGGCAACAAAATCATTCTTAAAGCCTCGCCCTTTTTCATAACAATATCCGATGTTGTTAAAAGCCGACACTTCTCCTTGGTCGGCCGCTTTGATGTACAATTCTACAGCTTTCCCAAGGTCTTTCCCAACACCTCTCCCTTCATCATAGCATAAGGCAAGATTGTACTGCGCCTTTGAAAAACCTTGTTCCGCCGCTTTGGAGTACCACTCTACAGCCTTTTTACAGTTTTTCCTAACGCCGTCCCCTTTGTCATAGCATACCCCAAGGTTATATTGTGCTTCTATATGTCCTTGCTCAGCAGCTTTCCTGTACCATTCTACCGACTCTTCTATAGTATCCTCATCATCATAATACAAAGCAAATTCGAATTGGGCTTCAGCATAACCCTGTTCCGCTGCTCTCTTAAGCCACTCAAAGTATTCACAAGGATTCCAACCGTCATAACCCTCTTGCTCCTCAAGTACTTTGTGCTCTTCAAATTTAGATTTCGAATAAGGTTTGTTTCCCATACGCCTAATTCTGTATATTCCAAGAAATACAGTTAAGTGCACCACCTCTTCTGACGGCTTCTAAGGCGGGAATGCCGACTATTTCACAATCGGACATAGCGTTGCAGATTTGCTCTAAAGCGTGTCCGTCTTCTTCTATCCCCAACTGCGGCACGAGAACCAGTTTGCCCACTTGTAGGAAATTGATATAAGCCCAGCTACGTGCATGTCTCCGCTTAACATTATATTTCAAAGGGATTACCTCGAAACGTGCCTCTAGTGCTTTTCGAAAACGACGATAGAAATAGGTTGAAAAATCATTGTAGTTTGTTAGCAGTATTCTCCCGTCACCGGCATAATGGACAATGCCGTCGCTGTGTCCGAAATACTCCTCTTGGTCCCATGGCAGAAACAATATGTCGCATTGGAAGGCATCACGCAGAATCTGCTCCACCACATCACGAGACTTATCACTATTCTCAACGAACACCTTTTCCGTCATCACAACGATATCGCCACATTTCACCACGTTGCCGCCATCCATTACAAGGTCTATCTTGATGGTTTCAACTATCGGTTTCGAAATAGGGATAGAATGCATACCATTGAAAGCCACATCTTCCACTCTGCATGTCGGCAGCACTCTGAATAGTGCGTTCGATTCTGCCTGAAGAACATCTTCTGGATTGGTTTGAAGGCGAATGTGCCTTTTGTCTTGCAGATAGTCAGGAGTGTACTTATAAGCGATAAGACAATCCTTTTGAATCTGAATCGGCATGAAGTCGCGACACCAGATGTCTTTGGTTCCTTTCAGATAATCAAATGAGATTCCTCGTTTCAGTAACACCTCCGAGATGCTTGCACTGAGGATTGGGCATTTCTCAGGCAA
>CAMZFW010000159.1 GCA_947306225.1 uncultured Bacteroidales bacterium
GATCAGGTTCGAGGGTTTAATCTCAGCCACAATCACTTGCAGCACCCCTGGTCGACTTCCTTCCGATCGGAATCGTGTGCAAAGATACACAAAAAAAACGAAACAAAAAGATTTCGCACTCCATCCCTCCAAAAATCCTCACCAACCCAACACCATTTCCTCCCAACCTCTCCCATCCTCCCTCATTTATTCTATAGTTATACCTTATTTATACCTTATTTATACCTTATTTATACCTTATTTATACTATTCTAGAATAGTATAAATAAGGTATAAATAAGGTATAAATAAGGTATAACTATAGGATATATGCAAGAGCCATCGGGGAGACAAGGGCAATTTTGGGACAATTTTATAGTATTTTTATAAAAAAACGTTATATATCGGAGAAAAGTTGTATATTTGCATCGTCAACCATCCGAACCCTTGACGGGTAAGCGGGTGGGCGACAGAACATAACGAAAGGACGTTGAACACAACGTTTTATCTGCGGCTCATGAATCTGGCACATTCAAACCTACCGCACGGTAAAGCAAGGTCGACGCCTTATGGTGTGGCTTATACATTTCTTGTATATTGTCATAGCGTGGGGTTCGGCATTGTTTATCCTCGGTAGGTAGGCATGCCAGAGCCTCATGAGCGGGATAAGCGATGAGTTTGATACCCTCGCTTCTTTTTATATGTTCCCTTAGAATAATTAACTATATCTGGTGCAGGTATCCGCCAGCGACAAAAACTCTAGCAAAAAACAATGAAAGAGAACTTTAAACAGGAGTACGACGCTCCTATGGTAGAACTGATTGAGGCCCGCGTCGAAAAGGGCTTCCAAGCAAGTGGCACAGCTCCAGAACCACAGACCGCAGGCTCGACCGAGGGACTGACATCAGGCGGCAGCTACACTGGTAACGATTTCGACTAATTAAAGAAAGGAGAAGAAAATGAAGAAAAACCTAGTTTCTTTAGTGTCCCTAGTATGTCTAGTCGGACTAGTGAGTTTGACCTCTTGCAAGAAGGAGAACACCCAGGGCAACGGCACGCAGTTCCGCGCCACGATGGAGGACTGCAACGCTGCCAAGACTGAACTGAACGGCACCGCCCTCGAATGGGTGAGCGGCGACCAGATTGCCGTCTACGGCACCGCCGGTTGCGGTATCTACTCTGCCACCCCGCAGACCCCTGCCACCACCGCCGTGTTCGACAACGTGAGCGGCGAGACGGGCAACAGTCCCTTCCGCGCCTTCTATCCCACCACGCTGACCACCGACGGCGTGAACATCACCCTGCCCGCTACGCAGACCTACGTGGAGGGCTCTATAAACCAGTTCCCGATGTATGCCGAGAGCAGCAACGACCAGCTCACCTTCAAGAACCTCTGCGGCGTGCTCGCACTTAACCTTACCAAGGCCAACATCAACATCTCCAGCATCACCATCACTGCTAATAGCGCGGTTAACGGCACTTTCGCAGTAGACAATACAACTGGAACGCCCATCCTGAGTGATGGCAACGGTACGAACACTGTCACCCTGAACTGCGCCACCGCCCAGTCCATTAGCAGTGGCAAGGTATTCTACATCGCGCTTCCCGCTACGCAGGTGCTGGGCATCTCGTTGTACACCGACGATGGTAGAGTTTGCGAGAAAGTTGTCAAGTCCACCGTACAACTTACCATAGACCGCAACACGATTAATACAGTGACTTTCGGCGAGAACGACATGGAATTCGTAAGAGTGATGTCTGGCACTACGTCCTCCTCAAACCGCCTTCCCACCAACTGCTCTTATAGCTATAGCTATACCCAGCAGTTGCTTCTGAGCAGTGAGTTGTCGGGTGCGGCTGTTGTGACGGGTATTGATTTTTACTATGAAGGCCCACGTTCGTCAGTATCCAGGAATTTAGAAATCTATCTGACAAACACTACAACTTCCTCGTTTTACGGAGGTTTTGTACCTTACGACAACACAACCTTTGTACAGGTTTTCAATGATTTTAAGCTGTTCACTATTGGCTGGTGCCACATCGATTTTGCCACCCCCTTCACGTATGATGGCACAAGTAATCTGTTGATTACTGTGAGAGACGGAACGGGAACTTGGAATGGCAGCCAGAACTTCCGTGTTCATGACGTAACTGGAGGACTTGGACGTGCGGCATCCACTGATGCAAACAGCTATAACCCCGCTACAGTTTCCACTTACACTGGCAGTGTCTTAAACTATCGTAGCGACATGCGCCTGCACTATGACGATAGTGCGAAATAGACTACTTGCGCAACAGTGCACCAGTAGTGTCTGATTAGCAATCCTTCACTATTGGTAGCAGAATGTTCTAACAGCCTCGCATGGTGAGTTTCCCATGCGGGGCTTTATTGTTGCACTGCAAAAAGTTGCATAAAGTGGGTAAAAAAACATGCAAAAAGTTGTAAATAATAGGTGAAAATACATGCAAAAAGTTGCATAATAAATATTAAAATATCTGCAAAAAGTTGTATATTTGCATTGGCAAAAAATGCAACATTATGCTACAAAGAAATATTATACAGATACTTATAAGATGGAAGCAGGAGTTTGGACATCGCGCACTCCTAATAAGTGGAGCCAGACAAGTAGGAAAAACCACCACGGTGAGGATGTTTGCAAAGGAGTATTACAAACATTTTGTAGAGGTGAACTTCTTGAAATACCCTTCAGCGAGGGCAGCCTTCGAAGGGGCGTTGGACACTCGCACGGTGGTTCTCAACCTGTCGGCTATGGGTTTTGGACCTTTTGTTGAGGGAGAAACTTTGGTCTTCTTCGACGAAATCCAAGAGTGTCCCAAAGCCCGTACAGCCATCAAGTTCTTGGTCGAAGAGGGAAAATATGACTATATAGAATCGGGGTCGCTACTGGGAATTAATTATAAGGATATATCATCTTACCCCGTCGGATATGAAGACGAAGTACGTGTATATCCGCTCGACTTTGAGGAGTTTCTGTGGGCTAAAAGTATTGATAGTCGGATTGTAGATTTGCTACGCGAATGTTACGATAAGCGGAACGCCGTACCCACAGCCATCCATGAACAAGTGAGCCGCTACTGGCGCGAATATTTAGTGGTGGGAGGCATGCCCAACGTGGTGCAGACATTCGTTAGCCAAGACGACTTCGGCAAGGTGGTACAGACGCAGAAATCAATCATGGCAACCTATCGTGCCGATATTGCCAAATACGCCGGAACAGACCGTGTTGTGGTCCAGCAGATACTTGACGCTATCCCCTCCGAACTGGGCAAACAGGACAAGCGGTTTATCATGGCCAATTTGAAAAAAGGAGCTTCAAGACGCAAATACGAAAGCCCCACACAGTGGTTGGTTGATGCCGGTTTGGCATACTATTCGTTCAATACTAAGGCTTTCGAACTGCCATTTGAGGCTACAGAAAACCGGAGTTTGTACAAACTATATCTAGTTGACACTGGACTGATGAGCAGCATGCTGCTAAAGAATATGCAGCTACAGGTGATGAACGGCGACATTGGAGTGAACGAGGGGGCACTGGTAGAAAACCAGATAGCCTGCATGTTAGCATCCAAAGCAATACCATTGCACTATTATGACCGAAAAAGCCGCCAAGAGCTGGATTTCATCTATCCCAACAATGGCATGATCAATATCATAGAAGTAAAATCGGGCAATGATTATCGAAAACATTCTTCATTGAATGCTGCCATTGAAAACTTTGCAGACTATATAGGACAAAGCATTGTTCTCGGTCCATGCAATGTATACCAAGACTCCAATATCACATATTTGCCACTCTATATGGCAATGTTCCTTTGAAATAACAGATGGCACGGTTGTTGACAGAGTCACATTATTATGAGCAACCAAAGAATGACATTTGATATTGACCGGCGCACTGTGACGGAGGGCGACGTGGTGGAGGTGAAGTGGCAGTGCGACGAGGCTGAGAGCGTGAAGCTGACCATTGACAACGGCTACCGCAGCACCGACATACCACTGGAAACCAGCGGAAACAAACGTTTCAGACTGAACCGTTCGAAGGGACGGACGCACTTGACTATCACGGTGAGTATAGACGGCAAGAGCTATAGCAAACGCATCAATGTGCGGGTGAAGAAGATGCCCACGGTGCGTGCCGAGACTGTTGATGAGCGGGGTCGGCGGCAGGGCTGGCTGAGACAGTGGTGGCAGAAGCGGGTGACAAATTGGCATGACTTTCGAGCACGTATGCGACAGGGAATGCAGGCACTGCCCGAGCGGAAACAACTGGCGGTGAAACTGCTTGCCATCATGGGCGTGATATTGATATTGAGTGCCATCTGGCCACGGGTGTACGGCTTCGGGATGATGATATTGGTGGCATATTTGGCCTACGTGATGCTCAAGCGGTAGCTTCCTTGTTCTTCTGCATGTAGAGCAATAGAGTGAGGACAAGGATAAGGGCTGTGATTATTAACGCCACAGGCAGGTCGCAATAGATGTCGGTGAGCATGGCGTGCGGCAACGAGGAAATCCAACGGGTGAGCGCGTCGACTATCACCAACTCGCCACTCAATAATGATGTTACCCAACCACTGCCCGTCAATAGCATCAGCAGCACCGTCGCTAACAACACCCCAGCGAAAGGAACAATAGTGAGGTTGGCAATAAGGAAATAGAGCGGGAACTGGTGGAAATGGTATAACACAAGAGGCAGTGCTGCCACTTGTGCCGAGGTGGAGAGGCACGTCAGTTGCCAAACCTTTTGAGGCAGCCAAAGGGACCATTTGTAATCAGGATCAGACAAAATAGGGAACAATTCTTCTAAAGGACGTTGCAATACTATGATGCCAGCCACAGCAGCGTACGAGAGTTGAAAACCCACATCAAACAGCAGCATCGGCTTTATCAATAAGAGCAGTAGCATGGAGGTGCAGAGATTGTTAAGTCTTTCCGAATGTCGCTGAAGCATAATAGCCATCAACAGCAGCGAGAACATCACACCTGCTCGCAATGTGGAGGATGCCATGCCTGTGAGCAGTACAAAAAGCCAAATCACCCCTATCTGCGCAACCCCTTTCACCACACGTTGCCA
>CAMZFW010000160.1 GCA_947306225.1 uncultured Bacteroidales bacterium
CTTGTCGAAGAAAATAGGCAGGTTGAATGTTGTCTTGACGACCTTGCCATAGAATCTGCCAGGTTTCCATTTGGGCATCAGCCTCACTATTCGCAGAGCCTCCTCGCCACAACCGCCTCCGATGTCGCGTAGGATTTTCGGATTCAGCACTGTGCCGTCTGTGTCAACCTCGAATTGCACATATACCCGTCCTCCAATACAGTTCTCGGCAGCTATCTGAGGATATTGCATGTTGTCTTCGATGAATTTATGCAACGCTTCGAGGCCGCCGGGGAATTCAGGATCTTCCTCATACTCGACAAACAATTCATCGGAATGATTGGCGGTGTCTACGTTCTGTGCCGAAGCTGTGGTAGCGAGGAGAAAGAGTGCCGTGAATATCGACAGTATTATCTTCATTTTTATAATGTATCTCCACGTATCGCTCGTATCACAAGAATAAAATACGTGAAAATACGAGCGATACGTGGAGGGTCAGACATACGTTAGCGGACGGTGACGGCAGTGCCTGAAGCTGTTACCATGAGCATACCATTGTTATTGCCGAGGACCTCATAGTCAATGTCCACGCCTACGACGGCATTGGCACCGAGGCGTTGAGCGCGATTTTCCAACTCACGCATGGCGTTGGTACGGGCAGTGTTGAGTTCTTCCTCATAAGAGTTGGAACGTCCGCCGACGATGTTGCGGATGCCTGCAAAGAAATCCTTTACAAAATTGATACCGGTGATAACTTCGCCGAATACGACACCGTGGTATTCAACAATCTGGTGTCCTTCGATGGTGGGGGTTGTGGTGATAATCATGAGTATAAATAAGAATTAAAAGTTAAGAATTAAAAATTTAAAATTAAAACTAGAGGTAGCTGATGTTGAATGTTTGGGGGCTGTTGTTGTTAAGCCCGACGGACTTGTATATCACTTGCGGCCATGTGTTGTATAGTTCGTAGCCGTAGTGGCAATAATAGTTGATGCTGCCTTCTGCATTGTAGCCGATGACATCCAAGATGTTGTTACGGCTGAAGAATGACGGGTGCTGCAAAAGGCTGTCCTGAATGAGGATAGGACATAGTGCCAGCCCGCAGAAGGGGTTGTGGCTCTCATCGTATATGTATTCATACCACATTCCTCCCGCATCGACAGGAATGGCTTTGACCAGGTTGCCCTTATTCCATTCAAGGAGGCAGGCAGTGCTGGTGCTGTACCATTCGTTGATGTCAGAAGAAGTGCGATAAAGAATACTGTCGACAACCATATAGGGCATCAACTTGCCGTCGTATTTGAACATCAGCGTGCGAGTCCTATCGCTGAGAATGATTTTGATTGAAGAAAGGAGTTTTTCGCCATTGTAGGTGAAGAAGATGTTGCTGTCGATGCTTGCCAAGCGGTTGTGGCCGTCGTAGTTGTACTGATTAGTAATATCGTCGTTGCTGACAGAGAGCAGCCTACGTCCAAGCCATTGGGTAGTGAGCAGAGTCTCAGAGCTGCTGCTCACTTCATTAATCTGACCCGACGGGCTGTAGATGCCGTAAAACGGATTTGACGTGTCGGGGACAATACGGTCTTCTTTCTGGCACCCCACCATCATCAGGAGGGAGACGGATATGGCAAGATACAATGTGCGTGTATTCATATCTTTGTATTTTTTAGTATAACGTCAATAGTCAACAATTATTGTGTATGTCTACAATATTAAGGAGAAAATATCGTTATTAGAATGTGTGGATGTGTTAGTCGTTTTTGCATCAGCGACTAACGAATTAACACATTAACGAATTAACGAATTCTTTTAAGATGACCATACAAGAACTATACCAGCAGGCCATTCAAGCCGCCGACCCAATGGAAGCCATCGCCCTCTACGAGCAGATTATCCAAATTGACCCGCAGAACTCGGAAGCGTACAATAATATCGGCGAGCTATACGGCAGTCTCAACCAGCTGGGCAAGGCGATGCCCTACTTCCTCAAGGCTATCGAGCTGAGCCCCATGAATGGTGTCTATTACAGCAATCTTGCATTGGTGTTTCAATGTCAAGGAAACGTTGAAGAGGCAATAGATAACTACACAAAATCCATAGCATTGCAACCAAGCTGGTCGGCCTATAACAACCGTGCCACGCTCTACAACTATCGCAATGAATACGACCGAGCTATTGCCGACTGCACAGCCGCGTTGAAACTGAAAGGACAGGAGCGGGATGTCTGCACCAAAGCTCATCTATACGCCACAAGAGCCAAGGCCTATATGGGCATGGACGACTATCGCAAGGCACTGAACGACCTTAAAACCGGCATGGCACTCAACCCGTCGGACGACATTATCGGCTTCTACGACAAGGGCTTGCTCCGCTGCAATCTTAAGTTGGGCATAAGCCCCTGTAAAGTTGAAAGTTGAAAATTGAAAGTTGAAGCACATACCCCGTCACTTCGTGACACCCCTCTAAAGAGGGGATGGCTGCAGCCCAACGTGTAAGTTGAAAATTGAAAATTGAAAATTATCCGGTTGCGACAACCTACTTTTTAGTTTTTAGTTTTTACCTTTTACTTTCATTTTAAAGATGGAGATACTGGCAACAAATAGAGGACATAAGCCTAAGTCCCAGGACATCTGGGACCGATTGAACGACGGATACACTCTCTTTCTTGTGTTTGTGCTATTAGGGTGTACCGTAATGTTTATTGTTTTGATATGGCGTTGTTTGACGGTTCCCAATCCAGCACCAGGAGTCAGATGGATATGGATTATATTAGTTCCAGTATTATTTCTATTTTTAGATATGGGTTTATTCATCCTTGACAACTATCTGAGGTCTAGGCGAGCCGTTGAGACGGTATGGATACATAATGAAACGCTGGTAATCGAGTGTCATAATTGCATCTTCCGACGTAGAAAAGAGATACCATTGTCATCCATACAGAGTGTGGAGCCTATATCCGAGAGTATTGGTGGGGTGTATTATCGTGCCGACCGCCCTGAAAGATTGCGTATCACCTATTCCCATCGCCGTCATTACCGTTTCGGACTCTGCATGACCGACGCCGACCGCGATGCCTTGGCAAAGAAGATAATGGAATTGAATTCGTTAATTCGTTAGTTTAAGGGTTAAAGGGTTTGAGGGATTGACACACTAAAACCTTTAAACCTTTCTCCCCTAAAACCATCAAACACATTCACACATTAACACGTTAACACATTCACACATTAATATAAGATTCACACATTCAAAATGGAAAAGGGTTTGGGAAATACAATAAAGATGTTCCTGCTTTGGTGTCTTTTATATTGCGCTGCAGCAGTTATTGGCAATATTGTGGGAGACATCACCGGGAGCGATGAAATCATGAGTTGGACTAGATTAGCGGGATTCATTCTGCTGATCATTGTTTATCTCGGAAAGCATTATGTTGAGTTGTCGTTTGGCTCCATTGGGAAGCGTATGGTCTGGCCTGCTGTCGGCATGGCTGTCTTGATTGCTGCTGCTTATGTGATGGTCTTAGTTTCCGTTTTTGTTTTGATTGATATTGAGCAGCTTTCCCAAAAAGAATTTGAATCCATGAACGAGACGGTTAAGCATCTATTCCCAGATGTATCAGGCTTGCTCTGTGGATGCATCTTTTGTCCGGTATTGGAAGAGATTGGTCTCCGAGGCATTTTTCTTGGAGGCTTGCTTAAGTCGCGATGCCGTCCGTGGCTTGCCATTCTGATTACCGCTCTTATTTTCGCATTACTTCACGGACTTGGGGTGCATTTTGTTGTTTCGTTGATATTCGGAATCATCCTAGGATGGCTCTACTGGCGCACGGGTAGCATCATACTGTGCATGATTATCCACGTTGTCAACAACTCCCTTTCTTTCATTGATTTGAGTAGTCAAACCCATGTGGTTTGCTTAATTATTCTTGTTGGCAGCCTCCTGTTACTTTCGTTGTGTCTATGGTGGTTCGCGAGAATAATTAAATTGAAAGTTGAAAGTTGAAAACTTATTAAATTGAAAGTTGAAAGTTGAAAATTGAAAGTTATCCGGGTGCGGCAGCTAATTTTAGTTTTTAGTTTTTACTTTTTAGTTTCAATAACACAATCAAGCAATCAGACAATCAGGCAATCATAAGTGGCAGCCAATTTTAGTTTTTAATTTTTAATTCTTAATTCTTAGACATGTATACCCTAAATTATAAAGTGACCACAAGCACCTGCGACAGCGAGGGGAGGCTGAAACTCTACTCCGCGCTGCAGATGATGCAGGACTGCTCGGAGATGTGGATAGACAGCGAGCCTGAGGTGAAGTCCTGCTTTGCCCGCGAGAATATGGCGCAACTGCTGGCTTCGCGGCAGGTGGAGGTGCTGCGCGTGCCAAGTTTCAAGGAGGAACTGATGGTGACCACTTCGGTTTATGAGATGAAGCCCATGTTTGGCTTCCGCAACACCTTTATCTACGATGCTGACGGTCGTCCCTGCTACCGCACATGGAGCATGGGTGCCTTCGTCGATAAGGCCACAGGCAAGCTGAAGCGTGTGGACGATGCCGTTGCCAATACCTTGCTTATCGAGCCGCAATTGGAAATGAACTACCGCGACCGCCGCATTATCCTACCAAAGGGTGGAGGAGAGGCCTGTACCCCGATTGCGGTGATGCGTGCTGACATTGACTACAACCGCCATGTGAACAATGCCAACTATATCCGCATGGCGATGGAGCTGCTGCCCGAGGATTTCGAGATAAAGGGACTCCGCGTGGAATACCGTGTCGCTGCCAAGCTGGGCGACACGCTGACACCTACAGTATACCGCATCGACTACGGTTTCGTCATTGCCCTCTCTATCGGTAATGAGGTGAGTGCCATCGTTGAGTTTGTACAATACTAATTGATTGTAAGGCTATGCTACATCTAAACAAAGTACATCACATTGCCATTATCTGCTCCGACTATCAAAAGAGCCTGGACTTCTATACGCGTGTGCTGGGGCTACGCGTACTCGCTGAGCATTATCGTGCCGAGAGGGATTCATACAAGGCAGATTT
>CAMZFW010000161.1 GCA_947306225.1 uncultured Bacteroidales bacterium
ACGGGCAGACCACCGACGGCTATGTGCGCAACGGCTTTGCCGACCAGCAGTCGCTGTTTGCCAGTGCCAGCTACTACGGCAAGCGGTCGCTACTGAAGGCGGTGGCGATTATCGGCACGCAGCACACGGGCATCACTTGGAATGGCGAGGATGCCTCGGTGTTGGAGGAGAATCCTACCTACAACAGCGCGGGTGAGTACTACGACGCTTTGGGCAATGTGTACTACTACGACAACGAGAGCGACAACTACAACCAGCGTCGCTACCAGCTGTACTACAGCCTGCTGATGAACGACCAATGGAGCCTCAAGGCGGTGGCAGACTTCACCCACGGCGACGGCTACTACGAGCAGTATAAGGCCGAGAAGAAGTTCACGAAATATGGTATCGACCGCAGCGGCAAGTCGGACTTTATCACACAGAAACTGATGTGGAACAGCGCCTACACGGGCAATGTGTCCGCCAACTACACGGGCAACCGCGTGAACTTCACCTTTGGTGAGATGATGCTCTATTTCGACGGCGACCACTATGGCAACGTGATTTGGTGCAAGGATTCGACGGGTTTCGACACCAAGCCCTACGAGTGGTACCGCTACAAGGGTAACAAGGTGGATGCCACCACCTACGCCAAGGCGGATTGGGATGTAACGTCGCGGCTGAACCTGTATGCCGACATGCAGATGCGCTATGTGGATTACAGCATCAAGGGTGTGGAGGACGACCTGTATGAGTTGGACTTCCACGAGACATACCCCTTCTTTAATCCCAAGGTGGGAGCCAACTACCAGCTGGGCAACGGACAGCGGATGTATATGGTGGCGGGTGTGTCGCATCGCGAGCCGACACGCAGCGACATCAAGGATGCCTTTGTGCGTGGCGACACGGTGAAGGCCGAGGCGATGCTGGACGTGGAATTAGGCTACCAGATGAACAAGGAGCGTTTTGCCTTCTCTGTCAACGGTTACGCCATGTTGTATAAAGACCAGCTGACCCCCAGTGGCGACTTGAGCAGCAGCGGTTACAGCCTGATGGAGAATGTGGACAAGTCGTACCGTCTGGGTGTAGAGCTGGTGGGGGGCTACCAGTTCTGCAGATGGTTCCGCATGGATGCCAACCTGACGCTGAGTATCAACAAGATTGTGGACTACACCTATACCGACTTTGTGGAGGGCGACACAGTGCTGACCACTTACACTAGCAACACCGACCTTTCCTATTCGCCTAATGTGATAGGAGCCGCTATTGCTACCTTTGAGCCGGTGAAGAACTTGAAGCTGCAGCTAACTGGCAAGTATGTGGGTGACCAATATCTCGACAACACCTCGCGTGAGTGCTACAAACAGGATGCCTATTTCCTGCTCAACTTCAAGGCTGGCTATACTTGGCAGCTGAAGGGTGACGAGGAGATTGAGGCACAGCTGGTGGTGAACAACCTGCTAGACCACCATTACCGTATTGGAGCCTGGGCAGGCGACGACTATTGGGATGGGTATTACCACTATTCGGGATGGTACCAACAGCCGGGCATCAACTGCATGGCGCGGGTAAGCCTCCGTTTCTGATAATAGTAAAAGAGAGGGGCGGTCGTTGGCCGCCCCTCTCTTTTATTTTGTAACAATCATTTTCAGTAGGTCTTGTCCGATGTCGCGGCGGTAGTACATGCCGTCCCAAGAGATTTTGGATATTTCTTGATAGGATTTGAGCAGGGCTTCGGGCATACTGTTTGCCAATGTGGTGACACAGAGCACACGACCTCCGTTGGTCAGCACTTGGTCGTCGCTGCTGATGCGGGTGCCGGCGTGGAATACGAGGCTGTCGTTCACTTGGGCGAGGCCTTTGATCGGACGGCCTTTTTCGTAGTGTTCGGGGTAGCCTTCGGCCACTGCCATGACACAGGCTGCGGTGCGAGGGTCGATTTCGAGGGAGGTCTGTTGAAGGTTGCCGTTCCACACGTGTTCGAACAGGTCTACCATATCACTCATGATTCGGGGGAAGACACTCTCGGTTTCGGGGTCGCCCATACGCACATTGTATTCGATGACGTAGGGGTCGAGTTCGCCAGTGGTGTTGTTGGCGACAGCCATCAGTCCCACAAAGATGAATCCTTTGTAGGGGGTGCCTTCTTGGAAGAGTCCTTTGACGGTGGGGATGACGATGCGCTCCTCGACTTTTTTCATAAAGTTCTTGTCGGCAAAATGGACAGGGCTAATGGAGCCCATGCCGCCAGTGTTTAGACCGGTGTCGCCTTCGCCGATGCGCTTGTAGTCCTTGGCAGTGGGCAGCAGCTTGTAGTGCTTGCCGTCGGCGAGGACGAAGACGCTCAGCTCGATGCCGCTGAGATATTCTTCGATGACCACTTTGGCGGATGCTTCGCCAAATTTGGCATCTTTCAGCATGGCGGTGAGTTCGCGTTCGGCTTCCTCAATGGTGGGCAGTATGAGCACACCCTTGCCGGCAGCCAGACCGTCGGCTTTGAGCACGTAGGGGGGCTTCAGTGTGTGCAGGAAGGCAATGCCGTCGTTCAGGGTGTCGGCGGTGAAGGTGCGGTAGGCGGCGGTGGGGATGTTGTGACGGCGCATGAAATCCTTGGCATAGTCCTTGCTGCCTTCGAGCTGGGCACATTGTTTCGACGGACCTATCACCATCACGTTGCGTAGCAGTGGTTGCGATTCGAAATAGTCGCGGATACCCGCTACCAAAGGTGCTTCGGGACCAACCACCACCATTTCGATGCCGTATTTAAGCACACAGGCATGGATGGCTTTGAAGTCGGTGGGTGGGATGTCTATGTTTTGTATGGAAGTCTGCCCGTAGTGATTTGCCATAGCGGCGGTACCCGCGTTGCCGGGGGCGACATAGAGGTGGGAACAGCGAGGGCTGGCAGCCAGTTGGCAGGCCATGGCGTGTTCGCGACCGCCCGAACCAAGAAGTAGGATATTCATATTGGTTTGTATCTATATTTTATTTTAAAAATGCAAAGATACAAAGAAAAACGGACATGGAAATAAAATTAAGGACTAAGAATAAAAAATTAAGAATTGGAGGAGTCGAATGAGCTTTTATTAGATGCCTAATTCTATGCCAAATTCGTGTAGGGATTGGGTGGTGTAGAGAGGCAAGAGGTTGGCAGTAAGGCTGATGTGACGGATAATGCTGTTGGGGAGTGCGACACCGATGCCGAGGGTGAGTTTCCACGGGTTGAGATAGTTGCTGGCGCGGTAGTTGAGGAATCGTGTGGAGGCAAGGGAATGGGCGGGAGTGAGACTGAGCTGCCAGCCCAAGCGGTCGGTTCCGCGAGGGTGGAGGTTGAGGGTGAGCGGGACTCCAGCGAAAAGACTGAAGGTATTGTAGGTATAATGTTCAGTGGTGCTGTTGGGTATTGGAGTCATACCATCGGACCCAGACTGAGTCCATTGACCGCTGCTCTCAAAAGCGTTAGCATAGGTATAGCCAAATTCGTGGATTTGGATGTCATAGTGTCCGGTGTAGCCGCTGAGCGCTACACCTACGTCAAAGTGGCTGCGGTGGTTGGAGGCAACGGTGTAGGCCACGCATACGTTGGCAGAGAGGTTTTGTGTGGGAGTGATGGTGGGATAGTTTGTAGCGAGAGAGTTGCCATCTATGCCGAGCAGGTTATCATACACCCCCAAGGGGGCGTTGGCTGCGGTGGAGGCTCCGATTGAGGCTGTGAAGTGCAGGCGGCTGGCTTTGGGGGTAGTCTCAGGATCAGGTGATAAAGAGTAGTTGGAGGAAGGTAGCTCTGGGAGAAGAGGGAGGGGAGGCTCGGTTGGGAGGGGGGAGGGTTGGGTGGAGGGGGTGGAGGGGTCGGAGGGGGTGGAGGAATCGGAGGAGTCGGAAGGGTCGGAGGAGTCGGAAGGGTCGGAGGGGTCAGAAGGGTCGGAGTAATCTGATTTCTTAGATTTTCTCTGATGGGGGTATGTTGGGTGAGGGGTGGGAGTGGAGGTGATGCTTGGGGGCATCGTGGTGGTATGTGGGGCAATGGTTGTTGGCTGTTCGGCAACGAGGGTGCCTGTTGTTTTGGGCAGTTGCTGCCAACGGTGCATCACTACGCCCACTATCGCCACCAGCACTGCCACACATGTCAGTGCTGTGCGGCGTTGCGCCTGCCTGTGTGCCAGGTGGCGCACGCGGTCGGTGGCCTGTTGCTGCTGGCGTTGGTCTGAGCCATATTGCTGTAGCAGGTTTTCTATATCGTTAGGTTTCATATCTCTGATGTATCTTCTTTTTCATCCAATTGTTTTCTCAAGGTGTCGTAGATGCGGCTCATGGTGGTGTTCACGTTGCTCTCGGTGAGTCCTGTCAGCTGGGCTATTTCACGGCTGCTGCGTTGTTCCACATACTTCATCCTTATCAGCCGCTGGTGCTGCTCTGGCAGTGCGGCAATGGCTTGTTCTAGTTTTTGGTAACGTTCCTCTCTGGCCACTGCCACGCTCTCTGAGGGTTGGTAGTCGGCTATCTCGTCGGGGTCGGCAGCCAACGTGTTGCGCCTGCGTTGGTGGCGGAGGGTGTCGAGGCACTCGTTGCGCAAGGCGTTCATGCTAAACCCCTGCGGGTTCTTTGTCAAGTCCAGTCGCCACCGGCGGTGCCATAGGCGTGTCAGCGTCTCCTGCACAGCGTCGGCAGCTAGGTCGTCGTCGTGTAGTATCTGTATCGCCATGCGTCGCATGGCGGGCTGCAGAGAGATGATGTCGCGTATGAACTGTTCGGTAGTGATGGTAGAAATTAAAAAATAAGAATTAAAAATTAATGAATTGCTTCCAACCTTTTTCTGATTCAATACACTGCGCAGTCGAGGATGAGATTGCATTCGGTGGTTTTGTCGGCCGTCACGGTCACGGGGCAGATGCCTCCTTTGTCGTCGACAGATGTGATTTGGCACATGTCGACGTCCATTAGTACCACCGAGTATTGTCCCGGCGGGAGCGACAGTTGGTAGCGTCCTTTGCTGTCGGAG
>CAMZFW010000162.1 GCA_947306225.1 uncultured Bacteroidales bacterium
GAGGAGAGACGCGACCTGCATGTCGTGGTGGCTGGCTCACTATTAGGCATCTCATTGCGTAGCGACGAGAGCTATCCTGTGGGAAAGATTGACACATTGCGGATGTATCCGATGACATTTGCCGAGTTTTTGTTGGCCAACGACAGGGAAAAACTGTACGAAAGCCTAGTAGAGTGTCGATGGGACAATCTGGCCACATCACATGAAACATTGATTGACTATTTGCGGCAGTACTATTTTTGTGGTGGCATGCCCGAAGCCGTGCAGGCATGGGTGAACAACAAAGACTCGCGGCAGGTCAGAAGGATACAGTCTGAAATATTGGATGCCTACGAACGCGACATTGCCAAGCATACCCCGACACTGGCACAACGCATACATCAGGTTTGGAACAGCATTCCGGCACAATTGGCAAAAGAGAATAAGAAATTCATCTTCGGGATGTTGAAAAAAGGTGCTCGTGCAGCAGATTTCGAATTGGCTCTGCAATGGTTAGTAGATGCAGGATTGGTCTATCGGGTCGAACGCTGCAAGGTGCTGCAGCTGCCACTCAAATTCTATGCCGACAATTCCACTTTCAAAATCTATTTACTTGATGTGGGACTGCTTGCTGCCATGGCGGAGACCGCACCACAGGACATTCTGTTGGGAGACACGGTGTTTTCTGAATTTAAAGGAGCATTCTCGGAGAACTACGTTCTAGAACAAATAAAGGCGGTCGAAGGTGTAAATGCCTATTATTTTGCCAAAGATAATTCTCAACTTGAGATTGATTTCCTGCTACAAACAGATGGTCGTATTATCCCGACAGAAGTCAAGGCTGAAGAGAATGTAAAGAGCAAGTCGCTTCAAACCTTTGTGCAGGAACATCAAGGGCTGAAAGGTTTGCGATTCTCCATGAAGCCATACGTAGACCAAGAGTGGATGGAGAACGTGCCACTGTATGCCTGTTGCACCATGAAAAGTAGGCGCGGAATGGTAGAAAAAATGTAAGTTTTATCTCATTATATGGCAAAAAAAATGTAATTTTGCAGTCGGAATACGGTAGAAAAAATGTATTAGCACAATATGAAAAGATTGTTATATAATAAGTTATGTGAATGGAAGGAGAAGGAACACCGCAAGCCACTTATTCTGAATGGGGCGCGACAGGTGGGAAAAACTTGGCTGTTGAAGTCGTTTGGAGAAAATGAATACTCCAAAGTTGCGTACATCAGTTGCGAGAGGGTGAAGAATCTCGATGCCCTTTTTTCCGACTTCGACACAAAGCGCATTGTACGGGCTTTATCGGCAATGTGCAAGGTTGACATCACACCCGGCGATACCTTGATTATTATTGACGAGGCTCAAGAATACCCTCGCGCACTTACGGCATTGAAATATTTCTGCGAAGACGCTTCCGAATATCACGTGGCTGTAGCCGGGTCGCTACTGGGTCTGACGCTTCACCGAGGAGTCTCGTTCCCTGTGGGCAAGGTGGATATTCTTCAACTTTACCCTATGACCTTTCTAGAGTTTGTGGCCGCCGTTCATGGGGAGCAGATGGCGGAAGTACTCCAAAGCAAAGACTGGAGCATGATTAATGCCCTGCACAGCCAGTTTGTTGAATTGCTCAGGCAGTATTACTATGTGGGAGGTATGCCGGGTGCCGTGTCTGCATATATAGGTGGTGCGGGTCCTGTGGCAGTGAGGGAGATACATCAACAGATACTACAGGGCTATACCGACGACTTCTCCAAACACGCGGAGAACCGCGAAGTTCCGCGCATCAAACTCATCTGGGATGGCATCCCTCACAGCTTAGCGAAAGAGAACAAGAAGTTCCAATATAGCGACATCAAACCTGGCGGACGAGCATCGCAGTTTGAGATGGCTTTGCAATGGCTGATAGATACAGGGCTGGTCTATAGAGTCAACCGAATCACCTCTCCCGTAATGCCCCTGCGTTTCTATGAGGAATCCAACATATACAAACTATTCATCCTCGATGTCGGACTTCTCGGTGCTACAATGCAGGTGACTGCCGAGAGTGTATTGATTGGCGACAATATCTTCTCTGAATACAAAGGTGCCTTTACTGAACTGTTTGTCTATACTCAGATGGTTCCTCAAGGGATGCCTATTTGTTATTTTAGCAGTAATGACTCAAAGATAGAGGTAGATTTTGTTGTCCAGGATGGCGGAAAAATCATTCCCGTTGAAGTCAAGGCAGAAGAAAACGTCCGTTCCAAGTCGTTACGCACCTTTGTCGAAAAGTACTCCAATCTCAAAGGTCTGAGATTCTCAATGAAGCCGTATGTAGACCAAGGGTGGATGGAGAATGTGCCGCTGTATGCTTGTGGGGAGGTGTTTCGCTCTTGAATAAAAGGAAGTCCCCGCCGTGGTGGCGGGGACTTTTTTTGCTAGAATCACAGGCAATAGGGCTGCCTATAACGAGGTATGACAATCTAACTTTGCCTAACAGTTATTGTACGTCTCTGACCAAGCGGACGGCTACACCATTATGAGCTCCTTCCCTACCACATTCTGCAATGCCCACATAACCACCAGAAATATGGAGTACATACGAAATTGGTGTACCCCACTCATTAACATCAGCAGCAGTCGTCGTCCAATATCTTCCTTCACTGTATCCCCCTCTTATATATAATAATACAGCACCTGCAGCTTCCATCTGTGCCCATTGTTCAAGGCTATAGCTGTTTAAGTTAAACTCACCCTCAAGCCCTAGTCCTTCGTTAAAAATAAGCCCTGCGGGAAGGTTAAATCTATCTGGCAGGATTACCAGTCCCCAATTTCCCCATGATTCAACTAGAGTAACACCCCATTTCACCGAATGTCCTGTTCGTTGGTTGAGCAGATAGTCCCATTCTTCTGCCGACAATGTGCGCCACAGCCCCGGTTGGTTACCACCATTGAAAATGGCGTTGTACACACCCCAGTCGGCATACGCGTATGGTCCCGTCAGATTGTTACTGGCATCCCCTCCTGGCATGAAATCTTGTGACTCCCCAACCTGATAGGGCAAATAGTAGTTCGCGCCACTGTTCCAGCCGCTTGTCCCCCATGGAAACGCACCTATCCATCGAGAGGAATAAGCATCGCCTTCATAATTATTCCACCCGTCACCAAACATCCACATGCCTTCGGCTGTGCCACCCGTGGCGACTGCGTGAGTGCCAAAACCAGTGTACATGAGATTGCCCTGCGAGAAGCGCACCTTCCGATTCGGGCTTACAGAGAACTCGCCGCTCAGCAATCCCGCATTGGGTTCGAATTGTAGGTTGTCGTTGTTCAGCGTAATGGTGAAGATACCGTTACGCACGATAGTGAAGCCATGTCCCTCAGTGATTGTCTTGGTACATACGCTGCCGTCGCTGGCATAGATTCTGATGGTGAAGCCCTCGCCGTAGGTTGCAGGAGGCAGGGCAATGTAGAAATCCTTTGCCTGAGTAGAGATGCTTTGCGGTGTAGCGATGGATAGCAATAGTTGGTTGCTACCATTGGTGTAATGGCTCAATATGGGACTACCGCTGTTGTAGTCGATGCGGAACGAACCCCAAAGGTTCAAAGCTCTCTCCCATTCATCAGAAGGATAATCAGCCAGTTCAATACCTGTGACGCTCTTGCCGTTGGCTTGGAGTCGCAGCCGGAGAATTCCGCACAGATTCTTGAACACCAGTTCGCTGGTACTAGACTTTGCCATCATCGGGAATGTCTCCAACCGCCCATCATGGCTGGTTTGTACAGGGGGCAGGAACATCATTGCCTGCCGTTGCGCCCAATTGGCGGGATAGATGGCGGTGTAGTTGGGGTCGCCAGGGTCATCGCCGTCGGTAAAGGTGAACGTGGTGACATACGTCCCCGTGTTGTGGGTGGTGTAGATACCCATCCCGTCAGTACCCCAGACGGCAATCTGGTCGCCGTCGGTCCAGCGCAGCACGTTGCCGTCCTGCATCACCTTGCCGTTCTCGTCGTTGCAGTTCTCCATCGTGGCTGTGAACTCCGTAATGGTTATTTTGTCCTTCTGGCACGACACAGTCGCAACCGAGACAATCGTGGCCAAAACCACTCCCAATAGTGTAATCTTCTTCATAGTACTTGCTGTTAGATTAAGTGAATAATGCATTGTCGGCAGAGCCAGTCTCAGTAACTGCCTCACCTGTTCCTTCTCCAATGATGGGGCTGGTGCCACTCGGTTGGAACCCCTTTTCGACACGGGCCTCAATCAGTTCTACCATAGGAGTGTCGTACTCCTGTTTGCGGTTCAAATTCTCTTTCATTGTTTTGTTAGAGTTTTGTCGCTGGTGGATACCTGCACCAGAATAAGTTTGATGGTCAAGGGAGCATAAAAAAAGAAGCGCGGGTATCAAACTCATCGTCTATCCCGTGCACGAGGCTCTAGCATGCCTTCCAACCGAGGATAAACAATGCCGAGCCCACGCTGTGACCATATACAAGAAACGTATATATCACACCAATAGGCGCCGACTTTGCCTTATCGTGCGGTTGGATTTGAACTTGCTAGATTCGTGCACCGCAGATAAAACGCCGTTTCAGCGTCTTTTTGTTATGTCCTGTCACCCACCCGCTTACCCGCCAAAGGGTTCGGGTGATTGACGATGCAAAGATACATAAAAAAAATTGATAATTGGTAATTGAAAATTGAAATTGGCTGACACACCCGTACTAATTCTAATTTTTTTTGTATTTTTGCAGGCGAAAAAAGATGCATCAATAATTCGTATAACATCTATAAACCAATGGATAACAACATAAAAATAAAGATTGACGAAATTGTCGCTGAGATTTCGAAAATCAACGACCTTCACCAGCGCATCGACATATTGAACTATATGGA
>CAMZFW010000163.1 GCA_947306225.1 uncultured Bacteroidales bacterium
CCGCCATCTTCATGGCAGCCTTCTCTTCGGGGTTGGGGCTGGGGGTAGTGGGGAAGTTGCCGTCTGGTGTGGCCTGCTCCTTCACCACATTCACATTGGTGAATCCCAGTTTCTCCAGCATTCTTGGTATCAGCGTGATGCCCGTGCCATGCAGCGGAGTATACACTATCTTCAGGTCATGGTGCTTCTTAATCAGTTCGGGATGTAGCGAGTTCTTCTCAATGCGGTCTAGATACACGCTGTCGACATTCTCGCCGATTATCTCAATATTGCTCTCGCCACCCGTCATCTTCACATCTTCCAGTTTCTGGATCTTCAGCACCTCGTCAATCACGTTGGTGTCGTGCGGAGCCACCAGCTGGCAGCCGTCGTCCCAATAAGCCTTGTAGCCGTTATACTCCTTCGGGTTGTGGCTGGCAGTCACCATCACGCCCGTCTGGCAGCCAAAGTGGCGCACGGCAAACGACAACTCTGGAGTGGGGCGCATACCGTCAAACAGGTATACGTGGAATCCGTTGGCGGCAAGTACATTGGCTGTAATCTCAGCAAATTCGCGACTATGGTTGCGGCTGTCGTGGCTCACGGCTGCCTTGATGGGGTTGGCCGTGGGGAAGCACTTTTTCACATAGTTGGCCAGTCCCTGCGTCGCCATCGCCACCGTGTACTTGTTCATGCGGTTGGTGCCCACGCCCATAATGCCGCGCAGACCGCCCGTGCCAAACTCCAAGTTGCGGTAGAAACTCTCGTTCAGCTCGTTCGGATTGTTCTCAATCATCTCGCGGATAGCCTGCTTGGTTTCCTCGTCATACGACCCATTGAGCCATGTGGCGACATTGGTTTTTGCCGAGGCATCGATGTTCAGATTCTCGATATTCGTCATAGTCGGATTCCTTTCTTTTTTAAGAGTTAAAAATTGCAAATATTTCAAACTGCAAAGATACAAACTTTTTTCCAATCAGCCAAATAAAATATTATCTCGCCATATATGGCTGATTTCCAATAGGCGAAAACGATGCAGATGTGCTACCGATTACCATACGAACGGAATCACCTTGTAGCGCACACATTGTTTGTACTCCCTATACCCCTCAAGCCCCTCTTCCAAGACCTTTTCCTCGTTGCGGATGCGTTTGGATATGATAGGGATATAGAACAGCATGATAGCAAACGACCACAGCGAGCCCAGCACCAAGGGCATACTAAGAAACAACAACAGCGTGGCGGCATACATGGGGTGGCGCACGATGCCGTACAGCCCTGTGTCGACCACCTTTTGATGCTCCTGCACCTCTATGGTGCGCGACAGCCATACGTTCTCTTTTAGCACCTCGGCATAGAGCAGGTATCCGACCAGAAACAGTCCTGTCGCAGCGTATACCGCCCAGTCAGGCAGCATCCACCACATATAGCGGCGGTTGAGCCCCGCCACGACGAACATGGCTATAAAAAGCACCCCGCTCAGTGCCACCACCCATTTCTGTTCCTGTTCTTCCTCTTTGGCTTCAAGGCGTTTGCGTAGCAGTTCTGGTTTGCGGAACATCAATACAATCCCGGCTACAAACATAGGCACAAACAGCACGCCTACAAATAACCACCCTTGCCAGTAGTCGAGCGTCCCAGCCGGCAAAAACAGCAACACCCCTACAACTACCAGCCCCAGAAAGAATTTTCCCAGTGCTTGAAAGAAAAGTCGTGCAGACATAGTATGCGTAATCAAGAATTATCGTATAACCTTTGTAAACACCGGAGCCTCACCATCCGCCACAGTCGCACACTCCCACAGGAGGCATATCGTGATTACACTTTACAAGCGCAGAAGGTCTGTCACCGCATAGATACGGGTGAGGTTGTGAAAGGTGAAATATTGGTCATCCAGTATCATCCAGTCCTCACGGTCTTTAACTGAGAGATTCTTGATGTCGGGGAAGAAGCTGACAGGGATGACAATCTCGCGCCCATCAGTGAGTTTGGCGACGAACTTACCCCGTCGGCTTTTGAAGTCGAGGTCTTTGATTCCAAGGTCGGTTTCGGGTATCTTGCACATATTATTCGATGTTTTTGCTTATTGTTCTTTCTCCATTGAAACAACGGGTTATCTGGTCGTTAATGAATTGCCAGTGGGCAGTTATGGCATCCACCAACATCTTGTTCTCTTTGGGCGATAGCGACGATTCTGCAATTTCCACGCACGGCATTCCATTCTTCTCTATCCATATCTTGGCTACTGACCGCTGGTGTCGTCCGTTCCGATAAAACACATGGACGTGACGACGTTTGTCACGTATATCGACAGGTATAGACACCAGGATAAACATCTTCAAGAAGGCCAATTGTCCCATGGTTTCTTATTTGTTTTAGTCTTTATAACGCGACGATTCCGATTTTATTGTTTTTATTGTGAATGGTGTCGTTGCCAAGTAGGTTAGTTATCTTATAACCCTTGTAAATACCGGAGCCTCGCCATCGGCCACAGTCACATACACCTTCATCTCTCCCGCAGGGGGCATATCGGGTTTGTCCTCACGGGGCAGGTCGACGGCTGTGAACAGATACTCCTTGCCCTCAGGTATGGCACGCGTTGCCACCATCGTGGCCTTGGCGTGAATCATCGGGTAGCCGTCCACTGCGGCATCGAATAGGGCCGACTCCTCCTCGTTCACCGCTTGCGGCTCGGGGAAATCCTCCAACTGAGTGTATTCGCCCTCAATAAAGCCGCCCGCCTTCAACCATTGGTCAACCTCCTTAGGCATCGCCTCCATGCGTGCCGCACGCACCCCATAGCCGGGCAGTACTTCGGCATTAGGCAGTTTCTCAGCCAAGTCCTTCGCGCTTGACTCCAACCCACCGCTGCCGAACGTGCAGAACGGCACCACCTTCTTCCCGCTCAAGTCCACTTGGTCGAGCAGCGCGGCAACGGGGGGCGCGTAGGTGCCGAACCATACAGGGTAGCCGACGAAGACAATGTCGTATTGTGCCAAGTCGGCGGCGATAGGCTGAATTTCTGGGAGTACCCCCTGCTCTCGGTCCTGCATACAGCGTTCTATCGTGGCTTGGAAATCCCCGTCGTAGGGCATCACGGGAACTATCTCCTCCATGTCAGCCCCCAGCCGTGTGGCAATCTCCTCCGCCACCGCTTTGGTGTTAGACGTTTGTGAATAATAGAGAACCAGCACCTTCGGTGCCTCTTTCTTAGGACCGCACGAAACGGCGGTCAACATTGTGGCTGCAAGAACCATAAGCATTCCAATTTTTTTCATAAGGGTATAATGATTTGTGAATTGATTCTATAGGGGGCTTCTATAAATTCGTTTTATTCGTTCTTATGCTTGCATGAAGATTCAACAAATTAATTCGTTAGATTCGTGCAATTCGTGTTCGAAAATAATAAATAAAAGTTGCCTATATATAGGATTGTGGATTAGAGCGTAAACAATATTTATTTTCCCTTTGTCAGAACCTAAAAGGCATTGCAAATATACATCTTTTTCTTCACATAATTAAAAAATGAAAATAATCATGCTGCGGACAGTCCGTACCGCCCGCAGCATGATGAGTATGATTTGGCCTATTCTTTGTCGCGAACAAGGCGCACTGCGATACCGCCGTGGCGTAAGCAGCTGCTCTCTGTATTGATGAAACTGCCGTTGAAAAACACAACGTACGCCATAGTAGCATTCTCTGGTGTGGATGTCCAGTAGTAGCCGTATGCGCCCACTTCGTTTACATCCCTTCCCCAGCGTATGCCCGTCGCAGGCAGAAACACCGCGTTTGCTGCCTCCATCTGCTGCCATTGCTCTTCGGTGTACACGTTCTCATTCCATTCTTTGCATCCGGGAGTGAACGTACACCCACTCGGCAGCACCCAGTGGTCGGGCAGAATAATCAGCCCATGCACCCCGTTGACGGAACCTGTGGCGTGTTTGCTATTTGCGCTGCTTCGACCGTGCAGGACATAGTTCCACTCGTTGATTGTCAGCGTGCGCCAGCCGCCGTCAATGTGCTCTCCCCAATCGTCAAACTGAGCGTAATCCTCGTCGTATGTAGATGTTTGAGCGGGGTAAAGGCCAGTGCCCCATCCGAAAAGGTCAATCCATCCGTCATACGCGGTGTCGGCATACTGGTTGCCATCCCCGACGCAGTCGTATTGGTGCTTGGCAAAACTCCATGTGGAGGTACTTCCCTTATACTGCAGGTTTCCCTGCGCAAATTGCACTTGGTTGGTTGCGCTTACCGAAAAAAGCCCATCAATGGCCTCTGTTCGCGGCTCGTCTTCGTCGGGCTTTGGCGGTTCTTCCTTTCCACAACTGGAAAGGCATATCATCGCCGCAGCCATGACAAAATAGGCAAACAATCTTGCGTGCAGACTGTTACTGATTGCAATTTTTTCTTTTCTCATGGTTCTGTACATGTTTAATTGGTGAATAATGATTGTTTGTCGGTACCGTACACTATATAGACTCAAAAAAGTGCTTTTGTTGCAAAAAAAGACCAAAAAAAATGCATTTTTCTCAAAAAAGGGCTTGTCAGGAGTCTAAACGATTCCTATATATGGTGTAATAATACGCTGTAAACCAATAAGTAATAAATAGATTTTATACTTTTCCTCACAAAGTATAATAATTCTTAAATTCCCTGTCTCGAATGCCGTTTTCACATATTAGAAGCTGTTTAAATTTGATTGATGAATTTTATTATGGACATGGACGAGCAGATTTTTCGCCTTTCCGATGGAGCAATGGGGTTCCATTGTGACTGAGGAAAGGTGGAAAATATGCCGTTCAGGTTCTTT
>CAMZFW010000164.1 GCA_947306225.1 uncultured Bacteroidales bacterium
AGAGCCAGTGCCAAGAATACATGTCGACCAAAGCCACACCCATAATCTCGTAGCAACCCCAGAAGATGTCGAGCGTCTCCATCGCTTCCTTGTCAGGGTTGCTGTCCTTGTAGCCGAGCAGCTGAAGGTCGCGTGTCTGGAAGACAAAGGCAAGGGCTTCGGTGAAAGCGGTGTTTGGGACGCCCTTCATGATATAGTTGTCCACATCGTGGAGGGTGATGGTCTGCTCCACATTGTGACCGAACTCGTGAACGGCGATGTTGTAGCCCTTATAGTCCATGCCGTTCTCGCCGATGCGGGTACGCAGACGGGCATTGTCGCTGCGCATATTGCTCTCCCAGGCATGGCCGGCACCGCGAGAGGGGTCGACGGTGACGTGCGAACAGATGAAATCGGTCTTCTCCTTGCTGAAGCCCAGCTGGCGCAGGATAGAGGGCATGCCTTGGGTGGCAAACGCCTCGCGGTTGGGGTAGAGACGCTGTGTCTTCGCTGTGAGTTCGTCCTCGTTGATGGTGCTGCGGCTCTTGAATCCGTCGTACCAGATGTCGAAAGGCTCCAGCTTACGTCCCAGACGGCTCTCGATGAGTTTGGCCACCTGCGCCACTACGGGTGAGCTACAGAAGGTGGTGAAGAGTTGCTCGATTTCCTCATAGCTCACCTCCATGTCGGCATTGAAGGCACGCTGGATGGCGGTGGGGTACATGGGGTTGTAGCGGTCGACCTGCTGCATGGCATGGAAGTTGTCGAGGAAGTACTGGTAGCGGGTGTCAGGTTCAGACTCAAACTTGACCACCTTGCCCTGCTGCATCACCTTGTTGGCGTAGGGCTGCCACTCATACTGGTCGTTGTTGATAACACATTGGGGGATGCTTTGGTCGATGATGCGGCGCATCACCTGATAAATCATGCGCTGCTTCGCCAAGCCGCTGTCGCCCTCGTTGTAGTGGGTCTTCAGCTCGTCGCGCAGACCCCAATGGGTGATGAGAGCCATGTCGGGGAAGAGGGCGTTGCCATTGTCGTCGCGCAGGTGACCCATCATGATGTTATAGTTCGAGATATAGTTGTCGGCTGCGGCCAGCTGGTTGGCAAGCTGCTGGTTGCACTCGGCAGGGACACGCGAGGTGAAGAGGTCGCCCAAGCGTGCGTAAGCCCACTGCTGGCGGCTCCAAGTCTTGCCCAGCTCGTTCTTCTCGTCGAGGGTGTAGAAGGGGAAGTTGAGCACCACGATAAAGGCAATCTTTTGTTGGAACATATCGTCGCCGAAATGAGCCGAAGGGTCGAAACCGCCAAAGAGTTCATCCAACTCCGTAGGCTCAGGACCGGTGACATGGAGGGGCAGTTTTAAGTCAACGCTAATCTTATTGAAACAGCCCCAAAGACTCTCCAGATTGGCCTGAATGGTGTTTGCCATACGCACAAGGTCGGTGGAGTCGACAACAAAATGGTCAAGACAGAATTGTTGGAACTCTTCGGGGGTGCCATCCTGAGCGGTCCAAAGCGATGCCACCTGGGGCACGGAGCGTTGCATACGCTCGAGGGATGCGTCGCCATATTTATCCTGTAGAGCGGCGATTGTGGATTGGACAATAGTTTGGTCGATATTGCTCATTGTAGTATCGTTGTTATTTTTCACACACGAGGTTGTGCATAGCAGCAATCCCGTCAGCAGAATGGATAGAAATCTTTTCATACAAAAAATACTTTTCTTTAATTTGAAATTGCAAAGATACAAAAAAATTAAAAATTAATAATTAAAAATCGAAATTCCACAAAAAATATGTACTTTTGCAAACTCAAAACATTTAGTAAATATGGGAATGTGTGAATGTGTTAACGTGTGAATCAGATTTGCGAATTAACACATTAACGAATACGAAAAGTTTTAGTTTTTAGTTTAAAAAGATGCAGCTACTACTTGACTACCCTTGGTACTACATACTCTTCTGCCTGCTGGCGGGAGCGGCATATAGCTTCATACTCTATCGCAAAGCCCCCAAACAACAAGACGACACACCTAGGTCGTGGCGACTGCCGTTGGCACTGCTGCGGTTTGTCACCGTCGCCCTTATCACCTTCCTGTTGCTGGCACCGCTGGTAAAACGCCATGTCAACACCCACGAGAAACCTATCATCGTGCTGGCACAGGATGTGAGCGAATCGGTGCAACCCGTCGACCATAGGCTTTGGGAGTTCGACAGCCCCCAGTTCGACATTGTGCGCGACAGCTTTGGCGACAAGACCACCGATATCGCCGCCGCCCTACAGGATATTGCCGACCGCTATGCGGGACGCAACTTAGGTGCCGTGGTGCTTGCCACGGATGGCATCTTTAACCAAGGTGCCAACCCCACCACCGCAGCCACCTCGCTGGCAGTGCCCGTCTACACCGTGGCACTTGGCGACACCACCCACCACCCCGATGCTACCATTGCACATCTGCGCTACAACCACGTCGCCTACCTCGGCAACCAGTTCCCGCTGGAAGTTACCATCCGTGCCCACCGCCTCAAGGGGCAGCGCGGCACCCTCACTGTCACTCACAACGGCCGCCGACTCCACACGCAGGAGATAAGCTATACCGACAACACCTTCAGCACCACCGAGACCATCACCCTCGATGCCGACCGTGCCGGCCTGCAGAGCTATACCATCACCCTCACGGGTGCCACCACTGTCTCACGCACCATCGCCGTCGAGGTCATCGACGGCCACCAAAAGATAGCCCTCGTTGCTGCCGCACCGCATCCCGACATCGCTGCTCTGCGCCATGCTATCGAAAAGAACCCTAACTATCAGATAGAGCTTATAGAGAAAGCCGACTTCTCCAACCGCAAATTGGGCGAATACTCCTTGCTCATTCTGCACAACCTGCCCGATGGTCGGTTCCAACTACCTCCTGCCGCCCTACAGATTCCCACCATCTTTGTCGTCGGCTCACAGACCGACCTAGGCCGTTTCAACGCCCTGCACAGCGGACTGGAGATTGTGGCCAAAGCCCGTAAGACAGACGAGGTGACCGCTGCCCGCAATGGTGCCTTTGCCCTCTTCAACTTCGACGAGGAGGCCGGCCAACGCATCGAGCAGCTGCCACCCCTCACCGCCCCCTTCGGCACCTACCGCCCTGCCGCCAACCTGCAATCACTCTTCACTGCCAAGATAGGCAATGTGGCTAGCGACCGCCCCATGATAGCTTTCTGCCAACAGGAGGGCATACGACGCGCTTTCGTAGTAGGCGAAGGTATGTGGCGATGGCGGCTACAAGACTACCAGATGACTGGCAGCCACAACGACTTCGACCAACTGGTAGAGAAGATGGTGGTATACACCTCGCTACAGACCAACAAAGAACGCCTGCACGTCACCACCCGACACATCTACCGTCTGGGAGAGAACGTGGTCATTGAGGCTGAACTATACGACGACAACTACGAGCCCGTCAACACTCCCGAGGTCAGCCTTGAGCTTCGTTCCGACCTCAAATCCTCAGCCCAGCAGTATGCCTTCAACCGCTCCGGCAACGGCTATTCCCTACCCTTGGGTACCCTTGAGCCAGGACAATACGCCTACACCGCCAGCACCACCTTGGCAGGCAAACGCTACATCGCTTCGGGCAATTTCATCGTCGAAGACATCAACCTCGAACAAGTCAACCACGTCGCCGACCATGCTTTGCTCAACACCATCGCCCAAACCACAGGAGCGCAGATGCTCTACCCCGACCAACTCGACCAACTGCCCCAGCTGCTTGCCGAACGCGACGACCTCAAATCCGTCGTCTACGCCCACACCCGCTACACCGAACTCCTCAACCTGCCCCTCCTCTTCATCCTCATCGTGCTGCTCCTCGCCGTCGAATGGGGGATTAGGAAATGGATGAATGGTTGAATTATTGCTTGAATGCTTGATTGTGTAAATGCTTGAGTGCTAACGCGGTAAAAATATTCGGACAATCAAGCAATCAAAAAACACTCAAACATTCAAGCAATCAAACAATCAAGCAACCAAAAAACACTCAAACATTCAAGCAATCAGACAATCAAGCAATCAAAAAACATTCAAGCAATCAAACAATCAAACAATCAAGCAATCCTCATGAAACCCTTCCTCCGTGACTCTGGTACCCTGCTTTCCGGCAGCCTTATTGCCCAAGGCATTGCCTTCTTGGCATACCTTGTGTTGGGAAGGCTCTTCACGCCCGACGACTTCGGACTCTACAACATCTTCTACAGCTATATCGAGGTACTCATCATCCTATCCACCTGCAAGTACGAGCTCGCCATCGTTATTGCCGACAGCGACGACCAAGCCGCCGACCTCACCCGTCTCACCTTGCGCCTCAACGCTCTGTTCTCCTCCCTGCTACTCCTCATCGCGCTGCTGTTCGCCCTCTTCCACATCACTCCTTCCTCTCTCCCACCCCAGCTCTACCTGCTCATCCCACCGATGGTCTTCTTCTGTGGCACCACACGCGTCTACACCTTCCTCTTCAACCGCTACAAACACTA
>CAMZFW010000165.1 GCA_947306225.1 uncultured Bacteroidales bacterium
TTGGCAGCCTTGCCCGTGGCAGCCTTGCTGCTGTTTGCCAATTGTAAGAACCAAGAGCCTACTCAAGAGCAGGCCACCATCCCCGACGGCACCTACCTCGTCCAACCCTTCACCGAAACTTACCGTGACGGCAAGTTGGTGGAGCGTGAGTTTATGGGGGTTATTATCCCCCTCGACTCTGTTGGCGAACACAAAGAGTTTGCCGATTCTGCTGAGGCTGCGCGCTTTAATATCAATATACATGAAACTGTGGCGAAGTCAAGTCGGGTTACCGCTATGATGAATCTTAGCGACAGCTCAGTTAATTGGTATCAAGTGGCTTGGAATGATGCAGACGACATTTTGGACTGGTTTAACAAGGAGGATAATAGCCCTATCGAACTTGCCGAGTATCCTGGAGGGGTTGATGCTATGGCCAACTACATTGCCAGTTCAGTGGTTTATCCCGAGAAGGCAAAGGCTGACAATGTGCAGGGCAAGGTGTTTGTGCAGTTTGTGGTTGAGACTGACGGCAGCATAGCAGAAGCCACGGTGCTGCGCGGTGTTGGCGGCGAGTGCGACGATGAGGCTTTGCGAGTGGTGAAGTCCATGCCGAAATGGCAGCCCGCCACATTCAAGGGCAAGCCAGTACGGTCCAAGTATGTGATGCCTATTAACTTCGTGCTGAAATAACGACACCGACTTATCGTTACGGCTGCGGCATCGCACAAAAGGGCGGTGCCGCAGCCGTCTTTTGAGAAAGATTATAGAACTCCTTCCAACTTCCACATACGGGTGCTGTTGGAGCCTTTGAGCAGCACCGTGGCACCGCTCAGCGGATGTTCGGCAAAATACTCCACCGCCATATCGGAACTGGGGAAATAGAGCACATTAGGTCGTCCCTCAGCAAAGGCAAACTCAAATCCAATCAGTACGGCACGTATCTCTGGATGGGCAAGCAGACGATTCACTATTGCCTCATGCTCCTTCAGGCTCTCGCTGCCCAGCTCTCGCATACCGCCAAGCATCGCCACTTTGTTGTCGCGAGGCAATGCTTCAAAATTGTCGAGTGCCACCTTCATGCTCGATGGGTTGGCGTTGTAGCAATCGAGGAATAGCGTGTTGCGACCCGTTTCTTTATATTGCGAGCGGTTGTTGGTAGGCACATATTGCTCTATCGCCTCCTTCACGTCCCAAAGGTCGACATGGAAATAGCAACCCACGGCGGCGGCAGCCATAGCATTGTCGAAATTATAGCTGCCTAAGAGTTGCGACTGGATGGTGTAGACCGAGTCGCCATCCTCGATATAGAACTTCATATAGGGGTCGGAGCCGACCAGATGCCCACGCACCTGTGCCTGCGCCGACGAACCGTATGTAATGAAGGGTAGCTGGCATAGGGCGGCCTGAGTGGTGAGGGTGTCGTTGTCGGCATTGACAAAGGCCGTACCTCTTTTGGCGGCAAGGTAACGGTAGAGTTCAGTCTTGGTTTTGACGACCCCTTCGAAGCCACCGAAGCCTTCTAGGTGGGCACGTCCGACGTTGGTAATCAGCCCAAAGTCGGGGTCAGCGATATGGCACAAGGCAGCTATCTCGCCCGGATGGTTGGCTCCCATTTCGATGATGGCTATCTCGGCATCGGCAGGTATGGCAAGCAGCGTGAGCGGCACACCGAGGTGGTTGTTGAAGTTGCCGGCTGTGGCGTGGGTACGATAGCGGCGACTGAGGACGGCGTGGGCAAGCTCCTTGGTGGTAGTCTTGCCGTTGGTGCCAGTGATGCCGATAATGGGAATGGTGAGCTGGGCACGGTGATGGCATGCCAGCTCCTGCAGGGTTGTAAGCACGTCGGGCACCACTATACAGCGGTCGTCTACCTTATACTTGGGGTCGCTAATCACGCACAAGGCCGCTCCTTGCTCCAATGCCTGCGGCGCAAAGGCGTTGCCGTCGAAAGTCTCTCCCTTAAAGGCAAAAAAGATGCAACCAGAGGTAATCTGCCGCGAGTCGGTGGTGACACGGCGGCTTTGAAGATAGGTTTGATATAGGCTTTCTAACATATATATCGCTTGATAGACTGAACAATTGGGCAATTATCCTTGTTATTTCGCACTGCAAAAATACAAAATTGTATCGAAAAAAACATAAAAAGCAATAAAAAATGTACTTTTTTAGATTTGACACGACAGAAAGACAATTCGGACAAAATGGTCCTATTGCTACGGCCAGAAACAACCAGAGCCAGTAGGAAAGACGAAATATCCTTGTTGCTAACGAAAACGGCAAAATAAGTTCAGACTCGTGGCAGAAACATACGATTTCATGACTTAAAAAAGTACAATTTGCAAATTAAGCATAAAAAAATATGCTTAATTTGTAAATGCCACTTAATGCACATCATATCAACTCATTACAAGTGCAATTTAATTTTATAACACCGTACTTTTCGCACTATTTTTACTTAAAAATAGCCCATTTTGCAAATTAAGCATAGATAAAAATGCTTATTTTGCAAAAAAGTTGTATCTTTGCATTGGGAAAAAGAAAGGAAAAACGATATGTTTTTATCAGAATCAGCTGAACGACAAGCAATAGCAAGGCTACGACTAGACAACCCCTGGTGGGAAAACGGCTCGATAAGAGCCGATTTCAAGGCCATGGGACCGCGTGCATACCTCGACATCTTCTATGGATTGGTGAGGAATGTGCGTGTGCGCCGCTCGATAATACTGATGGGACCCCGCCGCGTTGGGAAGACGGTGATGATATACCACGCAATACAGCGTCTGATAGAGGACGGTAGCGTGGCTAAAAACATCATATACGTGTCGGTCGACACGCCGATATACAACGGTATACTTTTAGAGGAGTTGCTGAATGCCGCAATCGTGGCGAGCGGCAAGGCGTTCAACCCGACGGAGCAGTATTTCGTATTCTTTGACGGGGTGCAATACCTCAAGCAATGGGAGGTGAGTTTGAAAACACTTGCCGACGCATATCCTAATATACGTTTCGTGGCATCGGGCAGCGCGGCGGCAGCATTGAAAAAAAGCAGCATAGAGAGCGGGGCTGGCAGATTTACCGACTTCAGCCTGCCACCACTGACGTTCTATGAGTATGTGCAACTGCGCCATTGCGAAGGGCTATTGCGAGAGAGCACGCTGATGTGGAACGGGCACGAGGTACACTCGTTTGCACCTGTGGACATCACAAAGCTGAACAGCACCTTTATCGAGTATATCAACTATGGCGGATACCCCGAGGTGGCGTTCAATACTGAGTTGCAGGCCGACCCGGGGCAATATATACGCCACGATATTATTGACAAGGTGTTGCTACGCGACCTGCCCAGCCTCTATGGCATCACCGACGTGCAAGAGCTGAACTCGCTATTTGCCATGATTGCATTCCATTCAGGGGCAGAGTTCAGTTACGAGAGTATGGCACAGAACACGGGCGTAAAAAAGGAGACGCTAAGAAAATATTTGGAATATTTCGAGGCGGCGTTTTTGCTGAAGAAGATACACCGCACCGACGACACGGCAAAACGATACCAGCGCGAGCATAGTTTCAAGCTGTATCTGACCAATCCGTCACTGAGGTGTGCCCTATTTCAGCCTATCACCGAAAGCGATAGTGAAATAGGCACCATGGTGGAAACTGCTGTCTTTGCACAATGGATTCCACGACTGGGGACAGACATCGGCTACGCCAGCTGGCGCGAGGGACGCAAGGCGATGGGCGAGGTTGACATCGTTGGAATCAACGCAGGCCGCCAACGTCCGGACTGGGCTGTGGAGATGAAATGGACCGACCGCTACTATGAAAATCCGGGAGAACTGACCTCGCTGCGCAGTTTTATGACCACCAACGGACTGACACAGGCATTGGTAACAACCATGACAGCCAGCGGGCTGACAAGCCTGCCATGGGGCAACCTTCAGTTTATGCCTACTGCCTGTTACGCCTATATCGTGGGGCGCAATACACTCTACCGAACTAAGGCAGGAATGGGGCTATAACGAGCATTGGGCAGCCCCACAGCCGAAAGAGTTCTGCCATTTTGTCAGTCTCCGTGCCGCCATGTCGGTTTGGCACGGAGATTGATGATTATTGGGCAAAATATTTTCATTAACAAGCAAACAAAAAAAAATAGAATATCATGGGAAAAATCATTGGAATCGACTTAGGAACAACTAACAGTTGTGTATCAGTCATGGAAGGTAACGAGCCGGTTGTTATCGCCAACAGCGAAGGCAACCGCACCACTCCCTCGGTAGTGGGATTTATTGAGAACGGCGACCGCAAGGTGGGCGACCCCGCCAAGCGTCAGGCTATCACCAACCCTCACAACACGGTGTACAGTATCAAACGTTTCATGGGCGAGACCTACGACCAGGTGACCAAGGAAATTGAGGCCGTCCCGTTCAAGGTGGTGAAGGGCGACAACAACACGCCGCGCGTGGACATCAATGGCCGCCTCTACACCCCGCAGGAGATTAGCGCCATCGTGCTGCAGAAGATGAA
>CAMZFW010000166.1 GCA_947306225.1 uncultured Bacteroidales bacterium
TGCAACTGCTGCCAGCCGGTAGGCAGCTGGCCCGTGCTCAAGCCTTCGAAGCCCGTAGAATACGGTAGCGTAATCTGGGCCATAGTCACTCCCGAAGCACATAAAAGCGCCATCAAGAGAAACCATTTGCGTAAGTGTTTAAACATGTTGATAAAAAGATTAGTTAATAAAATTGAAAAAAATAAAAATTATCAGCAAACATTCGCCCACTCCCTTCGTAGCCTACCATCTGGACCATTGCAACGATTGGAGCAATGGTGTCTAAAATGTATGCTATATTCTGAGAGTGAGATTGCTAGGTGCATGTTCTATATAATCATTAAAATACAAAGATACATATTTTTTTCGAAATAGGGCTAGAAGTCGAAAAATTGCGAAAAATAGACATGCAACCACTTTGGCGAGTTGTTGGATTTCAAGGGTAACACAATATTTTTGGTACACCTGCGTTATGAGGGTATGAAAAAGATGCTTTTACTTTGCTTTGTCCTGCCGGCATTGGCATGTGTGGCGCAGGACTACGACTTTGCCAAGAAGATTGGCGGCAACACGCTCTATTTCTATATCACCAGCACGGGCGGCAAGAAGGGGGCGACGGTGGAGGTGACCTACCCCGGGGCTTCAGAGGAGGAACCGTGGAAAGGCTTCTCTAAGCCTAGCGGGCAACTCTCTATCCCTGAGAAGGTGACACCCGACCGTGCCAAGGGTCGACATGCCGACCCAGAGGATGACGACACGACGGTCTACACGGTGACATCTATTAACTACTGTGCCTTCAGTGGCTGCGACCGCATCACGCGACTGGTCATTCCTGCGACGGTGACGCAGGTGGGCGAGAGCGCCTTTGCGGGGTGCAAGCGGATAGAGTATATCGTGGTGGAGGCTCCGCAGCCGCCGAAGATGGACGAGTCGGCATTCGACAAGGTGGACTTGGATATCCCTTTGCGGGTACCTCCCAGCACTTACGAACTATATAAAGAAGCCGTGGGCTGGCGAATGTTCACAGAAATATTGGAATATTGAAAAAGGGAAAATTCGTTAATTCGTTAATATATGATGCTCCAAAGACTAACACATTAACACGTTAACACATTCAAATATAATATGACACGAGAAGAAATAGCAAGACAATTGCATGACAAGGGTTGTAACTGCTGTCAGGCGGTGGTGATGGCGTTTAAAGACAGGCTACCTATTGACGAACAAGCGGCAATGCAGATGGCTGCGGCTTTCGGACGAGGCATGTCGGGCATCAAGGAGACATGCGGCTGCGTGAGCGGCATGGCAATGGTCTGCGGTCTGACAGGCAACACGATGATGTTTAAGGGACTTGCCAACCGTTTCCGCGAGGAGAATGGCGACACCAACTGTCCGCGGCTGCTTGCCCTGCAAGGCAAGGGACAATCTTGCAGCGACTTGGTGGGATGCGCCGCGCGGCTGTTGGAAGAGGTGGTATGATTGATAGAGGGTTGAGTTGTTCTGAGTAGTCTGACGGGTCTGATTGGTCGGAATGGTCGGAGTGGTCGGAATGGTCTGAATGGTTTGACCACAATATAATTGATATGAGAAAAATAGTATTTTTTATTTTAAACCTTTTAGTTTTTACTTGTCTTGGTGCCCAGACGCTGACAACACCATGGGCAGACAAGGTGGACAGGCAATGCCCGCATTCGGAATACCCTAGACCCATCTTGCAGCGAGCGCAGTGGCTCTGCCTCAACGGACAGTGGGATTACGCCATATTGGATAAAGGCTGTGTGGAACCTACTGAATGGGACGGCAAGATAACAGTGCCGTTCTGCATTGAGTCGCAGCTGTCGGGCGTGCGGAAGCCACTGACAGAAAAGCAGGAATTGTGGTATCATCGGCAGTTTGAGGTGCCAGCGGGCTGGAAGGGCAAGCGAGTGATGCTGAACTTCGATGCCGTAGACTGGCAGGCCGATGTGTATGTAAACGATATACATGTGGGAACACACCGAGGCGGCTATACCGCCTTCAGTATCGACATAACGCCATACCTTGTTAGCAAGGGCAGCCAGAAATTGGTGGTGCGTGTGTTCGACCCCACCAACAAGGGCTACCAACCGGTAGGCAAGCAGACCCTTACGCCACACTCAATATGGTATACGGCCGTTAGCGGCATTTGGCAGACGGTGTGGCTGGAACCAGTGGCAGAGAACCACATTACCCATATTGCGTCGGCTGCCGACATCCGTCATGGTTGTGTGGAGCTGACTCTGCGAAGCAGTGGTGAGAACGATGGAAGCATAGTGGAGGCAGAGTTGACCGACGGAGGGGAAACAGTTGCTAGTGCCAAAGGTATGCCTAATGGGACGTTACGGCTGAGAGTGTCCGATGCGAAGCTGTGGAGTCCCGAGCATCCGTTTCTTTATGGATTGAGACTGACCATGAAGAAAGGGAACAAGGTGGTCGACCGCGTTGCTTCGTATGTGGCCATGCGGACTATCGGTGTGGAACGCGACTGGAAAGAGGGATATATGCGTATGCAGCTCAATGGTCGCAACTACTTCCAATACGGCCCGCTGGATCAAGGGTGGTATCCTGACGGTCTATATACCGCTGCTACCGAAGAGGCGATGCGATACGACCTGGAGGTGACCAAGCAGGTAGGATTTAATATGATAAGAAAGCATGTGAAGGTAGAGCCCGACAGGTGGTACTACCTATGTGACAGCCTCGGTATCTTGGTGTGGCAAGATATGCCCAGTGGGGACTATGGCAACCATTGGGAACCCAACAAATATAATGGTGGCACCGACCGCCAGCGCAGTGTGTCGTCGTCGGAGAATTACTATCGCGAATGGAGGGAGATCATCGACCAGTGTGGTCAGCATCCATGTGTGGTAGTTTGGGTGCCGTTCAACGAGGGCTGGGGTCAGTTCGAGACAGAGAAAGTGGCGGCATGGACAAAGGCGTACGACCCCACGCGGCTGGTAAACCCTGCGAGCGGTGGCAACCACCGCGACTGCGGTGACCTATTCGACCTGCACCACTACCCCCACCCCGCGATGTTCCTGAGCGACCCCAACAGGGTGAACGTGCTGGGTGAATATGGCGGCATTGGGTTGCCGTTGGCCGGTCATCTGTGGAAGGAAGACCAGAATTGGGGCTATGTCAAATTCCAGAATAAAGAGGAGGTGACGGCGGAATATGTCAAATACGCCGAACAACTGAAAGGTTTTGTGCAACGAGGCTATAGTGCGGCAGTGTATACCCAGACCACCGACGTGGAGGGCGAGGTGAACGGACTGCTGACCTACGACCGCCGTGAGTTGAAGGTAGACCCCAAGGCTGTTGCCAAGGTGAATCGCGAAGTGATAGCGTTAATCAATAACAAACAAAATATGGAACTAATTACACTTACCAACCGACACGGAATGAGTGTCGGCATCACCAACTATGGCGGTCGCATCGTGTCGCTCATGGTGCCCGACCGCAATGGCACGAAGCGCGACGTAGTGCTGGGTTTCGACAATCTGGAGGACTATCTGCGCGAGAACCACCAGACAGACTTTGGTGCCGCCATCGGCCGCTATGCCAACCGCATTGGCAACGGTCGCATCACGGTGTCTGGCAAGACCGTCCAGCTGCCGCAAAACAACGGTCGGCACACCCTGCATGGCGGTCCCACGGGTTGGCAGTATCAGCTGTTCAAGGTGGAAAATGCGACAGCCAGCAGGCTGGTACTGTCGCTGGTGAGTCCCGACGGCGACAACAACTTCCCAGGCGAGGTGCATGTACAATTGACCTATACGCTGACCGACGACAACACGTTGGACATCCAATATCGTGCCACCACCGATGCTCCCACGGTCATCAACATGACCAACCACAGCTATTTCAATCTCAACGGAGATGGCAGCACCACCATACTCAACCATCTGCTCACCATCGACGCTGACCGCTACACGCCCATCGACGACAGCTACCTGCCACTAGGTACCCTCGAGCCGGTAGAAGACACCCCCTTCGATTTTCGAAAGGCAAAGGCGGTGGGGAAAGAGATAGCCGCCGACAACCCGCAGCTGCACAACGGAAATGGCTACGACCATAACTGGGTGCTCAACACCCGTGGCGACCTGTCGAAACCCTGTGCCCGACTGGAGAGCCCGACCACTGGCATCGTGATGGAAGTGTTCACCACCGAACCGGGGATGCAGGTCTATACGGGTAACTTTTTAGACGGCACCGTCAAGGGCAAAACAGGCGTCGCCTATCCCCAGCGCAGTGCCATCTGCCTAGAGACACAGAAGTACCCAGACAGTCCCAACAATCCCCAATGGGTCGAGTCGAATGCCTATCTCAACCCTGGCGAAGTGTATGAGAGCCGCACACAATTCAAGTTCTCGCACCGATGAATAAACCCAAATCGGTCATTAGGCCGACAGTTGCCGTATATTTCGCTTTTTTAGGTCTGTTTATGCCATATCAGCATTTCTTTCGGCATCTTGTCCACATCCC
>CAMZFW010000167.1 GCA_947306225.1 uncultured Bacteroidales bacterium
CCTTCTTTATCCAAAACCGCCCCGCCTACGCTACCGGCATTGGCGACCAACTGGAACCCCTCGACCTCGATTTTACCGCTTATCACATTGTGGTCGAAATCCCCCCTTCCGAGCATGTCAGCACCCGTGAGGCATACTCCGGATTACATTTACAAGGAGGCACCCGTCCCGACCTGCGCCAAGCAGTCCGCCAGCCGATTGCCGATTGGCGCACCCTTATCGTCAACGACTTCGAGGCCTCTGTATTCCCTGCACACCCCGCCATTGCAGCCTTGAAAGACGACATGTACCGCCGCGGTGCCCTTTACGCCTCCATGACCGGCAGTGGTGCCGCTGTGTTCGGCCTTTTCCCCGCTTGAGGAATACTTTTTTTATCTACCCTGTCAGATTTTACCTGCTTTAGGGGTATTGTATAGTGTATATGAATAACTATGAGACATTCAACCGTCTGTTGCGTACCTATGCAGCCCTAATTTGGAGCATGTGCCGCGATGCCTCGCACGGCGATGCCGAGCGGTGTCGTGATTTGTTTCAGGATGTGTCGGTTCGCCTATGGCTCCGCATAGGCAAACTTCGCAAAGATGCCAAGCCTCATGAAGAAAAAGCCTGGGTGGAGTGGCAGACACGCCACGTCTTGAGCCACAGCCGCAACCCCCGCGAACTGGAATACGTCTTGCCTGAGCTGGCCGATGACGATGATGCCGCCGAGGCCGAGCGCCGCGCACTTGTCGCCGACCTTATGGCGCATCTGCAACCTGAAGATAGGCAGTTGGTACAGCTGCACCTCGAAGGATATTCTACCGATGAAATCGCTGAGCGGATGAGTCTGAAGCGCGATGCTGTCTATCAGCGGATGCATCGCATTGTGGCGCGTATGCGTAGACTATTGCTCATATTGTTACTGATATTTTTGGCCACGTCCATAACGGTTGCCGTGGTGCCGAAATGGCGGCATGCCGTTTTCCCCCAACCATCCTCCTCCACCGACACCCTGCCCGACAGTCCTGCACACCCTCGGAGTCACTCATCCGACAAGCCTGCTCTACCACCTGTTATTGTCAATTGGGATTATCATGGCAATGAACCTTGGTGCATCAACAAAGGCGGCTGGGGTATGGCATTCAACCACCTTGATAGTACCGTCACCTACTACCGCACCGTGGGCCATCGCACCATCACTGCGGTGATGCACGTCGACCCCAGTCTCTTAGGACATAATTCTTTAACATCTGATAGTATGAATACTACAATGAAACGAGCAGCCTTTGCAGCAGTCTTTATGGCCTTGGCCAGCGCCACACAAGCCCAAGTGGCACACGATTTCCAAACCGTCACCCCGCAGGGTGACACACTCTTCTGTACCATCACCGACTCGGCGCAGCACCACATCAGCGTGCGTGGCGATGAATCGGTATGGGGTGCACAGTACATCCACTACAGCGACACCCTGATTATCCCCACCACCGTGGAACACGACGGGACTACGTACTCTATAACAGCATTGGCGGACAGCGCATTCTACAATCATGGAGAGGTGAGAAGCGTCAGTATCCCTGTCACAGTAACCGCTATCGGACGGTTGTCTCTTGCCTCCACCTCCATCAACGACCTAATTGTGCATGACAGTGTGGAAGTTATAGAGCCCAACGCATTCAGATTAATCAAAAATGTGGTATACCACGGCAATGCCGATGGCTGTCCATGGGGTGCATTGACTGTGAACGCCTTCGTGGAGGACAGTCTCTACTACACCGACAGTACTCGCACACGCCTTACGGCATGCCGTCCAGGGGTGACACAAGCCATAGTGCCCTCCTCGGTACGCATCATCGGACGCTTTGCCTTTTGTGGCATCAATACGCTCACCACAGTTACCTTGCCCGAAGGCCTCGACACCATAGGCAATGACGCCTTTATGAGTTGCGGCCAGCTAGGCTCTGTGGTTATTCCTTCTACTGTACGGGAAATAGGCAACTACGCATTCTACAACACCTTTAGGCAGAACGGCAGTGCTACAGTAACCATCGCAGACGCAGAGTGCAGGATTGGTAAAGGTGCATTTGCCTACAGCCATGTGGGTGCAGTCAACCTTGGCAGCCGCATCACCTCCATAGGTAGCGATGCCTTTTGCACCTGCGACCATCTCGACTCCGTCATCGTGCCCAACAGCTGCACCTACCTTGCCGAGCGCGTCTTCTGCTACAACTACAACGGCAGCCTGAAGAAAGTCCACCTGCCCGAAGGCCTCGACACCATCCGCGCCGAACTCCTCCACGGCTGTCTCGGACTGAAAGAAGTAAACATACCCTCCTCGGTGGTCTATATCGACAGCATGGCTTTTCTCGAATGTAGCAAGCTGACCGAACTCACCCTGCCTGAAGGACTCACCTACATCGGGCAGTACGCCTTTGGGGAATGCTCACGCGTCCGAAAAATACGCAGCCTTGCCGCCACGCCGCCACAGGCATTCTCTGGCACTTTCGAAAGGATGAATCCTGAGCTCTCGCTTATCGTCCCGTGCCACAGCGGTGAAGCCTACAACGCCAATCCCTACTGGAACTATTTCAACAACATCGAAGAGGACTGCACCGGCGTTCCAACAGCCGAAGCACCGCAAATGGCAATCCGCACAATTGAAGGAGGCATCAACGTCGAAGGCTGCACTGGCGACCGCATCCGCATCTTCGACACCGGTGGAAGGCTCATAGCCGAAACCACCTGCCACGGCACCTGCACCCTCCGCCTACCCGCCGCAGGCATCTACATGGTGCAGATAGCCGACCGCCCGGCCCGGAAAGTCGTCGTACAATAGACCTCATCCACCCCCCAAAGCCCCTGCCCGAGCCACCTTCGGCAGGGGCTTTGCCTTTATCCCCCCCAAAAATATATGTCCATACAAAAAAAAGTTAGTATCTTTGCAAATCCAAACATTGGCAAATTATGAACTTCTAATATCCAAGAATGTATGAATACAATAATGAAAAGGGTTGCTCTGGTAGCAGCATTTATGTTTTGGGCCACCGCCTCATTTGCCCAGCAGGCAAACGATTGGGAACACGATTTCAAATCTGTCACCCCACAAGGTGACACCCTTTGGTACTTCATCACCGACACAACGCTGCACCACGTCAGCGTGCGTGATGCCTATTATCGAGGGCAAGATGGCTTCGGCTACCTCGTCCGATACAGCGACACACTGGTCATCCCTTCAACCGTGGAGCACGAAGGCATCACATACATCGTCTCAGAATTGTACAAAGCCGCATTCGCATATCACACCGAAATAAGATCCATTGTCATACCTGCAACAGTCACCACTATTAGAGACTCTGCTCTCGCTTTCAGCGGCATAGTAGAACTCACGGTACACGACGGTGTGGATACCATCGGCCCAAATGCCTTCTACTTAATCAAGAATGTCATATATCACGGCACGGCCACTGGTGCTCCATGGGGTGCTTTGGCAATGTCCGCCTACGAGGAAAACGGCATCTTCTACCCCGACAGCACACGCACCCGCGTCGTCGGCTGTCGTCCGGGTGTGATACACGCCCTGCTGCCCTCCTCGGTGCGCACCATCGAACCCACCGCCTTTAGCAGCATCAACACACTCGAAACCGTCACCCTGCCCGAGGGTCTCGACTCCATAGGCTGGCGTGCCTTTTATCGCTGCAGCTCGCTGGGCTCAGTAGTCATCCCCTCAACCGTAAGGGTGCTGGGCGATGAATCTTTCTGTGTTGCTTTTAATCCGGACGGTAGCGCCACAGTGACCATTGCCGATGCCGAATGCAGCATTGGCTCCTCTGCTTTTGGCGGTAGCGGTATGGGAGCTATCGACCTCGGCAACCGCATAACCTCAATTGGAGATGGTGCCTTCGAGTACTGTTACAACATCGACACTATCATCGTCCCCAACAGCTGCACCTATATTGGCAGCTGGGCTTTCTCCGACAACTCAAACCTGAAGAAAATCCACCTGCCCGAAGGCCTCGACACCATACATGCCAGACTCCTGGCCTGGTGTTTCGGACTGGAGGAAGTCATCATCCCCTCCTCCGTGGTATATATAGACAGCATGGCTTTTTGGCATGATAGTAGTCTTACCGAGATTACCCTGTCAGACAACCTAACCTACATCGGGGTCGCTGCCTTCAGTGATTGCCTCCATCTTACCGAGCTCACACTGCCAGCCAGCCTTACCTATATCGGGAGAAATGCCATTAGCGATTGCTGGCGCCTCCAAACACTACGCAGCCTTGCCACCACGCCGCCAGATGTCGACTGGCCTTTCGATGGTTTGGATGATTGGCTCCTGCTTATCGTCCCGTGTCACAGTGGGGATGCCTATGCTGCCGACCCCTACTGGAGCTATTTCAACAACATCGAAGAGGACTGCACCGGCGTTCCAACAGCCGAAGCCCCGCAAG
>CAMZFW010000168.1 GCA_947306225.1 uncultured Bacteroidales bacterium
CGGCATCACCCTCGGTGCCCTCGCCGCCTACCACGGCGGCTGGGTCGACAACCTCGTCACCTGGCTCATCAACGTCGTCTGGGCCATCCCCACCGTCCTGCTAGTCATCGCCATCACCTTCGCCCTCGGCAAAGGCTTCTGGCAGGTCTTCGTCGCCGTCGGCCTCACCATGTGGGTCGACATCGCCCGTGTGGTACGCGGTCAAGTATACAGCGTCAAGGAAAAAGAATACGTCGAAGCCGCCCGTGCCCTAGGCTACAGTTCCTTCCGCACCATCTTCCGCCACATACTGCCCAACATCACCGGAGCCGTTATCGTTGTCGCCGCCGCCAACTTTGCCAGCGCCATCCTCCTCGAGGCGGGACTCAGCTTCCTCGGCATCGGCGTGCAGCCCCCCATGCCCTCGTGGGGCACCATGGTCAAGGAGAACTACAGCTACATCCTGCTCGACAACGCCTATCTGGCACTCCTCCCCGGTGCCGCCATCATGCTGCTGGTACTCGCTTTCATGCTGCTAGGCAACGGCATACGCGACGCACTCGATGTCAAATAGCCTTTAGCACTTATCCGTTCGTTTGCCGTTCGTTATCCGATCGTTTGCCGTCCAGGCGACGGCAAACGGCCCCTTAATCGGCTGCATGCGGTAAGTTTCGGTAGAATGCGGTAAGATGCGGTAAAATGCGGTAAAATCCGGTAAGATGCGGTAAGATGTGGTAAATGATAGCAACAAATAGCATGGGGGCAGAATTGGGCAACTACTCTAAAAAATTCTAAAAAAAGATGAAAAATAATGGCAATAACAAAAAAAGTCGTACATTTGCAAATCGTTAGTAAAGCATAAAACGAAAAAAAATCTTTATAAACAATTAAAAAACAACACAAAACATGAAAAACACTGTTAAATTTTTCAGCATGATGTTGGCTGCTGGTGCCATGATGCTTGCCAGCTGCGAACCTGAACCCGGTCCCGAAGTTCCCACCACTCCTAAGTACACCGTTACCGTGTCAACCAACAACGAGGCTTACGGCACTGTGTCTGGTGCTGGTACTTACGATTCCGCTTCCGTTATCAACATCACCGCTCTCCCCAACGAGGGTTACAAGTTTGTCAACTGGAACGATGGCAACACCGAAAATCCCCGTCAGGTAGTCGTTAACGGCAACCTCAATTTCATGGCCAACTTTAGCGAGGCCGACGGCATTAAGGTTGTTTTCGGCGATGCAAGCTGGAGACCCACCACTATCCTGGGTGCCGACTACAGTGGCTACGGTTTACTGATGATCGAGGGCTACAAGGACTACAACCGCACCGACGCTCCTCACATCTCTGGCTATACCGGATCCACCACTGGTACCTTTGTCCACTCTCAGAATGACTACTACTATTTCTTCTACTACGAGAATGACAACGACTACACCATCGATGATGACGGCAGCCTGTCCGGTAGCGCTGGAGCCAAGCTTCCCAACTGGCAGCCCGCTCAGGGTTTCGTTATCCGCGTGACCGCCCTCGATCTCAATGCCCACACCATCAGTGCTATGGCAACTGGCGAACTCTTCAGCCTCCCCGAATACATCAACAACAATCAGGTGACAAAGTCCATCGAAATCACCATGAACAACGCCCAGTGGGAAACTGCTGAAAAGTCTGTCAAGGCCAGCAAAAGCATCAATGCACGCATTGTAAAATAATCTAAACAAATAAGAAAATGAAAAAGACTTTTCGCACTTTGGCTTTTGCCATTGCTGTCATGGGTCTTACCGTGGCTTGCAACAACAACGCTCCCGCCGAGGAGTTGGTTGACACCATCGTCCCCATCGACACCGTAGTCGAAGAGGTTATCGACAGCACTCCCGTTGAAGAGGTTGTTGTTGAAGAGCCTGTCAAGAAGGCCACTACCCCTAAGAAAAAGACCACTACCAAGAAAGAGGAGCCTAAGATTGGTCAAAACGTCACCAAAGAAGACGGTGTGACTATCTCCACTACTGGTGGCTCTCTGAAAATGGGAACCAAGGATGGCAAACTGAGTGGCGAAGCCACCGTTACCACCAAGGAAGGTACCACCATCCATACCAACAATATGGGCGGTCTTAAAAAGAAGACGAATTAATCAATTCCCTTCATTTATTAAAGCTAAGGGACTGTGCTTAACGGAGTGCAGTCCCTTCTCTTTTCAACAATCGACAATCATACCATGAAAAAACACAGCATAGTTATTTTCACTGCGGCAACACTTCTTCTTGCTACAGCATGTACGAACACCACTGAAAAAATACGAGAGACTGCCTACCAGTATTCCTTCGCATTGGCAAACTACAGAGTGGACGATGCCGCATCCTACTGCACCCAGGAGACCCAAGAGAGTACACTCCAATACGCTTCACATCTATTGGAGAACGTGCCTGCCGAATACATTGCATCAGACACTCCTGCCACAATTGAGATAAAGGACATCACCATGACAAGCGACACGACTGCCACCGTCGTGTACCATAAAACGACACCTATTAAAGACTTTGACGGGTCTTTGGGTCTGGTGAAACGAGGAAAGGAGTGGTTAGCCCATGATCCAATGGCGTCAACAGTCAACAATAGGGAACCCGAAATGGTAGCAGACACGGTAACTATCAGAGGCAAGAAGATACAACTGTTTCACACCGCACATCCTGATACGACGATAGGTAGATAACCCTGTATGGCTATTCTTTCACCAAAGCGGTATCGATGCGTGCCAGCACCGAGTCGTACACCCTCGTGTAGATGTCGGGGTGGTTGCCATACCAACGGACACTGCGCTCGAAGTCGTCGCGTGTGATGGCATAGGAGGCCAGCAGACTGTCGTAGGAGGCAAGCATCTCGGGGTGCAGGGTGTCGTACTGGTAGCCTGTTTCGATGGCGTAGAAACCTTCGAGGAGGTAGGCCTGTTCAAGAAAGTCGACCATCTGGGCCTCGGGCATCACATCTGCGGGCGGTTTGACTTCGTGCGAGCAGCCTGCAACAACGACGCAAAGCATCAAAAGGGTTGAGAGTGTGGCGTATCTAATCGTGTTCATAGACTATATATGAGGTGTTATCAAGGTGCAAAAGTACAATTATTTTCCGATTGACGCAAAAAAAGTTTGCCATGTCACAAAAAATTTGTATCTTTGCAAATCGTTACAGGGGATTGAGAACCGTATTTGTAACACCTAAGGGAGTATAGCTCAGTTGGTTCAGAGCGTCTGCCTTACAAGCAGAAGGTCATTGGTTCGAACCCAATTACTCCCACAAAAGCCAGCAGAAGAACAACCTGCTGGCTTTTTTGAAATGGGTAGGAATGGTAAGTGAGAAATGTTAATTTTACAAGACGATAGCGGCTTGGAAACCTAAAATATAATATACTGAAAAACATACTATTATATTCAGATTAAGAAAGTTTAACAATTTTTATTGTTAAAAACAAAAACAAAAAGGACTTTTTTGAGTCTATATAGTGCAAGCGGGATAAAAATGCCCGCCACAAAATAACAACAGATAATAACAATAAAAGTAATACTGCTATGAATACGAAGAAGATTGTTGTGGTAATGATAGCGATGCTATTGGGGACAGCCACAGCCATTCAGGCACAATCCAACTCCCCCTGTCCGGGATTGAAAAATCCTAATTCGTTCACCTCTGGTTCGATGTCCGGATCATTCATAGGATACTATTCGGGAGAGACGGGAAGCAAGCCAAGTAGCGACTACCCGCCCAATGCGCTCACGGGCGCGACGGGTGTGAACATGTCAGGCACCGTCATCTCTGCCAGCCAGTTGGCAAGCATTACCGACAGCAAGTCTGCAACATATTGCGGCAGCTCACTTGATGCCAACCACGAGTTCCGCATCATGTCGAATACCGACGGTCCCGGCACAGGTACACAGGTGGGCAAAGACCCCTTGGTCAACTATGCCCTGCCCTACTGTCCTACCAGCCTTGACCAGACCATCAACAAATCCATTCGTCTGGGCAACTGCCAAACCCAATATGGGGCTGAGGCACTGTATTACACCATGAATGTCCGTGTGCAAAACGCCTTGATGTTTATTTATTATAGTATTGTCGTACAGGCACCCGGACATGGTATAGGAAGAGACCCCGCCTTCGTTATACGTGTCTCAAAAAAGAACAGCAGCAACCAATGGGAGCAGATTAGCGACACCCTATGCTATGCCATAACCAGTTATGGTGTCACCAACGGAGTGGACGGTTGGCACAGCTTCAGCAGTAGTAGCGGTGGCGGTAATGGTTTCTACCGCGACTGGAACAAGGTGGCAGTGAACCTGATGGACTACCTTTATGAGCAGGTTAGATTAGAGATTTATATTGGCGACTGCGGTGCTGGCGGACACTACGGCTACTGCTATGTGGCCGGCGACTGCCAGGAGATGTCCATC
>CAMZFW010000169.1 GCA_947306225.1 uncultured Bacteroidales bacterium
GAGAAGGTGGATGCCAGCAGCCGTGGTAGCCGCAATAGAAACAAGGACCCCGAGAAGTTCTACTCGAGCATATACTTCAAGGCCGCCAAGGACGATGTGGACGAGGTGGGTCGTGGCCGTGATGGCGATAAGAACGTGAAGACCTCGGTGGAGTGGGTGGCATTCAAGCAACAGTTCTTCTGCGCCATACTGGTGGCCGACAGCACCTTTGAGAACGCCTACATGACCCAGGTGACGGACAAGAGCAACGATGCTGCCAACTATCTGTGCGATATGAACAGCACCATTGGGCTGGCGTACAACAGCGAGCACGACTGCACGATGGGCATGAAATTTTATTTCGGACCCACCAAATATCGCGACCTGCGTGCCATGCACCGCGGTTTCGAAAAGATGCTGCCGTTGGGCTGGTGGGTGTTCTCGCGCTTTGTGAGCCGCTATCTGATTATCCCAGTGTTTAACTTCTTGGAGACCTTCAATTGGAACTACGGTATCATCATTATCGTCTTTACCATCCTGTTGCGACTGGTGTTGTTCCCGCTGACGTTTAAGTCGTATCAGGGTTCTGCCATCATGCGCATTCTGAAGCCAGAGATGGATGCCTTGAACAAGAAGTATCCCAATCCCGAGGATGCCATGAAGAAGCAGCAGGAGATGAGCAAGATACAGAAGAGGGCTGGGTACAGTCCCATGGCGGGATGCCTGCCGGTGCTGTTGCAGATGCCGATACTGACGGCTATGTTCATGTTCTATCCTGTAGCTATCGAGTTGCGACAGAAGCCGTTCCTGTGGTGCAACGACCTCTCGACATACGACAGTATTCTTGACCTTGGTTTCAATATACCGCTGTATGGCGACCATGTGTCGCTCTTCTGCCTACTGATGTTCGGTATGCAGTTCTTTTATACCTGGTACACAATGAAAGGCCAGCAGATGAATGCGGCTATGCCGGGAATGAAGTTTATGATGTACTTTATGCCCTTCATGATGCTGTTTATGTTCAACAGCATGGCAGCGGGACTGAACCTGTATTACTTCTGCTCGTTGAGCATCACTATGATGCAGATGGTACTGATACGTAAGTTCACGAACGAGAAGAAGGTGCGTGCTCGTATGGCGGCCTATGACTCCAAGCATAAGAATACGCCTCAAAAGAAGAGCAAGTTCCAACAGCGGTTGGAAGAGATGCAACGTATGACGGAAGAGATGCAAAAGCAGCAACAAAAAAGAAAGTAACAAAACCTAAAAATAGCCATGGTACTAGCATTAATCTCTATTTTTATTATTGGATACACCTGCATTGCGCTGGAGCATCCGTTGAAAGTCAATAAAACGGCCACGGCCCTTTTGTTGGGCACTGCACTGTGGGCCGTTTTCTCATTCTGCAATATCATCTTCCGCCCAGACCTCGATATCGAGCAGTGGCGGTCGTTTATATCAGGCAATCTGATTGAAAACTTGGGCGAAACGGCAGAGATAGTATTCTTCTTGCTGGGTGCCATGACGATTGTCACCTTGGTGGAGGACTACCAAGGATTCCGCATCATCACCGACAAGATTACCACCACCAATAAGAAGAAACTCCTCTGGGAGTTGAGCATACTCACCTTCTTCCTATCGGCATTGCTTGACAACATGACTACAGCCATTGTTATGTGTGCGTTGCTTCGCAAGCTTGTCGCAGACAAGAAAGAGCGTTGGCTCTTTGCCGGCATGGTCATCTTGGCGGCCAATGCGGGTGGTGCGTGGAGCCCCATCGGTGACGTGACCACCATTATGCTATGGATTGGCGGGCAGGTGACAACAGTTAATATCATGGTGAAAACACTGGTGGCCTCGCTAGTGTGCATGGCTGTGCCTGTCCTTATCGTGGGTGCCACACTTAAGGGCGACATCACACGTCCCGAAAGTGAGAACAGCGGAGTGGAGGTGCCGGTACATCTCCGCCGCCTTATCCTTATTATGGGCGTAGCTGCACTTGTGTTTGTTCCTATCTTCAAGACCATCACACATCTGCCTCCCTATCTGGGTATGCTCTTCGGTCTGGGTGTGCTGTGGGTGACGACAGAGATTGTTAGCCGCAAGTACGAGAAAGACGGACACAAGCTGCCTACTGCTGTCAGCACTCTGGAGCATATCGACGTGCCGACGATACTCTTCTTCTTGGGCATCTTGATGGCCGTTGCCTGCCTGAAGGTGGCGGGTATTCTGGGTGACTTGGCCGGCGGGCTGAACGATGCCTTCCTCAACATCAAACTAGGCAGTGAGCCGGTGGGCTTCTTCCTTATCGACCTCATCATCGGCGTGCTCTCCTCGGTGGTAGACAATGTGCCGTTGGTGGCTGCCGTTATGGGTATGTATCCTATTGCTGACGGAGCCCTCTTTGCCGTCAACCATCCATTCTGGGAGTTTTTGGCCTACTGTGCCGGTACGGGTGGTAGCCTGCTCATCATCGGGTCGGCAGCTGGCGTGGCCGTCATGGGCATGGAGAAGATTGACTTCATTTGGTATCTAAAGAATATTACGTTAAAGGCTCTTGTCGGTTATCTTGCTGGTGCAATTATATTCGTCCTTATGGATGTTACCCTCTTTGAAAAAGTAGAATGGCTTCGAAACTTGGCATAGCTTTCCAGCACTGGCGTTGCCGTCCAGTGGGACGTAAGATATTTGACATTGTAGTATGGCTCTTTGCCCTTGCAGGTTTTGGCATTGTAGGGGCATGGGGCTTCTATCAATTGGGTTTCACAAGAGACCGTGGTGCCCAAGACCGAAACTATCGCTATATGCTTTCGGTCAACGAGATGAAATCGCTACAAGATTCGACTTTCACCGAACAGCAGGTGCAACAACGCTGGATGCGCCAATATGTCAAGTTGGCGGTGTTCTCCAAGTTCTATCCTACCAATGCTCAGCTCATTACCCAGGCTGCCCAGTTCGGACACGACCCGATGCACGTGGACCGTATGTTGGCAGCCTGTAGCATGTACATCGACGACTTGTCGGAATATAACGACTTGCTGCGCAAAGTGGAAGCCGTGCTCAACGAACAGCCCCAGCAGGAGGCGGGTAACGTAATTCCCTGGATGGCAGACATCGAGTGGAAAGCACTGCGAGAGGCAATCGTTCACGACAAGGCACTCATCATCGAGGCTGGTCGCCTTACAGGTGTGGAACCTCGCCTGATAGTGGGTTGCCTGATAGGCGAGCAGATACGTCTGTTTAATTCCAACCGCGAGCAGCTGAAGAAGTTCCTCGGCCCCGTCAAGGTGCTGAACGTTCAGTCGCAGTTCTCATACGGGGTGAACGGCATCAAGATTTCGACAGCCAAGGCGATAGAGGAACACCTCAAAGACCCCAATTCCGAGTTCTATATGGGCAAACGCTACGAACATCTGCTCGACTATACCGTGGAGGGAACCGCGCAGGATGACGAGCGTTACAACCGACTGGTAGACTATCGCAACCACCTCTATTCATACCTCTATACCGCCTGTATTCTGCATCAGACCATGCTGCAGTGGAAGAGGGCGGGATATGACATTAGCAACCGTCCCGACATCCTTTTCACCCTCTTCAATGTAGGCTTTGCCCAGTCGATACCCAAGCCCAACCCAGTCTGCGGTGGCAGCCATATCAAGGTTCGCGACAAGATGTACACATTCGGTGCCATTGGTTTCGACTTCTATTATTCAGGCGAGTTGGCGGAAGACTTCCCCTTCTGGCGCGAGCACTTCATTCCGGGCGACCGAGAGCTGACCGAAGAAGAGTTGGACTACATACAAGGTAGTGTCAGCAACTGCAAGCGACCGCCTCGTGGTTGGGAGTACCGCAAGGCCGACAGCACACAAGCACCACAACAGCCCATTGTTGTCTATGCCTCGGAAGAAGAGGATGAGTATGCAGGCACCTATGCCAATGAATAGGTTGCCTATTGAATGACAATTAAAGTATCGTAAGTTGCGTCTAAAAATCATTTTTTAAGGTTCAAAAAACTATTTTTACGTTGTTCTTTGTATAGAAAAGATATTCTAGTTGTATTTTTTTTATGATTGATAATGTGGGTATTGTGACGGTGTGATATTTTTTTTTATAAAAAATGGTTGCTAATTAAAAAAAATGTAGTACTTTTGCAACCGCTTTCGAGGAACGTAATGAGGATTGTTGATGCTCCTTCCCATTCGAAATGAAAGCAGAAACAAACAACAAAGAAAGATAGTTTTTAAAGAAAATGGCAAAGAAGAATAAAGACGCTAGAGTGCAGGTTATCCTCGAGTGCACCGAGCAGAAGAATAGTGGTGTTCCCGGCATGAGCCGTTACGTCACCACCAAGAATAAAAAGAATACCCCCGAGCGTTTGGAGCTCAAGAAGTACAACCCGTACTTGAAGAAAATGACCGTTCACAAAGAAATCAA
>CAMZFW010000170.1 GCA_947306225.1 uncultured Bacteroidales bacterium
TGCTTGCCCATACGCTCCAATAGGTAGGGCAGTATTTCAATGCCTTTTCATACTGAACAAGTGCTTCTTTGAAACGTTCTTGTGCTAAAAGGGCATTCCCCAATAGTTCGTAGCCATCCTCGTTATCGGGGCAGAGGGTGATTACCTTTTTGGCCGCAGGGATGACCTGTTCATATCGGTCCAACTTTTCGAGACACCAAGCCTTGTTGTACCAAGCATGCCAATTGTCGGGGTCGCGCTTACAAAGGGTGGTGGCAATTTCAAACGCCTCCTCGTAATGCCCCAGTTTTACCAGCGCATCGCCCTGCTGCCACAGGGCATCGATGTTGTCGGCATTGAGGCGGACAGCATGTTCGAAACAGGCCAGTGCCTCGTTGTAACGCTCTTGATTGTAGTAACAGATGCCCCATTCGAGATAGATGTCGTCGTCGTCGGGATCGAGATTGCTGGCGGTGCGATAGGCCTCTTCCGCTTGGTCGTACTGGTTCAGGTCGTCATAGCGGTTGGCGAGGTTGAGCCATGTTTCGGCAGAGTCGGGTTCGTAGTGCAGCGAGAGCTTGTAAAAATGTGCAGCCTCCTCATATTGTTCCAAACGGCTGTAGGCTATCCCGAGGTAGAAAAGCACCTCGGCATTGTCGGGTTGTAGGTCGTAGGCGGCTTGGAAGTATTGCAGGGCACGCTCGGCATCGTCGTTGTCGAGTTGTTCTATGCCTAGGTCGATATATTCTTCGGTCATGCTATAAGTGTTCTATATGATTACGGATGTATTGTGCCACAAGGGGAAGAAGAGGCTCTGAGTAGTAAGCTTGGGCGGCGGCATCGTCCTGTTTGTCGAACAGATGGAGCGAGAGTAGCAGCTGGTAGCCGTCGTGGGTCACGCTGCGGACGCAGCGGTCTATCTCATCATGGTGTTGTAGATATATCTCTTGAGCCTCTTTTGTAATCTCAGCGTGGCGGGTTGCACCCACGGCAATGAGGCTTTCGTAAAGCAAGGTGCCATCGTCGGGAGTATCATGCCAATTGACTTCGTAGTAATAAAACCACTCGAAGTAGCGGGGAGCCTCCTCGTAGTTCAAACAGGTGGCGTAGTATACGACCTGCTCTTGCTCATTGGTGATTTGGCCGTATTCCTCTATATCGAACCAGTCGACTAGCTCTATGTCGGTGAAGTCGGCTGCAGCTTCGGCGGTGAGGCGCGGAGCGGGGGCATCTTCCCACGAGCGATTGTAGCGTTCGATGGCATCCGACTCGCGCTTGGCGAGCAGGGCGTAGACGGCCATGGCGGCAAAGGGTATCCATATCACCGCACTGATGCTAGCCCCCGCCTGCTGCAATAGTGCCACCAACGCTACGGAGCCAAGAATAATGGCAGAAAGAATGCCTACTGTGAGCCACGGCCCCCAAGTCTTGCTCCATAAATTGATATAAGGGCGATGGAATGTCGTACCACAATGCGGGCAATGAAGCGTGACAATCTCTCCAAGTTGCTCCCTGACTTCAAATGCAGTCTTGTAACCCCTTTTCAAATAGATGGGTTTGCCACATTTGTTGCATATAGCATACAGCTGCATAGAAGACAAAAAAGGCGTACACGGGGGTACGCCCATACGTAGGGGTACAGCACTGGGCGTACACAGGAGTACGCCCATACATTATTTGACAATCAGTTTCTGCATGGTGGTGCTGCCCATGATGCAGTAGGTGTAGATGCCGGCAGGAAGATTGTCGACAACGGCATTGCCATTGCCACTGACCGAGATGCTCCGCACCACACGACCCTGCATGTCATAGATGGCAAGGGTGGAGGGCTGGTTGACATCGTAGCGGATGTTCACATTGCCCTGAGCGGGGTTAGGATAGGCGGTGAGGGCTGAGGAAGCCACATCGCTGATACCTTCGGTGTAGGCTTGGAAACGAATCGTCACGCTAGAGGCGACCCTGTCGTTGGAGACCTTCATCCTGTAGATGCTAAAGGGTTGAGCAACGGCTTCGTCGATAGTGAGATCCATGGTGAATTCAGAATATTCCCCGCCAGCTGGAATATCGAAAGGATTGCTGACAGAGTCTATTCTGCAGGCTCCGGCACAAAGACCCCATATATCGATGCCTGACACCTCAATGGGAGTCATGGTTACGACCAAGTTTTGTAAGGTAGACTGACCCTGGTTGACGAAACTGATACCACCGAAATGAATTGCATCGGGCGCAAGAACTACGACAAAGTTGTCGCCGTCCTGATAGGTTTGGCCGTTGTACTTGAAGCCGATCTGAGCTTGGACGCCAAGTACGGCAACGCTGCTGAAGAGCAGCAGAAAGGATAAGATTTTTTTCATGGGATATTTAATTTATTAATGATTATTCAGATGATTGATTGAGAAGTTGCTCAACTACCTTTTTGACACCTGTGCCGGCCTTTTCTTGAACGATGGTAATGGGACGGGAGATAGGCACCGCCTTGGGGTCGACCAGATAGCAGGGGGTGCTGCGTGGCACATAGTGGATGAGGCCTGCGGCTGGGTAGACATTCATGGAGGTGCCTACGACGATGAAATAGTCCGCCTGTTCGCACAGTTCGGCAGCGGGTTCGATATTGGGCACTGCCTCGCCAAACCACACGATGTGGGGGCGCAACTGGGCTCCGTCGGGGGCTTTGTCGCCAATATGGATGTCGCGGTCGCCGATGTCGACAATCAAGTTGTCATCGCGGTCGCTGCGCGCTTGTGTCAAGAGTCCGTGCAGATGCAGGACATGGGTGGAGCCTGCCTGTTCGTGCAGGTTGTCGATGTTCTGGGTGATGATGCGCACGTCGTATTTCTCTTCGAGGCGTACCAGCTGGCGGTGGCCCTCGTTGGGCTTGACTTGGAACAGCTGACGGCGACGCTCGTTATAGAAGTTGAGCACCAATTCGGGGTTGCGGAGGTAGGCATCGTAAGTGGCTACATCCTCTACGCGATACTGTTCCCACAGCCCGTCGCTGTCGCGGAAGGTGCTGATACCGCTCTCGGCACTGATGCCGGCACCGGTAAGGACTACTACTTTCTTTTTCATTTATTTAGGTTTTAAAGGTTTAAAAGGTTCGCTTCGCTGAAATGTTCAAAATGTACGACAGTCTGTTTTCAATTCTCAATTATTCGAATGTCTCCAGCGACACGCTGGTTACTTTTCTATGATGGTGAAGACGGTGCGGCGGTTTTGGCGGCGGCCTTCGGGGGTGCTGTTGTCCGCCACAGGTTGAGTCTGGCCATAGCCTTTGTAGCTGAGGCGGTCGGCGGCTACGCCATGTGCCACCAAGTAGTCGTACACTGCCTTGGCTCTCTGCTCCGAGAGCTTCTGGTTCGAGGCCTCATTGCCCACGTTGTCGGTATGTCCGCCTAGTTCGATGCGCAGGCTGGGATGGCTCTGCATCATCTCCACCACCTTGTCGAGTTCCACGATGGAGATGTCGAGCAGGGTGTATTTGCCTGTCTGGAAGAACACGTTCTTCAGCGTGATGCTTTCGCCCACCTTCAGTTCGGGTGCCACCTCGGTGATTTCTTCCTTATACTCTATCGGCTCGGGACGTGCAGCCTCAGGCAGGGCAAAGGTGTAGAGGTCTAGTCCTCCTTGATTGTTAGTTTGGACACTACCCTTGATTGTCAGCGGTGACTCACCGCCGCTGGCGTAGATGGCGGTGCTGCCGTCGGGCGATACGATGAGCGAGCTCTCGTCGCCACGGGTGTTGATGGGATAGCCCAAATTCTCAGGCTCACTCCATGTGGTGTCGCCTATGCGACGGCTGACAAAGAGGTCCAGTCCTCCCATGCCCACACGTCCGTTGGAGGAGAAATAGAGCCGTTGGTCGTCGAACGACACAAAGGGGCTCTTCTCGTCACCGTTGGTGTTGATGGTGGCACCCATATTCACAGGCTTGCTCCATCGTCCTTCCACCAAGGTGCTGCGCCAGATGTCCATGCCGCCGTAGCCTCCGCTGCGGTCACTGACGAAGTAGAGCGTCTGCCCATCGATAGAGAGGCAGGGTTGCGACTCCCATCCGCTGGTGTTGATGGCAGGGCCTAGGTTCTGCGGACGGCTCCAGCCCCCTGCCTTGCGGTAGGAGACATATAGGTCGCAACGTCCGGCACCATCCTTTCGCCCGCAGGCGGTGAAGTAAAGGATACGTCCGTCTTGTGATATACAGCCTGCTCCCTCGTTCTCGTCGCTATTCAACGGCTCCGCCATGCGCACAGCCTTGGTCCACCTGCCGTCTTTCAGTCGGCTGGCGTAGAAATCCTCCGTCATGGCGGGACGGTTATATCGGGCAAATATCAACATCTTCCCGTCGGCGGTGAGGGTAGGCAGGTACTCATCATCAGGGCTGTTGATGTTGGCACCCATATTCTCGGGAGTGAACGGCA
>CAMZFW010000171.1 GCA_947306225.1 uncultured Bacteroidales bacterium
CACCTATCTCTATGAGGATACCGCTACGCTGACAGCCACCGCCAACTACGGCTACCATTTTGCAATATGGAGTGACGGCGTGACTGCCAACCCGCGTACGATTGTGGTAACACGCGACACGCTGTTGACTGCTTTGTTCGACCGCAATTCGTATACGGTGACAGCGCAGTGTGATATGGTGCAGGGTGGTGTGGCTGGAGCAGGCATATATCAATATGAAGATACCGCTACGTTGACGGCCACTGCCAACTACGGCTACCACTTCACGATGTGGAGCGACGGGGTGACCGCCAACCCGCGTAGCCTCGTGGTGACATGCGACACTCTGGTGACAGCCCTCTTTGCCCGCAACCAGTATACATTGACCCTGGTGTGTGACGAGACTTTGGGCACGGTGACAGGTGCAGGCTCATACCTTTATGGCGACACGGCAACGGTGACGGTGGCTGCATACGAAGGCTATGTGTTCAACCGTTGGGCGGAGACAGGCAGTACGGAACAGACTTTCGATACTGTGATAAATGGTGACGTGGTGCTGACTGCCCTGTTCGACACGCTCCATTATACGCTGACGCTGGAAAGCAACAACCCCGACTGGGGCAGCGTGACGGGTAGTGGCGAGTATGCCTATGGTACAGAGGTGGAGATAGCCGCCACCGCCAACGAGGGCTACCGCTTTGTGAATTGGAGTGATGGCAGCGAGGAGAACCCACGTACCATCATTGTCACTGAGGATGTGGAACTGACCGCCGTGTTTGCAGAGGAGGTGAGTATTGAAACGGTGGAAAACACGACGGTAAGACTCTACCCCAACCCGACTACGGATGTACTGAACATCGATGCCGAGGAGGTACAAAATGTCGAGGTGTATGACCTTGGCGGACGTGTGGTAATACGTTCAGAACGGTCGACAGCGATAGACTTCAGCGCAGTACCTTCAGGAGTGTACTATGTGAAAGTGGTATGCCGACAGGGTACGACTGTACATAAGGTTGTGAAGAAGTAGCAGATGCCATTCTGAGGTAAAAAGTAAAAACTAAAAAGTTCGTAGCAACGACAAGTTTTAGTTTTTACTTTTTACTTTTTGTTTAAATGAACCAGTAAAGCAGATTTTGTTTACCACCATTACTAAAAACAGCACCGTCAAGATGATGCCTATGGCTAGGAAGGCACCATGACCGTGAAGATGCTGAGGGACATGGCGTTTCCAGCGGTGGGTGTAGGGGTCTTGGGTGTCGAGGGCATAGACTCGGACTTCGATGTCGGGATTATCAAACAGGCGTTGTTGGTCTTTGGCTGTAATCCACAGCCGGAGAGCATCTCCGGAACGATAGCTTTCGGGCAGGGCAAAGTCGACAAGGAAGATGGTTGTTCTGCTGTACAGCTGCAGGCAGTGGTAGTTTAGCCCAAACAAAATGCCCGATAAGGGGAAAATGCCTTTGGACTCGTGCCATGTTCCAGAGTTCTCATGTCCTTCAACGCAGACTAGTTCGTCGGGCTGCTTAGGATAGAAGAAAAGCAGTAGGGAAGCGGCGGCGAAGATGGCCACTATTATTTCAGCAAGCCAATGTTTCATCGTGTTGGGTGTTTCTTGTGTTTCGGGAAACGAATGCCGGGAAACCAGCTGCGGACAGGTTGGTCAAGACCTAGGCCGTTCATATAGTTGTAGGTGGCGATGCGCAAGCCGTTGCCCACTTCCTCAATGTCGTAGTCGAACTGGTTGTCTCCAGTGCCATGCAAGGGAGACCAATCCACTTCGTTGTTACAAAATGGGTTGGGTCTAGTGGAGGTGCGGCAGGCACCATATCGCTCGGGTTCGCGTCCCGAGGGGCTGTGGCAGGTCATGGCATAGCGGTGCCAGAAAGCACTCTGCACAATGCCTTCGTTGAACATGCGTCGCACGGTTTCTAGCGCGTCGAGGGTCTCTTGCAGTGTCTCGGTGGGGAAACCGTACATGAGGTAGGTATGCACCATGATGCCCGCGTTGCGGAAATGACGGCACGCCTGTAGAGTCTGCCCAATGGTGACGCCCTTGTCCATCAAGCGCAGCAGGCGGTCGGATGCCACCTCCAGACCTCCGCTGACTGCCACGCAGCCTGCATCGGCTAGGAGGTCGCATAGTTCGGCTGTGTAAGCCTTCTCGAAACGGATGTTGCCCCAGAAGCTGACTGTCAGCCGGCGGCGCAGGATTTCTTCGCACACCTCTTTCAATAGTCGAGGTGGCAGGGCTTCGTCGATGAAGTGAAAACCACTGATGCCTGTTTGCGCCATGATGCTCTCCATGCGGTCGACCACGGTGGCGGCATCGGGCACGTCGTAGCGGCCAATATAATCGAGGCTGGTGTCGCAGAAAGCGCATCGGTGCCAATAGCAGCCGTGAGCCATCATCAGTTTGTTCCATCGTCCGCAGCTCCACAGGCGGTGCATGGGGTTGGTCATCTCGGCGAGGGAGAGGTATTTGTCGAGAGGCAGTCCATCGAAGTCGGGCGCGGGAAGTGAGGCGTTGGCAGGGTTTTCGGCAGTGTCGGATAGTCGGGGTGTCAGGAGAGTGAGGGTGCGTACCAGATGGTCGGGTGTCATTCGGCCTTCAAGATGTTCGACGATGCGTAGCAGTGGCAGTTCGCCATCGTCGAAGGTGATAAAGTCGCAGTAGTCAAATATACGGGCATCGTCCAGCTGTCGCCACTCGGTATTGACGAAGCCGCCGCCGAGCACGACGGGCAGGCGGTGCCGTTGCTTGATGTGCTGGGCGCAGCGCAAGGCACCGTAGAGGCATCCGGGGAATGGGATGGTGAAACCAATTAGAGTGGGCTTTTCCACTTCGAGGTGATGCTCCAATAGGTCGAGCATCAGGCGGTCGATAGCGGTCATGGGGACGTGGAGGGCGGCATCCATCTCGTCGAAGGTGGGAGCGTAGCTGGCAAGCTGCTCGGCATAGCGGATGAGGTCGAAATGGGGGTCGGTGTGCTCTCGGAGGTAGTCGGCAATGTCCTCGATGAATAGGGTGGCAAGGTGGCGCGCCTTGTCGTCAGTGCCGGCGGTGCCGAAAGCCCACTCTAAGTCCTCCAACTGTTCAAAACGAGGTCCCTCGGGCAGGAGGCTGCGGTTGGCGATGCGGCTGGCAAGGGTGTTGTCGTGTCCACGCAGAAAAGCCTTCACCGGCTCCACGACATCGCTGCAGCGCAGCAGATAGGCATGCTCTTCGGGGTCGTCGACAGCTGCGGCATACTGGCTGAGCCATGTCTGGCTGTAGATGCTGTCCGCCAATTCGATGCCTAGGTCGGCCTGTGCAACCTCGTGCCCATGGCTCTGCAGGAATGCTTTGAGCATAGTGGTGGCAGGGTAAGGGGTGTTGAGTTGGGTCAGCGGAGGTGTGATAAGGATCAGTTTCATGCCGGTTGTTTTTGATTTGCAAAGGTACGTTTTTTTACTGAAATAAAAACTTTTTGTATTTTTGCTTTTTGAAACAATCTCTACAGTAATGAAACATATTGTCGCTTTCGTATTGATAACTATGCTGATAGGCACGGTGAGCGCCCAGTCGTATTCGGATGCTTTTGACGAGGCTTTCGGCAGAGATGACGTTGTTGCACAGCGCAAGGCGCTGGCATTATGGCAGCAGTCGGCACCAGAAGATGTCAATCTTTTTATAGCCCGCTACAATTTCTATGCCAACCGAGCCATGGGGCAGAATGACGGGGAGGGTGCGGCATTTTTGGCAGATAGCGCCTTGGCCACTATTGATGAGGGTATTGCACTTTATCCCAACCGCCTCGACCTTCGTTTCGGCAAGATTTACTTCCTCGGAGAGTTGGGCAGGTGGGACGCGTTTGCCGGCGAGATAGACAGGATGCTGAGCTATTCGGTTCAAATGGGCCATCAGTGGGAATTCCCCAATGTGGACGAGCAGCTGGTGAAGGATTTGTTTGTGGAGGGGATTGCGGACTATATGGCCACTATGTTTGCCAGCATTGCCGACACGACCCATCTCACGGCTGCCGACAGTGTCATGGCCAGACGCATACAGGGAGTGGCAAAACGGACTGTGCAACTCTTCCCGGGTGATTTACCCGCAACATATATGCTGGCGCTCAGCCATCTGATGTTGAATGAAAATGACAGGGCCTATAAGTATTTGATGCGAGCCGAGGGAATAGACAACGCAAACCCGAACGTATTGAAGTTGTTGGTGAAGGTGTGCCGCCTCTTGGGTAAGGCAGCACAGGCTGCAGAGTATCAGCAGCGAATTGCCACCATTGAGAATTAAAAAGATTGCTTGAATGCTTGATTGTGTTAATGCTTGAGTGATTGCTTGAATGCTTGATTGTGT
>CAMZFW010000172.1 GCA_947306225.1 uncultured Bacteroidales bacterium
ACTTCACCAGCATGGGCAGGTCTATCTCCGGCACCACCTGAAAGAGGTCGGCCTGCTTGTTCACCGCCCACCCCTCGTCGAGGATGACGTATTCGATGCCGTTCTTCGAGGCAAAGTCGATGTAATACTTGTAGGTGTCGTTGTTGATGCCAGCCTTGAACGGCACACCGCCGATGTTCCAGTTGTTCCACCAGTCCCAAGCCACCTTGCCCGGCTTAATCCAGCTGATATCCGCCACCTTGCACGGCTCGCCCAGCAGGTAGCTCATGTTGTTCATCGCCAGCTCGGTGCTGTTCTTCGCCACCATGGCTATGCGCCACGGCATCACGGTCTCTTTGTTCACCTCGGCGATATACTCCTCGCGCTCCTTCACTATCATCTGCAGGTTGTTGTGCCCGCCTTGCTCCAGTGTCTTAGGATAGGGGGCATGCTCGCCTTCCAGCCTATAGCCGGGCAGGCTCTCGGGCTTGTTGGTACCCATCGCCTTGAGGTACAGGCCGGGGTAATCGGTCAGCGTCGACTCTGTGAGGCACACCTTCACCCCATGCGACGCATGCACCAGCAGCGGCAGGAAGCAGAGCCTCCGCGTGTCCAGTTTCGACAGCGGCAGCGTGGTGTACAGGTTCTCGAACGACGAGGTATACTGCATCTCGTGGTTCTTCTCGTCGAAATTGATAACGTATGGCACCGTCGCCTCATAATTGTTGGCAAAATTGTATTCCACCTTCTCAAACCGCACCTTGCACGGTTGGAATATCTTGTAGCGGTAGGCAATGCCCTCGTCATAGGCACGGAACACCACGCACAAGTCCTTCCCCACATTCAGCGTCAGTTCGTTGCAGTGGTCGCGCATCGTCGCCTGCCGCGTAAATGGCGACGGCACCACCTCGTCGACGGTGCGTGTCGACGACTTGGTCACTGCCATACTCCCTGTTACTCCTTTCCCATAAGTACGGTTCAGCCCCAGGTGCGACGGTAGCATGATTGTCACCCCGTTGTACACCATGTCGTAGGTTATCTCATCCTTCTCGGTCGCCACAATATGCGTCACCAACTTTCCATTCGGCGACTTCAACGTAAACTTCTGCTCCTTGGCACAGGCCTGACTCATGGTCAGACAAGCTATAAGGAAGGATGTAAAAGCTAATAAATGTCGACTCATAATTATTTCAACTTTCAATTTTCAACTTTCAATTTTCAATTAAAATATTCCGCCCGCCTTCGCGAGGTTTCAACTTTCAATTTTCAACTTTCAACTTCCTCGCTCCCTCGCCTATCACCACGGGGATAATCTTGCACTCCACGCCGAAGCGTTCCTTATAGCTCCGCTGCACCTCCGCGACAAACTGGTCGTGGCACTCGTCCTTCACCAAGTTGATAGTGCAGCCGCCGAAGCCGCCGCCCATGATGCGTGAACCTGTCACACCGCAGCTTCGCGCCACCTCCACCAGAAAGTCAATCTCCTCACAGCTCACCTCGTAGTCCTTGCTCAGTCCCTCGTGGGTGAGGTACATCTGCTGCCCCACGGTCTCATAGTCGTCCCGCTGCAAGGCGTCGCACACTGCCATCACGCGGTCGTACTCGCCCAGCACATATCTGGCTCTCAAGTAGTCTTCGCCACTGATTTGGCTTGTCAGACCATCCAACATCTCCCATGTACAGTCGCGCAGGGTCTCCACCCCTGCCAACTGCGCCACCCGCTCACAGCTTCGACGGCGGTCGTTATAGGGCGACCCCACCAGTTCGTGCTTCACGCAGCTGTTCACCAGCACCAGCCTGTAGCCCTTGGGGTGCCACGGGAAATACTCAAACTCGCCACTGCGGCAGTCCAGCCTCACCAGACTGCCCTCGCGCCCGTGCATCGATATAAACTGGTCCATGATGCCGCACATCGTCCCCACATACTTATGCTCCGTTGCCTGTCCCACGCGCGCCATCGTCATGCGGTCCAATCCGCCGGCAAACAGGTCGTTCAGCGCGTAGGCAAAACAGCTCTCCAACGCCGCCGACGAACTCATGCCCGCACCCAGCGGCACATCGCCCGCATACACCGCGTCGAACCCCTTCACCATCACCCCCTTCTCCAGCATCTCGCGCACCACGCCGTACACATAGCGGAAATGCGTCTCCTTCGGGCCCTCCGCGTTGTCGATGTCGAACGTGCAGCCCTTCTGCAAGTCCATGGCCCACAACCTCACCTGTCCGCTGCCGTTGGGGCGCACCACTGCCATGATGCCCTGCTGCACCGCACCGGGGAACACAAAGCCCCCGTTATAGTCGGTATGCTCGCCTATCAGATTAACACGGCCCGGAGCCATATACACCGCTCCGCCTTCGCAGCTTCCGAAATGCTGCGTAAAATGCTGTTCAAGAATCTTTGTATCCATAATTGCCATTTTTTCCGACTGCAAAAATACAACTTTTTCTCCAATTATCGTCATTATCCCTCGCAAAAAGTCCCCACACCCCATTTGACGCCGCAAAATTACAACGTTTTTTTCAGTCGCTTACCGCATTCTACCGCATCTTACCGCATTCTACCGAAACTTACCGCATCGTACCGCATTTTACCGCATCTTACCGATTTCTACCGATTGAGGGGTCGTTTGCCGTCGCTAGAACGGCAAACGATCGGATAACGAACGGCAAACGAACGGTTAAGTGCTAAAGGAAATCAGCTAGGCGGAGGGCAGCTGACTGATGGCGTCATAGAGCTGTGGGAAGCGCTCGGCAAGCTGCACCGGGCGGCCATTCTCCATGAAGCAGTGGACGCTGCGGGCGGTGCAGACCACGCGGCCGTTGGCACGCATCGTGTAGCCGAAGGTTATCTTCAGCGGACTGGTCTCCACCACACGCACCTCTATCTCAATCGTGTCCTTGAAAGTTGTGGGGTGCTTATAGGCGCACTCCACGCTCACCACGGGCGACACCACCCCTTCCGCCTCCATGCGGTCGAAGCCGTAGCCCAGCTGGTCCATCCAGTCCACCCGAGCCTCCTCCATAAAGCGGACATAATTAGAATGGTGCGTGATACCCATCCGGTCGCACTCATAATACTTCACCTCATGACGATAAACTTCCATAGCAGTAACAGTTAAGCGATATAATGACAAAACGCAAAAAAAACCGATTTATTGTGTTCATATCGCATTCCAAGAGCGAACACCTCGACCGACTATTTACTACATTTAAACAAGGTCAATACTCCCAGCCTCACTCTTAACCCATGGCCAAATAACACATAATCAACTAACGGCAGACATTGTTAATAATTTTTATTAGAATACAACAATAAAAAGAAGATGCCATCGTTTACCTTATTCAAATAAGGTAAAAATGGCAAAACCGACATGCATAGATTTGTTTGCGGGCTGCGGGGGACTCTCCCTCGGCCTGTACCTTGCTGGATGGCAAGGGCTTTTTGCCATTGAGAAAAATGCGTTCCCATTCGAAACGCTGAAACACAACCTTATTGACAATAAAAAGCACTTCGACTGGCCCGACTGGCTCCCTCAAACCAATCACGACATAAACGAGGTGCTTGAGAAATACCAAGACCAACTGAAAGTCCTGCGGGGCAAAGTGGATTTGGTGGCTGGCGGCCCTCCCTGTCAAGGGTTTTCTATGGCAGGAAAACGAGTCGAAGACGATGTGCGCAACCAGTTGGTCTTTTCCTACATCAGGTTCATCGATTTGGTGCGTCCCCGCATGCTCCTTTTTGAGAATGTGAAGGGTTTTACCTATGCTTTCGACAAAAAGAACGCTAGCGATGCAGAGCCTTACTCGCACAAAGTGATTCGGGGACTACAAGGATTGGGGTATAACGTTAAGCCTCATGTGTTCGACTTCTCTAACTATGGAGTTCCACAGCGTCGCAAACGCTTCATCCTTGTGGGAATTCAAGAAGGGTTGGGGTCTCCCGACAACTTTGAACAACTGCTATTGAACCACCGTGACGCTTTCTTAAAAAGCAAAGGGTTACAACCTACGGCTACGCTACATGAGGCCATATCCGATTTGCTACGCAGCAACGGAGAGCAACCTACGCCAGACCGGAAAGGATTCAATTCGGGAATCTATGGCAAAGAGGGAATAAGCAATTACGCAAAGGTGATGCGTGGGGATTATCCCAAGACACATACCATTCCCGACAGTCATAGCTATGCCCACCACACATCTGAAAAGGTTGCATTATTCCAACGCCTTCTGTCCGAATACCAACCCAGAGGCAAACGTATTGATGGAAAAGCCCGCGAGGCTTGGGGCATTAAGCAGCGTGGAATAACAG
>CAMZFW010000173.1 GCA_947306225.1 uncultured Bacteroidales bacterium
ACGGCGACATACGCCGTGGTGTCACCGCCTTTTTCCATCAAAGCAACGCCATGATAGAAAGCCAGCGTCCCACCATCGTCGCCCACTTCAACAAGATAGTGATGCACAACCGCGACCGCTATTTCTTGGAACACGACAAATGGTATCTCGACCTTGTGTACGAAACCATCGAACTCATCCACGAAGTGGGCTGCATAGCCGAGGTCAACACCCGTGGCATCTATAAGAAGCGACACGACAACTTCTATCCCTCACGCGAGCTGCTGCGCTACATGAACGAGAAGCACATCCCCGTTATCGTCAGCACCGACGCCCACTGTCCCGAGGACCTATTAAAAACCGAAGGCGCAGATGATTACCTCCGCGCTATCGGCTATTCTGAGATTGTCACTCGGCTGCCATAGGTGCTACAGCTTCTTGAGCTGTGCAAAGCGGTATTGACGCATATAGTCGTCCTCTTCCGACCAATATTTGGCATTGAAGAGGTCCATACCCGTTGGGGTAATCTCGTACCAGAACTGCTCGTTGTTAGAGAATTGCAGCAGGTGGCTGGGCATGTCGAACGAGTAGAAGAAGTGGAACGTCTGCGTGTCGGCCACACCTTTGGCATCGGTGCGGACTAGCGTGGTGTCGAAGAATTGGTAGGTTATCTTCTTGACCGAGTCGTAGTAGGTGCCGGTCAAAGCGAGAACCCGAGTCTGAATCAGGATGTCCTCGTATGCCGCCATAGGGCTTTTGTCGCCGGGGTCGTACATCCACAGGGTGTCCGCCTCGTCGTCCTCGGGGTTGAGGCATACGATGATGGTCTTCTCACCCAGTTGTTGCAACACTGCCGTGTCGCCCTCTACGCCCACCGCCGTCCAGTCGGTGCCGGGGTATGATTGGATGACAAAGGTGTCCGTCGCCACTTGCAGTAGTGCAAATGTAGAGCCGCCCTCGTGCAGGGTGCCGCCTTGGAAGATGTACAAATTAGGATTGTTTGTTACAGTGTCGTGGCTGCCCACAAAGAATTCATAGCCGTCGAACCAGCAGGTGTTGTCGAAATCAAACGTGGATACTTCCTCTTCCTGCGTGTGGCAGGCGGTGCAGAGGAGGGCACATACGGTTAGGATAGGGAATAGTTTCTTCATTCGGTAAAGTATTTAAATGTTCTGTTGTCAATACGGGTGGGGATGGATAGGCCTGTCAGCGTGCGACGCGTCCAGTTGCCGTGGTCGTCGTGGCTGTAGGTGGTTACTGATGGGCTGCCGTTGACGTTACTCACCTCCTCCACGGCGCGTCCCAACGTGTCATAATGCACTTCTGGACAGTCGGGCGCATACCACTGGTACACGCCATCGCGGTCACGCATACTGGTCAGTCTTCCCTCTTCGTCATATTCAAAAGTTTGTGACGATGCATCGGGGAAGGTGGTGCACACCACTCTTCCCGCCGTGTCGTAGTCGTAGGTGAAACGCGACCCGTCGGGGTAGATGAAACGGTGCAACCTGCCCTGCCTGTTGTATCGCAGGCGGAAGGTATGTCTTTTGCCGTCGGGGTCGGTGATGCGGGCTCGGCAGGTGCGTCCGTTGCGCGAATAGCTGTAGGTGGTCCGGGTGTAAATGGTCTCAAGGCTGTCGTAGGGCGTGCCTGCGCTATCGAGATAGCACAGCTCCTCTATCCGCCGTCCCAGACTGTCGTATGCAAAAGTATAGCGTTGGTTGGTCTCGCGGTCGCGGTAGTACAGCTCCAGGCAATGCCCTGCACTGTCGAAACATACCACATGTTCCGACACTAGGCCGTCGTAGTATTCATGGTATACCACGTGCGTCATCATTGCCACCTCGCCTAGCAGCTCCTCCGTCTCGCCCGACAGGTTGTATCTGACGGTGCGGTTGAAGTCGTCAGGCCTGTTAGGCACGTAGGGGAACGGGGTGTCCTCCATCGTGCATGAAACAGCCAGACCTATCGCCAAGAGCGCAAATACGGCAGCACGTCGTGTCATTCTATTTCACCAGTGTTTTAGTCACGTAGGTGGCAAGTTTGCCCTTTGCCTGCTCCTTGAGCAGTTTCTCGGCCAGCTTCGATTTCCCGATTGACTCTTTGTAACTGCTGTAGAATGCCAGCGTCTCCTCCGTCGCCACCTGTGCGTTGATGAGGTTGCCGTCCTCCTTGTTGGTCAGGGCGTGGCGGGTCCATGCTGCCATGTATGCCACCAATAGGTCTCCGTTCTTTGGGTCTACCAGTTTGGGGTCAATCAGCACGCTCACTTCGGGGGTGCCGGTAAGCCAGCGGACCAAGAAGCTGGTGCACTCTTCGTGCTTGGGCTGGTTGAAGGCGGGGTCGACGCTCAGCAGGTAGTTGCAGCAGTTGAGCACGTCCGTCTCGTAGTTGGCATAGTCCGACGGCCACATCTTCTCAGGCATGATGGGCAGCTGAAATTGTAACTCTTGTGCCATGGCGCACTGTGCCATGACCATTGCGACAAGTACTAGAAGTATTCTTTTCATATTCAAAGATTGTTTGATTGTCTGATTGCTTATAAGTTGATACGTTGATATGTTGATACGTTGATATGTTGCGCGGCAGCCAATTTTCAATTTTCAATTTTCAATTTTCAACTTTCAATTTTCTTATCTAATTTGTATTTTTTATGCGGTTATTATTGCTTGTCGGTCTGATAAAAAAACTTAATTTGCATCCTCTTTAGAGGGTGGCCGAAGGCCGGGTATGTATCAATTCTCAATTTTCAATTTTCAATTTTCAACTTTTATTCTTCCACCGCTAGGCCGCCCATCGAAGTCTCTTTGTAGAGGCTGGGCAGGTCGTGACCCGTGCGTTTCATGGTGCGCACCACCTTGTCGAAACTGATGATGTGCTTGCCGTCGCTCATCATGGCGTAGATGTTGATGTCCAACGCCCTCAGTGCCGCCATGGCGTTGCGCTCGATGCAGGGTATCTGCACCAGTCCACACATGGGGTCGCACGTCAAGCCTAGATTGTGTTCCATAGCCATCTCGGCTGCATACTCTATCTGTTGGGGGCTGCCGCCAAACAGCTGGTTGGCCGCCACCGCAGCCATCACGCAGGCACTGCCCACCTCGCCTTGGCAGCCTACCTCGGCTCCCGAGATGGAGGCGTTGTGCTTGATGACGTTGGCAAACAGGCCTGCCGTCGCCATGGCGCGCAGTATCTCCTTGTCCGAGAATTCGTGCGCCTTTTTCAGATGGTAGAGTACTGCTGGCAGCACGCCCGACGCGCCGCAGGTGGGTGCGGTCACTATCTGTCCGCCTGCTGCGTTGCGCTCCGAGGTGGCCAGTGCGTAGGCTATCACCAGTGCACGGCTCTGCAGCGAAGGCTTGTAGCTCGATGCCCGCACATAGTATTGTCGCGCCTTGCTCCGCAAGTGCAGTCCTCCGGGTATCACTCCTTCCTCCCGTAGCCCTTCGGCCACGGTGCTCTGCATCACGTCCCACATCTCCTGCAGGTAGTCCCAGATGTCCGCTTCCTCGCACTGTTGCACATACTCCCAATAGGTTAGGCCTTCGCGTTCGATGTAGGGCAGTATCTCGGTCAGCGTCTGCATGTCGTACACCTGCCGTGATTCCTCCCGTGAGGTCTCATTCGCCAATGCGCCGCCGCCCACGCTATAGATAGTCCAGTCGGCATAGGGGGTGCCCTTGTCGTCCAATGCTTCGAAATACATTCCGTTGGTGTGGAACGGCTTCACGATGTCCGACCGCCACACAATCTCCACCGGCACGGGTGCAGCCCCGTCGACGATGGCTTTGTCGGTGCGGTGGCCGCGGCCTGTGGCGGCAAGGCTGCCATAAAGCGTCACTCGGATGCTGGCCGCATCGGCGTGCTCCGTGCTGAACTGTTTGGCGGCACGGTGCGGTGCCATGGTGTGGCTGCTCGACGGCCCTATGCCCTTGCGATATATCTTCTTTATTGATTCCACGTGAACATAAAATTACAAATTGCAAAAATACGTTTTTTTTTCGACATGGCGAATATTTGTTCTCCGACTCTCCCCATTGTTAATGCAATAAATCTTGATAGCCAATGCGTTTCTTTGGTTCGCATAGGTTCTCTGATTGCTTGAAAGTTGAAAGTTGAAAATTGAAAATTATCCGGGTGCGGCAACTAATTTTTACTTTTTAGTTTAAATAACACAATCAAGCAATCATAATTATCCGTTCGTTTGCCGTTCGTTATCCGATCGTTTGCCGTCCAGGCGACGGCAA
>CAMZFW010000174.1 GCA_947306225.1 uncultured Bacteroidales bacterium
TGATGATTTCGTTGTTCATGTCGAGGTGTTAGAAAAAGGCTATCTGTCCATCGATACCTACGAGACCCGCAGGTGTGGTGGGGACATTGCGTTTGAGTACGAAGTGTTGGATGACTTTGTCGTCTGTAAGGGTGTGGACGTAGTTGTTGAGGGTGGTGGTGACGCGAATTTCGATAGTGTTGTCACCAGGGTGAAATCGTCCGCCAGTGTTGCAGTAGATTCGTTCGCCGTACCATTTCACACCACAGTCCACCCCGTTGACCCACAGCTGGCAGATGTCGTAGACTTCGCCGAGGTCGAGGCATTCGAGGCTTTCGGGAGTGTAGGTAACGCCTTGCAGGGAGTCGTCGGTGATGCTGTCGAGGTGGAAGTGGGCGGTGTAGGTGATGGTGCCGGAGAAGTCTTTGAACTGTGTTTCGCGGAGGTCACAGAGTTGCTGCATTGTGGTGTCGCGCGTCCAGCCCTCTATGGCGTGATGCAACGACAGGTGCCACTGCATCGGGATGGTGAAGTAGTGCTGCCCTTCGTTGTAGGCAGGAGACCATTCATTGTAGGGGCCTACCCCCGTGTAGGCCCATTCCCCAGTGGGCTTACGCGGGGGTAAGCCCCTACGATTTTCAAAAATGATAAAGAGGCTTTCGGCGGGGGGAAGGTAGAGCCAGGTGAAGCCGTCTTCAAGTGTGAGCAGTTGTTTCTCGTCGGTAGCGGGGTTGTAGACCCAGGCAGTGCGGCCTTGGTAGATTTCTTTGGAGAAGGCGATGGTGGAACTGACTGCCATACGGAGGGCTGCATTGACGAAGAGGAAGATGTCGTCGCCTCGGTCGTTGCGGTAATGGTTTTGCAGCAGGTAGCGGTTGGGCTCTTCTATCGTGATGGCGTGGGGGAGACGGTGTTGCTGCTGGGCTGTGCAGTACCAGTTGAGGTAGTTGCGGTCGGGAAGGTCGGGTACTTTTGTAATTGAGAATTGAGAATTGAAAATTGAAAAATGTGTACTGTCAAGGGTAGACGCTGGTGGCACAAGTAAGGCTTTGTATGCTCTTTTGCCAATGATGAGTTTGCCGTCGCGGAGGGTGGCAGTGTCAAGCTGGCGGGGGGTGACGAAGTCGCAGTTGCCACCGTTCTTGTGCACCGCTTCCCAAAGCAGGTAGGGTATGTCGTAGGGGCTGCCCTTAGGGTAGTTGGGGAAGGGTTCGGTCTGCACGCCGTATTGCGCCCAAAGACTGTCGATGGGGAGCAGGATGGCGATGTTGGTCTGCATTTCGGCATTCTGGAGTATGGCACTCATGCGGCTGCGGTACTCGTTGAGCAGGTGAAAGTAGGGCCACCAGGTGTTCTTCTCGTTGAGGTAGCTGCCGTACTGCACCCATCCGGGAAAGCCCGCCTGCTGAGGCGAGTAGTTGAAGCCGTGCCACACCGAGTGGGTGGTGCCGCTGATGGCGCTCATGTCGCTGCCCAGCTTGAGCAGTTCGAGGGTGGTCTCGAACATGCGGTAGGTGTTGGTCATCTCTTCGGCACTGACCAAGCGGCGACCGCTTTGGTGTGCGGCGGAGGAGACAAGCTTGTTAATCATCGTGTAGGCACGACCGCGGCGGTAGTCGCTGTCGGGCATCTCCTCGCCGATGCGGTGGCGCAGGTAGTTGGTGGTCCAGCTTTCGCCCTCGGGGATGTCGTAGCCGAGGGAGCTTTCGAGGGGGAAGAAACCGCGTCCATAGGCTTGTGCGCGTGCCTTTACGCCCTGCTCGTGGCACCAGTCGAGGAACGTCTGGGTATAGCGCTCGTGGAGCAGCTCCGCCTTGGTGAGCTCGAAATCGTGTCGCACCCGCTGCACCTGCCGCTTAAAGTCGGGCGACTGCTTGGCCCCATACTCATAGCTAACCACGTCACCCAGCCGTCCGGTCTTGAACATGGTGAAGGGCAGCCACGGCATCAGGTCGTAGCCGCGACGGCGGCGAAACTCCTCGGCGAAGTCGGAGGTCCAGTTTGCCCCTTCGAGCTCCATGCTGTCGACGAAGTAAGCACGCAGCCAATTCTTCATAGGGCCAAACCTCCCCTCCAAGGTGTGCGACATGTGGTAAAGGAAATGGCGCACCGCCTCGCGGTTCATGTGGTCGAGGATAGGCCCCGATGCTCCGGGGGCACCGTTGATGACGCTGGCAAAGGAGGTGCAGCGTACCAGGGCATAAAGCATGTATTTGCTATTGGGCGAGGGATGCCAGCCGGTGGTGATTTGGTCGAGCGGATAGAGCCGTATCGTATCGCCGATGGGGTAGTAGTCGTTGCGCTGGTAGATGCTGTATACCGAGTCGGGTAAGACGAAGAGGTCCACCAATTCAAACTGGCGGTCGGCATTGGGTTCGGTCACTTTGGGGTCTACGGCATCGAAAATCTGCTGCTTGGTGATGACAAAAGGCTCATTAGCGGTATTGTTCGACCAATCAATCTCGGTGGCGTAGGTGAGCATCACCTGTGCCCGATGTTCCATGGGTAGGGTTTCCATGCCGAAGGGCCACCCGCTGCCCACCAGCAGGTCGCAGCCCATGCCCAGCCGCTTGGCCTCGCGGAGGACACTGCCCAATGCCTCAAGCCATTCGTCGCTGAGCCATGTGAGGGAGCGAATGCCTAGCGAGTCGCACCGCTTGGCTGGGAACTCGATGGGGTTGATTTCCACACCTCCAATACCCGCATCATGCAGCAGGTGCAGCTCGCGCTTCAGCTCCACCGTGTCCACCTTGTCGCCATTCCACCACCAGCGCACCCAAGGGGCGGTAAGTTGCCGCTGAGATTCAATCTGTGCATTGTCGTTGACATTCAAACTCTGCCCGTGCAGAATACCCCTAGCCAATACAATCCATACCAACAAGAAAAAGACCCTTCTCATATCCCTTCTATTCTGATACTTCAATAACATAACAGTCGTCAACATATATGGTTGTGCCGTGATAACTGTTGACACCAAACACAAAATAGTTTGCCGTCGGAGGCACTTCGATTGTCTCGTCAAACGTCTGCCATACGTTCAAATCGTGTGGAAGATAGGTCAGGCTATACCCTCCTCCTCGAATGATGTAATAGGCATCTTGCCCATAGAACTCTTTCAAATCTGCAGCAGAGATATTAGATGCTTCGGCTGCCCTCGTTCGGAAATAGCAGTAGGTTCTAGCACCCCTCGATTTCCATTGTTCCACATAGTAGCTAAAGCGGATTCGTATCCTACTCCCTGGCGTAACGGGCACGCGTTGGTCTACTCTTGCCGTAGACCCTGTTTCCAACGACTCCATCTTTGCCGAAAATATTCCCTCAGAGACAATAGTATTGTTTTTCCTAACATTTAAGTTGTTATGAATAAACCAATGTTCGGGTACATCATAGGGAGCAACCATCAGCGGGTCTACCCATTGCTCCAATCCTCCGTTTAGTAATAGGTTCTCCGCTACAAGCGGTATCGTGTCGTGAATGGTGTCATTATCATCTCCACTAATTGGGATAGAGTCATTAATTATAGAATCGTTGATTTCTTCTTGCGTTGTCAGGCCTGTTTCAGGTGGCATATAATCGTCAGGAGTGCAGCTGGCATACAGCGCAATAGCGACAAGGAAAAGTATATAGATAGTGGCTTTTCGCATTTTTTTCAATCTTTTTTCGCCTGCAAAGATACATATTTTTTAATTATTTTCGTATTTTTGCAGCGTGAAAACTATCTACACTATGAAAAGAATATGTCTATTTTGGTCAATATTGACTGTCGTATCAATGGTATCGGCGCAGGACTATGGCCGTTACGCAAATGTGTTTATCGGCACCAACGGTATGGGACACACCTTTCCCGGAGCCTGTTTCCCCTACGGCTTCGTGCAGCTGAGTCCCGACACTGACACCATACCCCACAACATTAACGGGGTCTATCAGCCGCGTGTCTACGACTATTGCGCCGGCTACCAGCACCGCGACAGCAGCATCGTAGGCTTCAGCCACACCCATTTCAGCGGCACAGGCCACAGCGACTTGGGCGACATTCTCATCATGCCTTACAGCGGCGAGACGAAACTCAACCCCGGCACCGCCGACAACCCCGACGGGGGCTACCGCCAGCGTTTCCGCC
>CAMZFW010000175.1 GCA_947306225.1 uncultured Bacteroidales bacterium
ACCCTGTTTTTGCTTTTTTTCGGTATAATTATAGCATACTGACGATGGCATACACCTATTATTCACCCAGAGTGCCTTCGCCATGCCTTCGCTCTGGCTTCGCTTCCGAAGGCGAGGAAAAGTAGGAAGTAAGAGCTAAGAACTAGGAAGTATCTTGATGTGTTTGCCCTGTGCGTGGCAAGAAGTTTTTTTATTATATTGCTTTTTTTTCGTATCTTTGCTTGTTTGCATTGTGTGCCATAGACACACCAATTAGTTTATTGTCAGAAAAATATAAAAATATATAATAATAAAAACGCTAATGAAAATGAAGAAATTCATAGCCCTGTTTGCCATTTTGGCGATGTTGTCGCCTTTTGGAGCCTGCCCGCAGGCTAATGCCCAAAGCAAGAAAAAGGACAAGACAGAGAAGAAAGCCAAGTCGGACAAGAAGTCGAAAGCCAAGGAAGAGAAGAAAGGTAAGGCCAAGTCGAAGAAAGAGGCCGCTGCGGAAGCAGAGGCTGCCAAGGCAGAAGCCGCCAAGGCGGCAAAAGAAGCTGCCGAGGCCCGCGAGTTGGAGCTGGCAGCGATGGACACGCTGCTGCGCGCCAACACCGACACGCTGATGAAGCATATCCGCACGCTTTCCTCATCGCAATATGAGGGACGTATGGCGGGTTCGAAGGCTTACTTGGAGGCCGCTGAGTATTGTGCCGATGTGCTGGCATCGTATGGCGTGAAGCCTTTCGATGGCGAATGGGGACAGTATTTCCAAGTGGAGTACAACGAGATAGAGAATTGTAATTTTGACACCTATGTGAACGATAACGATACGCGCACCCGTTATGTGCTGGGTCGCGACTATGTGTGTTCGAGCATGACAGGACGTGGCTACACGAATGCGCCCGTGGTGTTCTGCGGATGGGGCATTGACAACCTTGCTTTCGACGAGTATTCCAAGGTGGACGTGCAGGGCAAGATAGTGCTCTGTCTGTCGGGTGTGCCCGAGTTTTTGCCTGGCAACATCGCCGGACGCTATACCACCCTGCGGCAGAAGGCCGAGGTGGCGATGAAGCATGGTGCCGTCGGTCTGGTGTGCATCAATATGTCGGAGACCTGCCGTCCCTATGAGGTGCAGCACCATGCCTATTGCGGCGAGGGTGCCCACCAGGCGACATTCCCCGTAGTGCAACCTACCCGCGACATGGGTGCGGCCCTGCTTGCCAACGAACAGATGACGCTGGACTCGGTATACGACGCGTTGCTGAACGACATGAAGCCTCAGTCGTTCCACCTGCGCAAGAAATTTGAAATAAACATCAACGCCCATTACCACCCCAAAGCCACTACCGCCAACGTGGTGGGTGTACTGCCCGGTGTGGATGACAAACTGAAACACGAATACATCGTGGTGGGCGCACACCTCGACCATGTGGGCATACAAGGCAGCACCTGCCTGTTCCCCGGAGCCGACGACAACGCCAGTGGTGTGGCGGCCGTGTTGGAATGCGCACGCCTGCTGACCGTGAATGTCCCTGCACTGATTGAGTACAACAAACGTTCGATAGTCTTTGTCCTTTTCTCGGGTGGGGAACTGGAACAGTTGGGTTCGAGCATCTTCGTGTCGAACTTCCCCAAGCTGAAAAACGTGGAATGTTTTATCAATGCTGAATGTCTCGGTTCGGGCGACAGCATCAATGTGTTAGGCAACAAGCGGTTCCCCCAGCTGTGGAACATTGCCTCGCGCAATGACTCCATCTCCACCAAATCGTTGTTGCGCGGCTATCGCACGATGCCCCGTGGCGATGCGGCACCTTTTGCACAGATAGGCATTCCCTCGATCGTGTTCACCAACCACATGGGCGGAACCTACGACCATGTGCCGAGCGACATATCGGAGAATATCAATCGCGACGTACTGACGAAACGTGCCAGTTTGATGGCAGAGGTGGTATACGAACTGTCGTTAGGAGACTACCAAGGGCGTTCGTTCAGATCGAAACGGTTTAAATTTGAAGAATAACTTGAAAATTAATAATTAAGAATTATAAATTAATATCAGCCGACTTCCCCGATTATTTAATTTTTAATTTTAAATTCTTAATTTAGAAAGATGTTCACACTATTCAAGAAAGAACTTGCCAGTTTCTTCTCCTCGCTAATCGGATACCTGACTATCATTGTCTTCCTCGTACTCACTGGTTTGATGCTGTGGGTGTTCAAGTCGGACTTCAACATTCTTGACTACGGTTTTGCCGGCATGGACGGACTCTTTGTAATAGGCCCGTTCCTCTACCTCTTCCTTATTCCCGCCATCACAATGCGCATGTTTGCCGAGGAGAAGAAGAACGGCACAATGGAACTGTTGCTCACTAAACCGTTAAGCGAGATGAAGCTCATTTGGGCCAAATTTCTAGCAGGCCTTGCACTGGTGTTTATCTCGTTGTTGCCCACTTTGGTGTGCTATTTCAGCGTAGTGGCACTGGGCGACCCTGTGGGCAATATTGACACTGGAAGCGTGGTGGGTTCGTACATGGGTCTGTTACTATTAGGTGCCGCATTTGTTGCCATCGGTCTGTTTGCCAGCTCGATTACTAACAACCAGATTGTCGCCTTCATCATAGCTGCCTTGATGAGCGCATTCATGCATCTTGGCTTTGAATCCATCTACCGAATGGGCTTTCTTGGCAATGCCGACCTGTTTGTCCGTTCGCTGGGCATGAGCTACCACTATGAGTCAATCAGCCGGGGTGTCGTGGACAGTCGCGACGTAATATATTTTGCCAGCGTGATAGCTGTGTTTATGATGGCTACGCGCATTGTGCTGCAAAGCCGCAAATGGCACGGATGGCGCAATAAGAAAGACCAGCGTCGCAGCCACTGGATTGAGCTGGGGGCCGGAATACTGATTGTTGTTTTCGTCAATGTTATCGGATACTACCTCTTTGGCCGCCTCGACTTGACCTCGGAGAAGCGTTACACTCTTTCGAAGTCGACAAAGAACTTGCTGAAGAAGGTTGACGAACCTGTGTTGTACCGCGTGTATTTGGAAGGCGAGTTCCCAGCCGACTTCAAACGGTTGCAAAATGAGACGAAGGAGATGCTGAACCAGTTCCGTGCCTACAACAAGAATGTACAATACGAGTTTGTGAACCCCAACGACTTCGACAACCAACAAGAGCGGCAGGTGTTTTATCAGAAGTTGGCACAGAAAGGCATCCAGCCCACCCAGATACAGGTGAGTACGGGCAACGGGGTCACTACACAGGTGCTGATACCTGCAGCCGATGTCATATACAAAGGTAACGAGACCTCTATACAGTTGTTGCAGAGTCAGAAATATGTAGATCAGACGCAATTGCTGAACAACTCGATACAGAGTTTGGAGTATGTGCTGTCGAATGCCATACGAGCGTTGTCGCAGGGACAGAAACCCAGTGTCGCCTTTATGCGTGGACATGGCGAACTGCCATTGCCCAACCTGTCGGACTTGTTAGGCTCGCTATATGAATATTACAATCTCGACACCGTGCGCATGGACGAGAACATCAATTCGCTAACCACTCGCGTGGTGGATGCGAAGGACTCTACGACATACCATTTCCGCAACAAGTACGACCTTATCATCATTGCCAAGCCGACAAAGTTGTTCAGCGACAGAGACCTCTATATATTAGACCAATATGTGATGTATGGCGGCAAATTGCTATGGCTCATAGATCCGTTGGATGCCGACCTCGACAGTCTGGCACATGCAGGACAGGCAGTGGCAACACGCCTTCCCCTCAACCTTGACGAGATGTTGTTCACATACGGCGCGCGTATCAACCCCGACATCATCATGGACATCCGTTGCAGACCCATACCCATGACTGTGGGCATGGTAGGGGATAAGCCTCAGATACAATTCCAACCTTGGATGTATTTTCCCGAGATAGTGCCTTTGTCGCCACATCCGATAGTGAGGAACCTCGACCTGATTAAGACTGACTTTGTGAGC
>CAMZFW010000176.1 GCA_947306225.1 uncultured Bacteroidales bacterium
TTCCTCCCGCATTTAACCGTTCGTTAACCGATCGTTTGCCGTTCGTTTGCCGTCCAGGCGACGGAAAACGACCCCCCAATCGGTAGAATGCGGTAAGATGCGGTAGAAAGCGGTAAGATGCGGTAAGTTTCGGTAAAATGCGGTACGATGCGGTAGAATGCGGTACGATGCGGTAAAATGCGGTAAGTTTCGGTAGAATGCGGTAGGAATCGGTAACGAGGAGGAAAATAGTGTGTACTTTTGCATCGGCAAAAAGAATTTGTTTTTCGTGTTCGGATTTTTTTATGTACCTTTGTAAATCCGAATAGGTACGCACAATATGCGTATTTGTTTGGTATATAGTTGTTTTGTTACATTTAATGTTTAATAAATAATAATAGAATACTATGTGTGGAATAGTAGGATACATCGGGGAGGAGCAGGCTTACCCCATCTTGATTAAAGGTCTGCATCGTTTGGAGTATCGCGGTTACGACAGCGCAGGTGTGTCGCTGATTAACGCCAAGGGCGAATTGCTGGTGTACAAGGCCAAGGGCAAAGTGTCGGCACTAGAGGCGAGTGTGGAGGGCAAGGATGTGAGCGGCACCATCGGCATAGCCCACACGCGCTGGGCGACACATGGCGAGCCCAACGAGACCAATGCGCACCCGCACTACTCGCAGTCGAAAAACCTGACGTTGGTGCACAATGGCATCATTGAGAACTACAAAGCGTTGCGTGCCGAGCTGGAGAAGAACAACATGACCTTCTGCAGCGAGACGGACACGGAGGTGCTGGTGCAGTTGGTGGAGTATATGATGAACTCGCACCATTGCGACCTGTACACGGCAGTGCAGCTGGCTCTGAAGAACGTGGTGGGTGCCTACGCCATCGCCATCTTGGAGAAGAGCCATCCCGACCAGCTGGTGTGCGCCCGCAAGGGCAGCCCGCTGATTATCGGCGTGGGTAAGAGCGCGACGGGACGCAAGGAGTTCTTCTTGGGTTCGGACGCCACCCCGATTATCGAGCATACCAAGGATGTCATCTACCTCAACGACGAGGAGATTGCTATCATGGACCGCACGGGCAGGCTGGAGATTACCAACCTTGCCAACGTGAAGCAGACGCCTCAGTTGGTGAAGCTGCAGATGAATCTCGACGAATTGGAGAAGGGCGGCTATGCCCACTTTATGCTGAAGGAGATTTGGGAACAGCCCAACGCACTGCGCACATGCATCCGCGGACGCCTGAACATGGCTGACAAGGATGTGCTGCTCAGTGGCATCATTGACCATAAGGATAAGTTTATCAACTGCAAGCGCATCATCATCTGCGCCTGCGGCACTTCGTGGCATTCGGCACTGATTGGCAAATACTTTATCGAAGAGGCGTGTCAGATACCTGTGGAGGTGGAGTATGCGTCCGAGTTCCGCTACAGGAACCCGGTGATACACTCGGACGATGTGGTGATAGCGGTGTCGCAGTCGGGCGAGACGGCCGACACGCTTGCCGCCATACAGCTGGCGAAGGAGAAGGGGGCGTTCCTGTACGGCATCTGCAACGTGATTGGCTCCTCGATAGCACGCGCCACGCACAGCGGCACTTACCTGCACGTGGGACCAGAAATCGGTGTGGCATCGACCAAGGCGTTCACCGGCCAGGTCATCACCCTTGCCCTGCTGGGCTTGGCAATCGCCAAGGAGAAGAAGACGCTGAGCGACGATATGTTCCACATGCTGGTGGAAGAATTGCAGATGATACCCGACAAGATGCAGTGGACGTTGGAACACAACAAGGGTATTGACGAATATGCCAAGACCTTCACCTACTGCAAGAACTTCCTCTATCTGGGACGTGGCTACAACTACCCCGTGGCAATGGAGGGCGCGTTGAAGTTGAAAGAAATCAGCTATATCCATGCCGAGGGCTATCCCGCAGCCGAGATGAAGCACGGTCCCATCGCCCTGGTTGATGAGGAGATGCCTGTGGTGGTTATCGCTCCCAAGCGAGGCAACTACGACAAGGTGGTGAGCAACATACAGGAAATCAAGTCGCGCAAGGGCAAGATTATCTCTGTCGTGACGGAGGGCGACACCGTGGTGAAGGGCATGAGCGACTACTATTTCACCATTCCCGACACGCGGGATTGCTACGTGCCGCTGCTGGCTGTCATCCCACTGCAGCTGTTGAGCTACTATGTGGCCATAGCCAAGGGCTGCAACGTGGACCAGCCGCGCAACCTCGCCAAGAGCGTGACGGTGGAGTAGTCGGCGTGTGGCCGATTTGAAATTAGTGTTTTCTGCACAGGCGAACGAGAAAAAGTCGTTCGTCTGTGCAGAAATCGTATTTTTACGTACTTTAATAAGAAGCAATTTGGTGCCTTTTGGGCAAAAAATCGTGAAGGGGTGTTAAACTTTGTTAAAAACGGGGCTCCAAGGGTGACGATTTTGGCACTTTTGACAGTATATAGTGTGGAGGAAGGAAATTGCGCCTTACCAAAACACGAATTAGTCATGAATTAGAAAAAGTAACATCCTTCTTCGATTCCTCTTCGACCCCTCGGCGGTGACGGCTCAAAATAACGAAAAATGCAAAAAAACATATCGTCAAACAAAAAAACTAAGACTGCTGAAACACTCCGACATCTTCGGGCAATAATAACGCAACATTGTAGTTATATATACGATAAATACGATTGAACTTATGGCAGACAACCAACTGAAAAACACTGACGAGATACAAGGACTATTCTTCGATGTATGCAACATAATAGATGGCGTGCGCAACCGCGTGGCGGTATATGTCAACTCCGAGGTATGCCTTACCAATTGGCATATTGGCAGGCGCATCAAAGAGGATGTCCTCTTCAACCGACGTGCAGAATATGGCAAGCAGGTGTTGAAAACATTGGCAGCACAGCTGACTGAGCGTTACGGCCGGGGCTGGAGCCACAAGACTTTGTTGCATTGTCTCCGCGCTGCGGAGACTTTTACCGAAGAGGAAATCATGCATGCTGTGCGGAGACAATTCAGTTGGACACATCTTAAGACATTGATGTATATAGACGAGCCGTTGAAACGCCGTTTCTATATGGAAATGTGTCGGATAGAACATTGGGACACCCGCACTCTCGACCAGAAAATCGATAGCCAGCTTTACGAGCGCAGCGCAACAAGTCGCCGTCCGGAGGAGACAATTGCGAAAGAATTGCAACAATTGTCAGAACAGCAGACATTGGTGCCTGATATGGTGTTCCGCAGTAGCTATTTCCTTGATATGCTCGGTCTTCCCGACATATTCAGCGAGAGGGATTTGGAAAACGCCATCATCACGCAAATGCAGCAGTTCATCAATGAGATGGGTACTGATTTCGCATTCCTTGCCAGACAGAAGCGCATCACCGTCGATGCGACCGACTACTACATAGACTTGCTTTTCTACCACCGTGGCCTACACCGTCTGATAGCCATCGACTTGAAACTAGGACGCTTCAAGCCCGAGCATGAAGGTCAGATGCGTCTTTACTTGCGCTACTTGGATAGGAACGACCGCCGTCTGGGCGAAGAATCTCCCATTGGACTCATTCTCTGTTCCGAGGGTAACACTGAACACATAGAATACCTGATGCTTGACGAGGAAAGCCCCATCAAGGTGGCACAGTACTATACCCAACTACCAGACAAGAAACTGCTGGCAGAGAAACTACAACGTGCCATCGCCATCGCCCGAGAGCATTGCTCCCAATAGTCACATCCTGCCCGTCTATATGGTACCACTTTTGTAACACAATTAATTTCTAAAAATTGAAAAATATGAAACGTTTGTTCCTTTTCTTATTCCTCCTCGCCGCCTCCCTCCCCGCCTTCTCCCAACACTTCGA
>CAMZFW010000177.1 GCA_947306225.1 uncultured Bacteroidales bacterium
TGCGAGAGGTCGAGCGAGGTGATGCCGGGGGCAAAGATGCAGAGCAGCTCCTCCAACTGTGTGTTGTGGCTGACATCGAGTTTGCGCAGTTGGTGGAAACTGATGTTGAGCACCTTCAGTTCGGTATTATGGCTGACGTCGAGCGAACGCAGAGGTGTTTCGATGGCGACAAGCTGCTTGAGTTTGGGATTGTGTCGCAGGTCGAGTCGGCTTATGGGGTTCTCGCTACATATCAGTATCACCAGGTTGGGAAATAGCTCAATGCCATCAAGCGAATGAATCTCCTTGCGATGGCAGTCGATGAGCTGTGTGCTACGACCCAAAGGAGTGCTTTCCACCCATTCGCTTTGAGGGGTAAAGCGGTCACGTCCATGTAGCTTGCCTTCGTAGGGTTTGGCATAGCCATTGTCAAGCAGATAGGTGCGGAAGTTGTCGTCTGTCACCCGAGCAACGGTGATGGTCTTCTTGTCGCTAACAGCTTCTTTCTGTGTGGCGCATGAATATAAGAGCAGTAGTGCCAATAGTATCGTAGCAGTATGTCTCATTGGTGAATATTTTTAGGAGTGTAGTAGATGCCTTGGTGTGTGTTGCGGCTGGCAAGTTCTGACTCCACCATGTCGGCGAGTTCGCTGCCTTTGACGGGTGTGGCGTCAGGGTGTTTCCATCCTCTTTCGGGTGCCACCTGATAGCGTGGCGGGACACTGGCGGCATAGCGTTCGACCACGATGTCAGGGCGTAGTCGTTCAAGAAAGTCGCACACTAGGACGATGTATTCTTTGAGTGCGAATGGAGGCGGCACCGAAGATGGGTCTTGCAAATACTCTTTCTCCAACTGTGAGCCTCGCAGTATCTGCAGCTGGTGGAGTTTGAGGGTAGTGAGCGGCAGTTGTGAAAGGAGTGCTGCTTCTGCAACCATTTCTTCGCGGCTTTCTCCCGGCAGCCCCAGTATGAGGTGTCCACCACAGGGGATGCCCCGTCGGGCGGTCGCTTCAATAGCGTGGACGGTGCAGGCGTAGTCGTGCCCACGATTTATGCGCTGCAAGGTTCGGTCGTAGCAACTTTCAATGCCGTATTCGACCATGATGTAATGCCTCTGTGCAAGGGTGGCAAGATAGTCCAGCTTTGGCTCGTCCACACAGTCGGGGCGGGTGGCGATGACGAGACCTTCAATTAAGGGATGTTCCAAAGCTTCCTCGTAGCACTCCCGCAGCCGTTCCAGCGGAGCGTAAGTGTTGCTATAGGCTTGCAGGTAGGCAAGATAGCCCACCTGTTGGTGGTGATGGTGCGAGTGGAAGCGGATGCCGTCGTCAATCTGTTGGGTGATAGTCTTCGCAGGCTGGCAGTAGGAAGGATTGAATGCGTCGTTGTTGCAGAAGATGCAGCCATGCATGCCCAACGTGCCGTCGCGGTTGGGGCAGCCGAATCCGGCATTGACGGTCAGCTTCTGTATCCGATGACCAAAACGTTGTAGGCAGTAGTCGGAGTAACGCATTGAATACCGATTTCTAAAGTTCGTCTTCGTTGTTGCGAAATTAAAGTTTTAGTTACAAAACGTAACAGTTGGTTATATATTGCATGAAAGTTCATTTTTAACAAATGAAAATGTGACAAAATACTTCCGATTCAAAAAATTATTGTATCTTTGCAACGCAAAAAATAGTCAGTATCATCTTTAATAGCCAACCATTATGAACATTTACCTCATTGCCATAGCCGTATTGCCAGTGCTGGTGTTGGCCTTTGTGGTCTACAGGCAGGACAAATATGAGAAGGAGCCGCTCGGCAAATTGATTAAGGCGTTTATCTTCGGTGCGCTCGCCATAATACCTGCAGGATTGATGGAGAGTATTTTAATCAGGTTTGTCCCGCCCATCCCAATTGTCAGTGGTGCCTACACGGGCTTTGTGGTGGCAGGGTGCTCCGAGGAACTCTGCAAGCTGTTGTTGCTCCGTTGGGCAATATGGAAGAGCCGTGAGTTCAACGAGTATTTCGATGGCATAGTCTATGCCACTTTTGTCTCGTTGGGCTTTGCCTGCTTCGAAAACTTAGGCTATGTCCTAGGTCAGGAGGTTTTTGCCGAGGCAATGGCTACGGGCACCATGCGGGCATTCCTGTCGGTGCCAGGGCATTTCCTGTTCGGGGTGATGATGGGCTATTATTTCTCGCTTGCCAAGTTTGGCGACCAGTCAGGGACAAAGCGTCATCGTCGTTATTATTTATGGTTGGCCTTTTTGGTGCCGATGCTGCTGCATGGCACCTTCGACGCACTGCTGATGATACCCGAAACCATGGGCGAAGGGCAGGGCGTTGTGGCAGGTGCGCTATTTGTGCTGCTCATCTGGTTCGACATCCGCATGTGGAAATGGGGCATCCGCCGCATCCGTCATTTACAGGAACTATCGCAGAAGCAGGCTGAGAGCAACACCACGTTCGACATGCCATTGAGTCCCTTCGAGGGCTTCACATGGGATGTCTAACGCCGCAGGTATAGCCCCACCGCACTGAAAGCATTCTCAAGATGGGTGATATGGTAGTCGAGACCCTCTATTTCCACTGAAATGATGTCGAAACGCACCTCCTCCTGACGTTGGTGGTCGATGACATATTTGTCGGCAAGGCGTATGTAGGCTCTCTGTTTGTCTAGTGTGACAAACTCCTCGGGCTCGCCATAATCCTGTCGGCTACGGGTCTTCACCTCTACAAACACAATCAGGCCCTCCATGTAAGCGATTATGTCCACTTCGTACTTCCCCCTGTGCCAGTTGGTTTCAAGAATGGCAAAACCTTTCGATTCCAGATATTCTCTGGCTAGGATTTCGCCCATTTTGCCGGTGTTGTTGTGTTCTGCCATACAAGAATGGATATAATTTGCAAAAGTACGAAAAAAAGTTGTATTTTTGCAAAATGGTAGTGAAAAACTCATCCTCAACCTTGCGACAGCTTGTCCATCGCCTGATGGTGCGCACACCGATGCTGCGGCTGGCATTGGCGGTGGTGCTGGGCATATTGATGGCTGAGTATCTGCCTGTGTCTCCTGTGGTATGGCTGTGTGTGGCGGTGGGCTTGTGTGTGTTGCTACTGGTGGTGGCGGCCTGTAGCGGGCGACTATTTCGAAAAGGGTTATTCCCAGTGTTACTGTGGCCTATTTGGGTTGGTATAGGTGCCGTGCTGCCCATGCTGCATGCTCCAGCCGACCCATTTCCAACCGCTGTCGATAGTTTTTGTGTGCGTCTTTGCGACACTCCGCGTCCTACACCCAAGTGCTATAAGTCTGTGGCGGAAGTCATCGGTGTGGATGGTCACTCCTCGGCGGGCAGGGTGCTGCTCTATATACGGCAGGACAGCGCATCCGCGCAGTTGCGCTATGGCGACTGCCTGTGGATTACAGCGCGTCCGCAACGCCCTCGTAATTGGACGAGCGACTTCGGCTATTGCCGCTACCTACGGCGCAAGGGTATTCTCTGGCAGTGCTATGTGCCACCCGCCCATTGGCAGTTGACGGCTCACGATAGCACCTTCACGCTCAGGGGGTGGTCGAAGGGCATTCAGCTCCGTATGGTAGAGCGTATACGTCATAGCCACCTCACCCCATCGCAGCAGGGCATAGCCGAGGCTCTGCTATTGGGCTGGCGCGACGATGTGGACGAGGCCACACAGCAGCAGTTTCGCGATGCGGGCATCACCCACCTCCTCTGCGTCTCGGGACTGCATGTGGGCATTGTGGCGTGGTTGGCAGGTGCGGCATTCTTTTTTTTAGGTAGGAAACGCTGGCAACGTGTGGTGAAAGGGGTTGCGCAGATAGGGGTGATTTGGCTTTTTGTAC
>CAMZFW010000178.1 GCA_947306225.1 uncultured Bacteroidales bacterium
CCTGCAAACAACACCCTTACCGTTGAAGGCGAAGGCATCCACTCCGTGCAATTGTTCGACGCCAGCGGTCGTACCGTATTGAGTCGCAACAATGGAGGCAAGATTGACATCAGCACTCTTGCCAACGGCGTATATGTTGTCCGCGTGACAACTAATAATGGTGTAAGCATCCAGAAAGTAGTAAAAGAATAACTGACTACTCTGGCAATACGCCTACCTTGAAAGAAACTCGTCTGCACCATGCAGGCGAGTTTTTTTTACAAAAAAGTTATCATGTGAGATAAAATGTGTATTTTTGCAATTCAAAAACAAACAATGATATGAAACAGACAAAAACCATTTTAAGTCTCTTCGCAATCATCCTTCTCGGAATGAGCTTGAGCAGTTGTAAACAGAAAGTAGCTGAAACACTCGAAAATACCGTCACCATCGAAGTGCCTCAGAATCCCTACCTCGTTGCCATCGAGCATTTTCTAATCGACTCCTTCGGCAAGAACTACACCCCTGGCGCTGTATGCATACCTGCCTACAGCGTCATCAACATCGAAGAGCCTGGTGACCCCTCCGACTCAACCGAAATTATCACTGCCACCGACATCAAAGTATGGGGCGACTGGTGGGTGTTCAACTACAACATCGTGGGCGACACACTGAAATGCATCTCCGGTGGTAGCCATCCCGGAATGTTCCTGCTAGGGAAAGATGGTGAGGCCTACAAGGTCATAGCCTTCGACCAAGTTGAGGACGGCTCCCGCAACCTGCCCAGCGCCAAACGCATCTTCGGCGACCTCTACGACGAATTCCACGCCATCAACAGCAATCAAGACTACCGCGACTCTGTCCGCCTCGCCATGGTGGCTCAATACGTACAAGAGCACCACCTCCCCGTCACCATGCTTCAAGACTTCGGCTGGCCTGCCGTCACCCTTCCCTTAAATCAATAACCCATGACAACAACCGTCCTATTACTTGCCCTCCTTGCCATCATCATCTTCTATTTTTATAAGAAGACCGACTCTGGTAAGAACAATTTCAAGGAGCTCTCCAACACCTCCGTCAATCGCGTCATCCGAGTCTATGACATGGACATGGCCCAGCTGAAAGAAGCAGTAGAGAGTTTCCACGACTTTCAAGATGCCGATGAGCAGCTTAGCATACACCAAGAGAACGGCCATCAGTTCCTTCTCACATTTCCACCTACTTTCAATTATATCGACATGTGCTATTGGGTCAACTTCCTCGTCTACTCCGATGAAGAAAAGAAAACACGTCACAAGGCCTACGGCTGGTACCCCTTTGGTGAGGTACAGGTAAACGGCAAAGCCCAACCTTTTAGCAACCAGACCGTGATGATGTACGTCGACAAGGACGACACCGAATGCGACAACGTCTCCTTCGTCACTCCCGACGGCAAGCACTACCTACAGTCCTTCGCCATCAGCAACAACCTGAAGGCTCTTGACAATGGCAGCGAGAAATATATACCTTTGAATAATGAATAAAGGGAACATCTAAAAACACGAAAATTCAAAATAGTAAACTATTGATTATCCAACTGTTTAAAAATCTATAACGCTCTAGTACAACATATGACTGATTTTTGCCAAACTGTCTCATTGTCGCGTCCCTCCGGGACGCTAGGAGTGAGTTTATTCTGTCACCGCACTGCGCTGCGCTTGTACGGTGTTATTGAGATTCAGCCTCTTCGAGGCTGCAAAAAATCAGTCTTATATTAAACTAGAGCCATCTATAATTCTCTAACTCTTGATTTATAGAACCCTCCTAAAACATACCAATCATGATGAAGCACCAAATAAAATCATTCTCAGTCATCTTTACCGTCACCCTATTCTGCCTCCTGTCGGCTTGTACCAAGGAGCCCATCCCCGACCCCGACAGCCATGACGGTGAAGCCTACATCACCGACTCGGTGCGCTACGCCGCCGACCACATGACCGTCTACAACTTCGTCTACCCCTCTACCGACCCTGCCGGCAACCCCGTCATGCTCTCTGGCACCATCACCCTCGGCGACAGCGTCACCCGCCACCGTCCAGCCAAAGGGCTGGCTCTCTACAGCCATTTCACCATCTACCGTGCCGACCAGTGTCCCACTCGCGGCGAACTCAGCATTCAGAAAGTCATGGCGCGCAGTCCCCTCATCACCATTTCCGCCGACTACTACGGATTCGGCACCACCGAGTCTAAACATCAGGCCTACTGCATCTCCAGTGCCAATGCACAAAGCAGCGTTGATGCCCTCATTGCTGCCCGCAAGCTCCTCACCGACATGGGCTACCGCTGGGACGACCATCTCTTCAACATCGGCTACTCACAAGGCGGGCAGACCGCTATGGGTATCACTCGGCTCGTCGCCGAGCACTACCCCGACATCCATTTCGACTACACCTTCGCAGGTGCAGGCCCCTACGACCTCCCTGCCACCTACAGCCAGTTCCTGCTCGACACCCTCACCGGCATGCCTAGCACCGTCATCAGCGTCCTGTTGGCATTCAACGAGTTCTCCCACCTCAACATCCCCTACTCCGACCTTTTCATCGAACCCGTGCTGAGCCACATCGACGAATGGATTCTGAGCAAACGATACACACGTCAGGAAATTGATGCCCTGATTGACGCCCACTCCATGGCCGACTACCTCACCCCTGCCATGCTCGACCTCGAAACCGACCTCTCCAAACGTCTCCTGACAGCAATGGACACCGACAACCTTTGCCACGGATGGACACCCCGCAGCGACGAACCCATCTATCTCTTCCACAACACGCAAGACATCACCGTCCCACCCGTCAACACGCAGAACCTTTATCAGTTCCTCATCACCCACGGAGCCACCAACGTCACCCTCGACACAGCCGACTACGGCAGTTCCCCCGTCCTCCCCGCCCACGAGACCGGTGCCATCTACTTCCAGACTCGCGCTATCCAAATCATGGCCGACATCCTCGGCATCCAACCCTGGAGCATATTCTAAATCATACAGCAAACCCTTATCAAAGAAGCCCCGCCACCGCCAACGGGGCTTCCTTTATTCCCAAATCAACCAAGTTCCAGTATTTCAAAGTACTCTCCAGCAGCCACCCTCCTATTTCCGATTGCAAAGATACATACTTCCATCCACGCCCGTACCGATTCTTACCGCATTTTACCGATTCTTACCGAAACTTACCGATTTTTACCGTATTTTACCGATTAACTCCTCTATACAACCCATGACAGAGGATACCGGAATAGATATCCTCTACTTTTTATCTACCAAAATACAAAAATAGTGATGATTTTTATATTTGAAGATACAAATCTCTCAATAATTTTTGTATTTTGAGGATGTTTGGACTACTCTACTAAACGTAATGCCATTCCCTATGAAACAGACTATGTCACAGCATATAAGAATAGTTTTAATTACTAATTAAAACTTCCTTTAATTAGTAATTAAAACCCATGCAATTATTCAGCATCTAGCTATCGGCTTTCGCCCGAACAGCAAAACAATATCAGAATGTCCTGCGATTGCGCTCTTGCGTGCGCAATCGTTAATCTTGGACAAGACGGACGGCGTGACCGTAGCAACGGCTGCCGTTGTAACGGCTGCCGTAGTTCATGTACACTCCGCCAGAACCGAAGTAGAGGTACCACGCATCGCCGGAGTCTCCGGGCGTGGACGACCAATAGTAGCCGAAGGACCCCACGTATTTGACACTTCCGTCGCAATAGCGGATGCCCGAGGCGGGCAAAACGATGGAATTGCCGTTGGGACCCGTGACCTTGTATCCACTTCCGTTCCACGACC
>CAMZFW010000179.1 GCA_947306225.1 uncultured Bacteroidales bacterium
TCCACTGACTCCAATAGATACTGTGAAGAATCTCTTAATGTTTTTATGTCCATATCAACGTTGTATTTTCGATGCAAAGATACATAAAATTGTCGTATCTACAGTGCAATTTCACAATAAAAATGCACAAATAAAACAACACTTTTTCTAATTTTCTTATTTTTTGTCAGTTGTATTGTACAGTTTTCAACAATAATTGTCGACTGGATTGTGCAGTTTTGCCTCAAAAATGCCAATTATCATAGTACTCATTTGCGTTTTTGACTCTTTTCGTCTGCGTAAAAATGACAAAAATTGTGAACTGACACTGCCCCATTGGCAGTCATCAATTCACAATTCGTTTATCCCAACCTCTAGAGGACTAGTACTCGTAGTACTCCTTATTGGTGGTAGTCATGCGCGCTTCCATGGTTCCTGTGTATGATGCATAGGACTTTTCCACTGGAAGGTTATTCTCGTATCGATAAACGTAATCGATTCTTGTATCGCGTGCTTCCATGTCACCCTCTTCTGTCCGTGAGAACTCGGTGAGAATATTGTTAGCCGTTATCCATTTCCAAGGTTCTCTAGGCGATACAATATTATAGAGACACAAACTATACGGGTTGGGGTAGTCATCGTAGGTGTTTGAGTATACGACATGTAGGCGGTCGTTGTCTATCATACCATTAACCACCATTTCGGTGACATTGCCAGCACTATATATATAGTTGATATCAATGTCATACATGATATCTTTGTATTTCATGTGGGAGATTTTGTCACCCGAGTAGGAGTCAATAACGCCTGTTTTGGACAGTAAGTCATCCGAATAATACTCGAATTTGCTCAAACGACCTTCGGCATCGTACTGGAAAATGGTGTATTGACCAGTACGGCTACCATTTTCAAAATATTCGTCACGAATCAGCAGACCTTTGTCGTCATAAGTAAAACGAATGGTATACGGGGAGCTGCTCATGTAGGGGTTTTCGATAATACTATCAAGACGGTCTCCATTCCAAAACAATTCCTTGTAAAGATTCTTATCTTGGTGCACCTGACCTATCGTGTCCCAATTGCCTGTGAGAGGGTTTAATCTCTCTAGGACAGTGTAAACCTCCGTATAAATACGCTGCACATGGGCTTTTTCTGGCTGTGGTGGGGTGACAGGAGTGATGTCATCTTCCCGCGCGCATCCTGCCACAAGTGCAGCAGCGGCAAGGATGATAATGGCTACTCTTTTCATATCCTTACTTATTAAGTGTTTCTATCTGAGCCTTGATAGCGGCAATCTTGCTTTCAGCGTCGGCTTTCTTCTGACGCTCCACGGCCACCACCTTCTCGGGGGCTCCGTTGACGAACTTCTCATTGCCCAGCTTCTTCATCACTGTGGCAAGGAAGCCTTCGGCATACGCCAGTTCTTCTTGCAGTTTCTTCAGCTCCGCATCTTTGTCGATGTTGAGGCTGACAGGCACGAAGCATTCCGTGGTGCCAATCATGAAACTCAGCGCACCTTCCACCTTGTCGGTGACGCTCTCTATCTTACCCACATTGCCCAACTTACAGATGATGCCGTTGAACATGGCGGGGCAGTTGCCTTTGATATAGAGGTCCAGCACCTCCTTGGGCGAAAGTCCCTTGCTGTTGCGCAGGTTACGCACGCCGGCGATAATCTCGCGTGCCATCTCGAAGTCGTCGAGCATCCGTTGGTCGTAGAACACGCTATGCGGCATGTGTTGCACCATGATGCTAGTTCCTTCGGGGCGCTCCGCCAATGTGTGCCAAATTTCTTCAGTGACAAAGGGCATAAACGGATGCAGTATACGCATCAGGCGGTCGAAGATACCGATGGTGGCATCGTAGGTCTCACGGTCGATAGGCGTGCCGTAGGCAGGCTTAATCATTTCTAAGTACCACGAGCAGAAGTCGTCCCACACCAGCTTGTAGCTCTTCATCAGTGCCTCGCTCAGGCGGAACTCGTCGAAGTCCTTTTCTATCTCCTCCAACACCTGCGCCATGCGCATCTCCATCCACTGCACGCTGACGTTGTTGTTGTAGAGTTGGTCGGACTGGTCGGATTTGTCGGACTGGTCAGACTGGTCGGAGCCGTCGGAGACTTCCCAACCTTTCACCAAGCGCAGGGCGTTCCAAATCTTGTTGGAGAAGTTGCGGCCTTGCTCGCAGATGCTCTCATCGAAGGGGATGTCGTTGCCCGCAGGGGCAGTGAGCAGCATACCCATACGCACACCGTCGGCACCGAATTTCTCTATCAGTCCGATGGGGTCGGGGCTGTTGCCCAGGCTCTTTGACATCTTGCGACCCAGCTTGTCGCGCACGATACCCGTGAAATAGACATGGTGGAAAGGCACCTCGTTGCGGTATTCCTCGCCAGCCATAATCATACGTGCCACCCAGAAGAAGATAATGTCAGGGGCAGTAATAAGGGTATCGGTGGGATAATAGTATTTAATCTCCTCGTTATCGGGGTTGCGAATGCCGTCGAACAGGCTGATAGGCCACAGCCAACTGCTGAACCATGTGTCCAGCGCGTCCTCGTCCTGTCGCAGGTCGTCGGCACTCTTCACCGCACCGGGGTGTTTCTCGCAAGCCAAGCGGTAGGCCTCCTCGCGGCTGGTCGCCACCACGATTTCGGTCTTGCTGTCCACCTCGTAATAGTAAGCGGGGATGCGGTGTCCCCACCACAGCTGGCGGCTGATACACCAATCCTTGATATTCTCCAGCCAGTGACGGTAGGTGTTCTTAAACTTGGCGGGGTGGAACTGGATGGTGTCGTCCTCCACCACCTCGAGTGCCTTCTTAGCCAACTCGGTCATCTTCACAAACCACTGCGTAGACAGCTTCGGCTCAATCACCGCGTCGGTGCGCTCCGAGTGACCCACCTTATTGGTATAGTCCTCAACCTTTTCCACCAAGCCTGCCTCCTCAAGGTCTTTCATGATTGCCTTGCGGCAGACAAAGCGGTCCATGCCGGCATATTGCATGCCCTTGTCGTTGAGCGTGCCGTTGTCGTTGAAAATATCTATCGACTCCAAGCCGTACTTCATGCCGAGGTTGTAGTCGTTGATGTCGTGGGCAGGGGTAATCTTCAAGGCACCCGTGCCGAACTCGCGGTCCACATACTCGTCCATGATAATCTGCACCGAGCGTCCCACTCCCGGCACTGTCACCCGCTTACCCTTCAAGGCAGTATAGCGCGGGTCTTCGGGATGCACACACACAGCGGTATCGCCCAGTATGGTCTCCGGACGCGTAGTAGCCACCACAATATACTGTCCCTTCTCGTCCTGCTTGATACCCGACTCCTCCGACAAATCCGACACCTCAGACCCATCCGACAGATAATACCTCAAGTAAAACAACTTGCCGTGGCTCTCCTTGTAGATAACCTCCTCGTCGCTAACGGCTGTCAAGGCTTTGGGGTCCCAGTTCACCATGCGTACACCACGATAGATAAGCCCCTTGTTATAGAGGTCAACAAACACGCGAATAACGCTTTCATATCGCACCTCGTCCATCGTGAAGGCGGTACGGTCCCAGTCGCACGAGGCACCCAGCTTGCGCAACTGCTGCAGGATGATGCCTCCGTACTTCTCTTTCCATTCCCATGCATATTCCAAGAACTGGTCACGGCTCAGGTCGCGCTTCTCGATGCCACGCTCTTTGAGCATTGCTACCACCTTCGCTTCGGTCGAAATGCTGGCATGGTCGGTACCCGGTACCCAGCAGGCGTTAAAGCCCAGCATACGGGCACGGCGTATCAGCACATCCTGAATGGTGTTGTTCAGCATGTG
>CAMZFW010000180.1 GCA_947306225.1 uncultured Bacteroidales bacterium
ATAAGGTGTTTCGCAAGTGTCACATGGTCGTACACCCACCATACGGTCTGTATGGACACTGCGTACCACATAGATGTTGCCTTCGCTATCAATGTTGAAATTTCTGTCAGACAAAGGAATAGCAGACAATTTATCTTGATAGGGTTCACCCAGTCTGAATCTTTCGGTTAAGGCGTTTCCGTTGGAGTCTTTAAAACCCACACATATAAGATGTTGTTCTGTGACATTTCCATTGAGGTCAAGTGTGATGAAAGCATTATAGGAATTGCTTGATACGCTATCTGTGGGTATTAAGTAATCATCGTTGCCAGCCAGCAACGTGTCAAGATAATAGAGATTCAAATATAAGTTACCACCATAATTATACGGCAGACGAAGAGCAACCATCGCCATGATATTGCTGTCACCGATCATGCGCAAGGCATACGCATAGCAACCATACTTGCCGTTATAAATGGCTTTATGCCACAGCAGTTCACCTGACGGGGATAGTTTGGCAATCACGACACCCTGCCATCTTGGACGGCTGGTTTCGATGACCTCGAATGGTAGCAAATTAGTACCGCACAACTGAGCCTGCGGTGAGAACTCGCCGAGGATGTAGAGGTTGCCTGCCGAGTCGACGCAAGAGCCTATCAGCTGGTTCGTCGTCACTCCAGAGGTGACCTCCTCTCCCGTGTAGGTCTTCACCCACTCGAAGCCTTGAGCCCTTAATGAATTGAGAATTAAGAATTGAAAATTGAGAATTAAGACAAGAAGTATTACTTTTTTCATGATGAGGGCTGTTTGTTATTTGACGTAGATTAATTTCAAACTGTTCCAGTCGACATTAAAGTCACCGCTTACCACGCCGTCCATTCCGTTATTATAACCGATGGTTTCCCCTTTGCAGTTTTTCAGCTGTCGCGGATGGTCGCTGCTCGTCGGCATGATATCAAACAGGAAGGCTTGACTGCCGTCCTCCAGCAAGCAGGCATAGATTTTGAAACTTCCGGGCGCTAGCTCACAACTGTTCTCGATTAGGGTTTTCATCCACGGAAGTTCCTCTAACGGATTGTCCACATTGCACCATGGACAAGGTGACGACATCTGGCAGTCGCACTGCTTTTCCTTATTACAACTCGTAGTTACACCTAACATAACCATTACAATAAGTGATAGGATGATTACATGTTTTCTGTCTTTTTTCATTGTTTGAGGGTTTTTGTTTGACGATATGTTTCTATTTTGTATTTCTCAATGTTTTAAGCCGTCACCGCCGAGGGGTCGAAGAAGGGTCGAGGGGGGGGAGGAACTAATACAGCAGTCCGAACATCCATAGCGGGATGCGGTTTAGGTGTCCTATCTCTATATCATCCACCGCCAGATAGCTGTTGTGAATGTCTTTGGATACAAAATAAATCTTACATGATTGTTTTTTTGCTAAAAATAAATCTTCCATAGTCTACAATTATGTGGGAACAACTATTTGCTTCAGGTGGACATAGCCCACCAATTGAACATACCCCCCCGCTTCGCGGTACCCCTTTAAAAAGGGGACGGCTGACGCACTACACCGCATACAAAATATTTGATGCAACTGGACGGCTACAGCGACGTAAGTCCACCGGACTTCCTTAATCCTCTTTAGAGGGGTGGCCGTAAGGCCGGGGTATGTTCCCAAAGGGCCAGGGTATGTAAAAGAGGTATGTAAAAGAGACATGTTCAACATTAATGACCAAATACATCGGATTGTTTCAGTAGTCTTATGGTGTGGGTCTTGCCGGTGGCGGTGGTGAGGGTGAGGAGAAGAGGACCTCCAGTGGAGGTCCGGGCAGAGCCGCGGGCGGTGAGGTCTAAAGTGTATTTGCCGTTGCCCGTAGCGGTGAGGGTCACCTCTTCACAGCGGCCCTGCATGTCGGTGAGATATGCGGAAACAATCTTGTTCGAGCCACAATACACCTCTACATGGTCAGTAAAGGGGTTAGGATATGCACGGATTCCTCCGTCTTCATCTGCCGAAAGGATACCCACTGTGTCTTGACGGACTATTACTGTACGGGTGATTGGTGGGGCAGGCAGATAGTCGGCATCGCCCTCTTGTGTGGCAGTGATTTGCACCTCGCCCACCCGATGCAAGCGAAGGGTACTGCCATCGACAGTGGCCACCGTGCTATCGCCGCTCGTATAGCTGACGGGCAGCCCGCTGGTGGCGGTGGCAGTCAGTGCAACGGGGCTGTCGGCAAGGGTAAAACGCAAGTCTTGCTCCCAGTTGATGAACTGCTCCAGCATCGTGTGGGGTCTGTCCTCGCGGAACATGCCGAAGGCTGCTGCGCTGCCGCTGGCGCGGGGATTAGTGAAGAAGAAGGTGTCGAGGGTGATGTCATGGTAGCGCAAGGTGAAATCGAACAGCACCCCATTGCCCGGACGGGGGTAGAAATGATAGTCCCACAAGCCCAAGCAATGTATGCGCATGGTGTCTGCCACACGCCGGTCGGTCTGCCAAACGGCCATAAAGGAGACATCCTCAGTAGGGTTTATTTGATAGGCGATGCTGGCATAGAGGCGGTTGTCATGCACAAAATGACGCTGAAAAGATCCGCTACAAGTCATGCCAGCCGCGGGCGAAACCCCGTCGTCATCCCACCAGCCGGGACAGTAGTGGGTGCCATAGTTGACGCACTGGCCGGTCGCCTTGTCCAGCCGCAAGAAGAGAGGATAGCGATGATGCCGCTCGCTGTCGCCGCCGCGCTCAAACCACTGCCCGTTGCCGAAGAAGATGGTGTCCTCGTCAAAGAGGGTGCTGATGCCGCCCAGCACATACACCGAGCTGTCGCTCGCGGTCACACTGCTATATCCGATATGGTTGTATGTCTGATAATTGTGCCGGTCATTGTAGAGGAAGTGTGGCTCGTGTACCCACTGCACCGTGCCTGAGGTGTCGAACTTGACAACAAATGGATGATTGCTTGTCTCTGCCTCCGCAAAGTGGTTCATCTGCACATAGTGTGTGCTGTCGAAATATATGCGGCAGGGGTATTCATACTCTATGCCCTCGTAACTCCACCATGGGGTTGGCGGGTTCAATCCTTCGAAGTTGCCCGAAAGATACATGTTGTCATCCTCGTCGGCATCAAATCCGTTAAAGTTCATATACCACTCAGCCTGCACGGCGCAAGTGTCCCAGATGCCGAATTGAGATAGAAAGCGGAGGTTCATGGCTGGGATACCGTCCGACTCGAAGGCTACAAACTTGTGCCACAGCAGTCGCCCGTTGGCATCGAACTTGTACATCATGGGCCGTGAACAGCTGCCTACCCCGCCCGAGTCGCCTAAGATAAAGTTGTACGGCAGCAAGAAGTCGCTGCGATAGGTGCTGTCGCCATTGTAGGTGATGATGGAATAGACGCTGTCCTTCACGCCCGTCCAAGCGCAGTTGAGCACCAAGTAAAGGCAACCCGTCTTATCGACATGCATCGCCACGGGACCCTTGCCGAACAGGGTGGTGGGGTGCTGGCGGCTGTAGTACCATGTGTCGTAATAGGTGTTGTGGTGGTAGCCTGCGCGGTCTTGACACTGCATATAGATTGTGTTCAGCACGTTGCCGTTCAAGTCCATTTTGGTGAAGAAGTTGAAACTACTTGTATATGGAGGCCGCCAATTGGCGGCAGGGGTGCTGAGAAAATCCCTAGCTCGTATCATTGTGTCGAAGAGCCACAGCCAACTGTCGTTACCATGCATTCCACATGTACCCAGCAGATAGAGGGTGTCGCCGTGCAACTCCATCCACCCC
>CAMZFW010000181.1 GCA_947306225.1 uncultured Bacteroidales bacterium
GCACCCGCCTGTAGCGCAGCCTGCAGACTCTCGTACGACCCCACAGGAGCCATAATTTCAACTCTTTCCCTCCTATTCATAGATATACTTTTTTGCCTATATTGAAGTTGCAAAAGTACGAAAAAAAAATCACAATTAGAATGCTCCACCCAATTATTTTCATCTTGAAACTCCCAATTTCATTTTTTTTCGTAACTTTGCACTTACATTTCATCGTGTGTAATACAGCGCGAGAAACTGATATATTGACAATTAATTCAAATCGAAACCATTTTATCATTCAACGATATGCAGGTACCAATTGTAGGAGCGCTCATCAAGTCGGTCGCCGAGATTAGCAGCATCCCCACGGAGGTGAAAAAGAAACGTATCAACCCCATCCGCGCCCAACGCCGCGAGTTGCGTAAGTTGCTGCGCCGCGCCCAAAACACCGCCTTCGGCGAGAAGTATGGCTTTGCGGAGATATTGCACTCGGGCAACATTACCGAGGAGTATCGTAAACGTGTGCCCGTATTCGACTACAATAGGATGCACCGTGAGTGGTGGTACCGCAACCTGAAGGGCGAGCGCAATGTGGCATGGAGGGGCAAGGTGAAGTATTTTGCCCTCAGCTCGGGCACGTCGGAAGCATCGAGCAAGTTTGTCCCCATTACCCGAGCGATGCTTAACAGCATCACAAGGGCAGGCACACGACAGTTTTTCTCCACTGCACAATACAAATTTCCCGCCACATTCTACGATTCTGGAGTGCTGTGCATTGCGGGCAGCACCGACCTACAGTATTTCCCTGAGGGGAAGTACTATGCAGGCGACCTGTCTGGCATATCGGCAGGGCAGATTCCGAAGTGGTTTGAGTTCTACTACAAGCCTGGCACCGAGATTTCGCAGATGAAGGACTGGAACGAGAAGTTGGACGAGATGGTGAAGGCGGCACCCACATGGGATATCGGAGTGCTTGTAGGCGTACCTGCTTGGGTGCAGATATTGCTGGAGCGCATCGTGAAGGAGTATAATTTGAAAAACATCCACGAGATATGGCCTAACCTAATGGTGTATGTGCACAGTGGGGTTGCGTTTGCACCCTACGAGAAGAGTTTCGAGCGACTGTTTGGCAAGGAGGTGCTATTTGTAGAGAGCTATCTGGCATCGGAAGGCTATATTGCCTACCAGGTGAACTTAAAACGACGGAAGATGCAATTGTTGGTGGACAATGGCATCTACTTTGAGTTTGTGCCTTTCGATGAGAAAAATTTCGACGAGGACGGCAACATCCGTCCCGATTGCCAGACACTGACGCTGTCGGAAGTCAAGGCTGGACGCGACTATGCCATTCTGTTGAGCACCTGCGCAGGAGCATGGCGCTATCTGATTGGCGACACTGTGAAGTTCACGAATGTGAAGCATTGCGACATGGTGGTGACAGGTCGTACCAAGCAGTTCCTCAGTTTGGCAGGAGAACATCTGTCGCAAGATAATATGAACCGTGCGGTGGAAATGCTTTCAGAAGAAATGGGCGTGAATATATGCGAGTTTACGGTGGCAGGCATACGGCACGAACAGATGTTTGCCCACCACTGGTATCTAGGCACTGACGACCCGCTAAATGCACAGGAGGCAATTAAGAAGATTGACGGCTACTTGTGCGAGCTGAACGACGACTATCGCGTGGAACGGCAGGAAGCAGTCAAGGAACTCTTCATCGACGTGCTACCCACACAGGTGTTCTACGACTTCATGAAAGAGCGTCTGGGCAAAGCGGGTGGAGCCAGCAAATTCCCCCGTGTGCTGAAAGGCGAACGCTACGAGGCATGGAAAGAGTTTTTGGAAAATAAGAAATAATGAAATCGGAGTGTTCGGAGTAATCAGAATAATCTGAGTGCTCCGATTACTTGATAGACAAAAAACAATAATAACCTATGAGCTTAATAAAATCAATTTCTGGCATTCGAGGCACCATCGGTGGCAAACCCGGCGACGGTCTCAGCCCTATCGACGTGGTGAAGTTTACTTCGGCTTTCGCCACCTTCTTACAAAGACATACCCCCCGCCTATCGGCGAACCCCTCTAAAGAGGGGATGGCCGAAGGCAAACGTCTGACACTGGTGGTAGGTCGCGACGCCCGCCTGAGCGGCGCGATGGTCGACCGTCTGGTGGTAGGCACGCTGCAAGGCATGGGCATCGACGTGATTGAGACGGGTCTTTCGACCACCCCAACCACTGAGATGACCGTGATTGACAAACATGCTGACGGCGGCATCATCATCACCGCCTCGCACAACCCCAAGCATTGGAACGCGCTGAAACTTTTGAACAGCCGTGGCGAGTTTATCGACGCTGCCGAGGGAAACGAGGTGATACGCATTGCCGACAGCGATGAGTATGAATTTTGCGATGTAGACACGCTGGGACAGGTGACGGAGGATTTCGACACTATCGACCACCACATCGAGCGTGTGCTGGCACTGCCCCTTGTGGACAAGGAGGCCATCGCAAAAGCCAATTTCCGCGTCTGTGTGGATGCGGTCAATTCCACTGGCGGCATCGCCATACCGCGCCTGTTGCGTGCATTGGGCGTGAAGGATGTGGTAGAGCTGAATTGCGAGCCAACAGGCCACTTCGCCCATAACCCAGAACCTATCCCTGCCAATCTGACCCAGATTGCAGAAACCGTAGCCAAAGAGCATTGCGACCTTGGCATCGTGGTTGACCCCGACGTGGACCGCCTGGCACTGGTGTGCGAAACAGGCGAAATGTTTGGCGAAGAATACACGCTGGTCAGCGTGGCGGACTATGTGTTGAGCCACACTCCCGGCAACACGGTGTCGAATATGTCCTCCTCACGCGCCTTGCGCGACGTAACCCGCAAGTATGCTGGCTGCGAATACAACGCTTCGGCTGTGGGTGAGGTGAACGTCACCACCCTGATGCGCCAGACAGGTGCCATCATCGGCGGCGAAGGCAACGGAGGCGTTATCTACCCCGAGCTGCACTATGGCCGCGACGCGCTGGTGGGCGTGGCACTGTTCCTCACACTCCTTGCCAAGAAAGGCATGAAGGTGAGCGAGCTGCGCAAGACCTATCCCGACTATATCATCTCGAAAAACCGCAAAGACCTCACCCCCGACATGGATGTCGACTCCCTGCTGAAAAAAGTGGCCGACCTCTACAATGCCAAGACCGACTGCCAAGTGAGCACCATCGACGGTGTGAAGATAGACTTCGAAGACGGCTGGGTGCACTTGCGCAAGAGCAATACCGAACCCATCATCCGCATCTACAGCGAAGCCCACACCGAAATCCGTGCCAACGAGCTGGCACAAATGGTTATGGCCGAAATCTGATAGTTAATACCCTTATTAAAAGCGACCTGTGATACGCGTGTGTCACAGGTCACTTTTTATTTCTTCGTGCGGATATTGTCAATGCTCAAGACTTTTACGTCGGTAGGCCACATTTCGTTCATCAACACACCGCGCGGTATACCATTGTTGGAAGTGGGACTAAAGGTTTTCCCATCTGTCGAGATATAGGTGTCGTAATAGAGCCACTTCTTTCCACAATTGCTGACGAGCACTAGGCAATTGAACACCGTCTCGTCATCCTCGCTTAGGCGCATGGGGCAGAAATAACCCATCACCTGGTTCTTTGGCACAGGCTCGCGGAAGAGGCTGTCGCGTTCGCATACCAGCGTGTCGCTCACCTTCTCTTTCGACACCACCACAAACTGGCTATTATTCCGTTTGGGCTTCTTCAACT
>CAMZFW010000182.1 GCA_947306225.1 uncultured Bacteroidales bacterium
CCTTATTTATACTATTCTAGAATAGTATAAATAAGGTATAAATATGGTATAAATAAGGTATAACTATAGGATAAGTAAGGGAGCTACCTTGGTGTTTCCTAGGATTTTTTTACAGGTTGGAATAATAAAAAGAGACTTGTTGCGTTAAACTATATTATTATATTAAAAGGTCAAAGCGTAATATACTTATCACCAATGCGAAAAGTATTGATATTCATAATAGCGGCGTTGTGGGGGGTGGTGCCTCGTGTGTCGGCGCAGGACAAGGAGCTGATGACGGACTACCAGTCGCAGCTGCAGAGTGTATTCGAGGAGGTGTATAATGCACCTACCGACAACCAGCGTTATCATGCCAACGAAACAGCCATGCAACTCTTTATGGAGGCGCTGGCGGAGGAGAATTCCATTCGCTGGCAGTGGGATTTCAGCGACAGAGTGTCGGTACTGACGTCTGACGACAAGAAGTTTCGCATCATCACTTGGCCGGTGGTCAACGACGGGGGTGAATATGAGTGTTTCGGCTTTGTGCAGGCATTGAACGAGAAGACCGACAAATACGATGTGTATGTGCTTAACGACAAGTCGGGGGAGATTGTCAACCGCCAAGAGGCGGTGTTGGCACCCGACAATTGGTTTGGCGCAGTATACCAAGAGCTTATAACTACCTCGCATGAGGGGAGGACCTACTACACGCTGCTGGGGTGGAACGGAGTGGACTATCTCACCGAACGTAAGGTTATAGAGCCCATTTGCTTTAAGTCGGGCGGCAGCCAGCCGCAGTTCGGGCAGAACTTGTTCCGCAAGGAAAGAAACCTGCGTCGCGTGGTGCTGGAGTATACCAACAACGCGATGGTGAACCTGCGCTACGAAGAGCAGACAGTACGCACGGTGGAGCATATCCGTGCCAAGCGCAAGGGTGGGCGGTCGTCGGGACCTGCCTACAGCCGCACGCCAAGCCGTCGCGGTAAGAAGGGTAGGGGAGGCTCACGACGCAGCCGTGTGAAGGAGACTGCGGCGCGCACGTCGTCGGCAATGCGCGAGCGTGTATCGTCGGGTCCTACGGAGAAAGTGACCGACAAGAAGATGCGTATGATTATATACGACGAGGTCGAACCCCAGATTGTTGGCATGGAGGGTCTGTTCCAATACTATGTGCCGTCGGGCACGGAGCTGGCGTACGTCTTTGTCGACGGCAAGTGGGAGCAGCGCCAAGGCGCACAAGGCCGCGTTACTGATAAGAAACTAAACAAGGACTTCGACAAGCCAATAGAGAAGTCGGCACCTAGCTACCAAGTGATTCGCGAATGACATTGAAACCTAAAAGTTTGAAAATAAAAAGTAGCTAACGTGTATCGCAATAATTTGAAAAGTGATAAAAAATAGAACTTCCCACAATAACACAATAACATATTCCTAACTTCCCCGTGACTGGCGTTATTCTAGACAATATCAACACTATAGAAGACCTTCGAGCCCTATCGGTAGCCGACATCAAACAGTTGGCTATTGAGATAAGGCAGTATATAATCGACACTCTGTCGCAACACCCGGGACATCTTGCTTCGAGTCTCGGCACCGTGGAGCTGACGCTTGCCCTCCACTATGTGTTCAACACGCCCGACGACAAGTTGGTGTGGGATGTGGGCCATCAGGCTTATACGCACAAGATTATCACGGGTCGGCGCGACCAGTTCCCCACCATACGCACATACGGTGGGCTGAGCGGTTTTCCCCGTCGCGACGAGTCGCCTTTCGATGCTTTCGGCACAGGGCATAGCTCCACTTCGGTGAGTGCCATATTGGGCATGGCGATGGCATCGTCGTTGCAGGGCAATACGTCGCGTCAGCATATAGCCGTGATTGGTGACGGTGCTATGACGGGCGGCGAGGCTTTTGAGGCATTGAATTGCGCGGGAGCCTCCAAGGCGAATATGCTGGTGGTACTCAACGACAACGGTATCAGCATTGATAAGGCAGTGGGCGGACTGAGCCACTATCTTACCCGCATCACCACGTCGCGCCGCTACAACCGCATTAAAGAGAAGGTGTGGCGCAAGCTGGATGGCGACACGGAGAAACGCACACGCAGCAAGGCGAAGTCGTTGAACTTCTTCCAGCGTGCCACGTTCGTGCTCAAGACGGCTGCATTGGGTGCGCCCAACTTGTTTGAGTCGTTAGGATTTAGATATTTCGGCCCTATTGACGGGCATAATGTGGACGAACTGGTGGGGGTGCTGATGCAGCTGAAGGAGATAAAGGGTCCTAAGTTGCTGCATGTGATAACAAAGAAGGGCAAAGGATTGAAGACTGCCGAGCGGCACCCTATCACATACCATGCGCCGGGACGTTTCAACGCTGCCACAGGCGCGCAGATAAAGGGCACCTCCAACGGCAAGCCGCTGAAATATCAGGATGTCTTTGGCCACACGATTATAGAGTTGGCGGAGCGCAACCCGAAGATTGTAGGCATCACGCCCGCCATGCCTACGGGCTGTTCGCTCAACTTGATGATGGAGCGTATGCCGCGACGGGCGTTCGACGTGGGCATTGCCGAGCAGCACGCCGTCACCTTCTCCGCCGGACTGGCGGCACAAGGGATGCTGCCGTTCTGCAACATATACTCTTCCTTCATGCAGCGAGCCTACGACCAGGTGATACATGATGTGGCACTGCAGCGACTGCCGGTGGTGATGTGCCTTGACCGTGCAGGACTGGTGGGCGACGACGGACCTACGCACCATGGGGCTTTCGACCTAGCATATCTACGCCCCATACCCGAGTTGACTATCTGTGCGCCCATGGACGAGCACGAGCTGCGCAACATGATGTATACCGCCCAGCTGCCCGACCAGGGAGCCGTGGTGATACGCTATCCACGTGGGTTGAGCGTACATGCGGATTGGAAGAATCAGTTCGAGAAACTGGATGTGGGCAAGGCGCGCTGTATGCACGAAGGCCGGGATGTGGCGATACTCTCCATCGGACATGTGGGCAATGCTGCCCTCGAGGCTGCTTTGCGGCTAGAAAAAGAGGGCATCAGCGTGGCGCACTACGACATGCGCTACCTCAAGCCGCTTGACACGGCTCTGCTGGACGACTTGTTGGCTCGTGGCATTCGGCGTATCGTCACCGTGGAAGATGGCGTTAAGAAAGGCGGATTGGGCAGTGCCGTACTGGAATACTATGCCGCCAAGGATTGCGCCATCCCCGTCACCGTGCTGGGTCTGCCCGACCACTTTGTCACCCACGGTCCCGTTCCCCAACTACACAAAGATTGCGGCATCGACACCGACAGCATCGCTGCCGCCTGCTTAAAGGTATGAATGTCGGAATGTGAGAATCGGACTAACGAATTGACAAATTAACGAATTAACACATTCATTCATTCTACTTTCCATTCCTTGATAGTCCAGGTGTCGATGTCGAAGGAGACACCTACTTTAACAACATTGCGGCTATCGGTGGCAAATTGTTCGGCGTACTTGTTTTCGTTGATTTGTGCCAGTGCGGCATCGGCTGTGTCGTTTACTTTGAATTCGAACACGTATATGTCATTGTCGGCAAGGACAACCATGTCCGTCCGACCTGTTCGACATTTCACTTGCGTCTGCACATAGACGTTGAGCATGGAGAGGATGAGATAGAATGTGTATTCGTAGAAACCCTCCTTGGTGGCGGCCTCTTTCAGCTTCTCCTTGAATCCCTCCACGTATGGAACCCCGGCAAGGAACGCCTT
>CAMZFW010000183.1 GCA_947306225.1 uncultured Bacteroidales bacterium
AACAAATGAGAATAGTATCATTGAGCGGTTCTCTCCGCGAGAACGTAGGGAAAAAGAATGCTAAGGCTCTGCGTCGTGAAGACAAGGTGCCCTGTGTCATGTATGGCAAAGGCGAACAGTACCTTTTCGCCGTCCCCCAGACCGAGTTCCAGCGCATCCTCTTCAACCCTGAACCCTGCTTCGTCGAAATCGACCTCAACGGCACCAAGCATCGCGCCATGCTGAAGGACATCGACTTCCACCCCGTGACCGAAATCGTCTATCACTGCGACTTCTACGAGCTGAGCGATGACAAGCCCATCGTCATGTCCATCCCCGTGCACACCACTGGCACTTCCGTCGGCGTCATGAAGGGCGGCAAACTGGCTTATAAGCAGAAGAGGCTCAACGTCAAGGCTCTCCCCGCCAATATGCCCAACGAAATTCTTGTCGACATCACCAACCTTGATGTTGCACAGCGTTGCAAGGTGCAGGATATCGCCACCGAGAACTATGAAATCCTCAACCCCAAGAGTAGCGAGGTTGTCGTCATCAACAGCACCCGTGCCGCCGCCACCGGCGCCAACGAGGTTGTCGAAGCCGAATAATCCAAGTATCAACTGAAAGGTAAAAACTAAAAACTAAAAATTGGGTCGGCAACTGCTGCAACCTGTTTTTTAGTTTTTAGTTTTTACTTTTTTACTTTCCCCTCTATGCACAAAGCAGGCTTCGTCAACATCATCGGCAACCCCAACGTGGGCAAGTCCACCCTCATGAACGCTCTCGTGGGTGAGAAGCTGAGCATCATCACCAGCAAGGCCCAGACCACCCGCCACCGCATCATGGGTATCGTCAATGGCGACGACTTCCAAATCGTCTACACCGACACCCCCGGCATCGTCAATCCTCATTACAAGCTGCACGAACAGATGATGGGATTCGTCAACAGCGCACTAGAAGATGCCGACCTCTTCCTGCTCGTCACCGAGATTGGCGAGACCTTCAAGAATCAGGACGTGCTGGCTAAAATCATTCGTTCCAACACTCCCGTCATCCTTGTCATCAACAAGATTGACCTCAGCGACCAGCAGACCATCCGCGACAAGATTGCCTACTGGCAGAACCAGATACCCCGCGCCATCATCGTGCCCGCCTCTGCCACCGAGCGTTTCAACATCGACACCATCTTCGACCACATCATCGAGCAGCTGCCCGAAAACCCGCCTTACTTCCCCAAAGATGAGCTCACCGACCGCTCCATGCGTTTCTTTGTCAGCGAAATCATCCGCGAGAAGTTGCTCCTCTACTACCAGAAAGAAATTCCCTACAGTTGCGAAGTGGCAGTGGAAAGTTATCAAGAGAAAGACGGTATCGACAACATCAGCGCCATCATCTTCGTCGAACGCGAGTCACAGCGCGCCATCCTCATCGGCCACAAAGGCATGTCCATCAAAAAGGTCGGTGTCGAAGCACGCAAGGACATTGAAGAATTCACCGGCAAGAAGTGCTTCCTCAACCTCTATGTCAAGGTCATGAAAGACTGGCGCAATAGCGACCGTGCCCTCCGCCAGTTCGGCTACGAGACTGACTAATCACCCCTCCTATCCTTTTCGACCCACCATTAAGGTGGGCTTTTTTGTCGCCCGCGACGGGCATTTCTGCTCAACAACCACTCACTATCGAGACCTCCCCCATATAAAAAACCCGTAACACCGATAAGCATTACGGGAAAAATTGTATATTTGCAAATAACATAATGCCTATAAAAGGCTCATGTTCCTAGAAGTACCGAATATCCCTCTCCACGATGTATGTGGGGATTTTCTTGTCATTGTCGAGGACATACTCGTAGCGCGTCACCCAGTTGCCTTCTTCGTCGTAGCGATATTCATACAGCGTTATCGTCAATTCGGGCTCGTTGGGGTCCTCGTAATAGTCGTAGAGGGTAGAGCTGACGGGCTCGTTGTGCTCGTCATACTCGTAGCGTATCTCCTGCACCTTGTCGCCCTTGCCATTGAACACCACCGTCTTGAAGATGTTGTCGTTTTCACCGTAGATATACATCTCGCGGCGGAACACGTTATTGGCATGGTCGTTGTAGCTCAACTGGCTCACACGGCCCTGGGCGTCGTACTTATACAGCACGCGGCTCTCTATCTGCCGTTCCTCATCCTCCACATACACCTCTGTCAGCACTAAGTCTGCGTCATACAGATAATAGGTGCGCCCGATTACGTTCTCTTCGGGGTCGAGGATATGTTCCAGCGTCACCAGCCCGAAGTCGTCGTGCTTATACCTTGTACGGAAAATCATATCCTCCTCGTTTGAGAGGTACGACTGGCTGCGACGCTGTCCCTTCTGGTTATACACCGTCTTGAGCCGCTCCATGATGCTGCCGCGGCCAGCGTCGTTGGCGCGCCCGTCAGCCTCGTACATCACCGACAGAACATCGTGCACCTCGCCATGCAGGCCGTCGCGTTGGCAGTCCGACAACTGGTCGGGCATACGCTGGTCCACCTTCGTCGGCGCATCGGCTCGACGCGGCACTGCCTGATTGGGCCTGTCATTGATTCGTCCGCGCAAATTATCGTTGTTTTGGGCTGCCACAACACCTGTCAAACCCAAAAATAAGACCACGGACAGAAACTGCTTTATCTTCATAATCTATTATACAATAATGTATTATACTTACTTTTAGATGCTTTTTTACGCAATTTTGCGAGTTCAAAGTTACAAAAAAAAACGCAAATGGGAAAAATTTAGTATCTTTGCAAACTAAAAAAATTAAAAAAATCATTTTGGAAACCATCATTCTTGTCTGTTTTCTAGCCTATACGGCACTACTTTTCGTGGTCATGTGGCTCTCGTCGCGCAAGAGTTCTGGCAACGATGCCTTCTTCCGTGGACAACGCAAATCGCCCTGGTTCGTGGTCGCCTATGGCATGATTGGTGCCTCCCTGTCAGGTGTCACCTTTATGTCTGTCCCTGGAGGGGTCTATTACGGACAATTCACCTATATGCCCCTTGTCTTCGGCTACGTGCTGGGCTACGCTGCCATTGCCGTTGTGCTTCTGCCGCTATACTACAAGCTCAACCTCACCTCTATCTACACCTACCTCAACCAACGCTTCGGTGCAGCCTCCGAACGCACAGGTGCCGTATTCTTCCTTATCTCCCGTCTGATGGGGTCGGCACTGCGCATGTATTTGGTCGTGTTTGTGCTGTACGAATTTGTCTTCCGCTCGTGGGGCATTCCCTTCTGGGTACCAGCGGTCATATTCATTGCCATCATACTGCTCTACACCTTCCGTGGCGGCGTAAAGACCGTGGTCTGGACCGACACACTGCAGACCACCTTTCTGATACTTGCCGCCGTTGTCACCGTCGTCGCCATTCTCAAGCAGCTCGACATCACCCTTCCGCAGCTCCTACGCCGTTCCTCCGAGGCGGGATATACGCGTGTTTTCGAGACCGACCCCACCGCCAGCAAATACTACTGGAAACAAATCCTCAGCGGCATGTTTATCACCATCACCATGACCGGCCTCGACCAAGACATGATGCAGAAGAACCTCTCCT
>CAMZFW010000184.1 GCA_947306225.1 uncultured Bacteroidales bacterium
TGTCGGTGTAGGCGAGAAGATGGACGCTCTCGATGTGTTCCACCCCGACCGTATGGCAAGCCGTATCCTAGGCATGGGCGACGTGGTGTCGCTGGTGGAACGCGCACAGGAGCAGTACGACGAAGAGGAGGCCCGCAAGATTCAGAAGAAACTCATCCACAACGAATACAACTTCGAGGACTTCCTCTCGCAGGTGGGCCAGATCAAGAAGATGGGTAGCATGAAGGACCTTATCGGCATGATTCCCGGCATGGACAAACTGACCAAGAATGTGGAGATTGGCGACGATGCCTTCAAGCCTATCGAGGCAATGATTGGCAGCATGACACCCTACGAGCGGCGCAACCCCAGTTGCCTCAACGGCAGCCGCAAGCAGCGCATTGCCGCCGGCAGTGGCCGCAGCATACAGGAGCTGAACCGTTTCCTGAAACAGTTTGAGGAGACACGCAAGATGATGAAGTCGGTCAGCACCAAGGGTCGCCTGCCCCAGATGCCTCGCAGAAGAAGATAACCCACCTTGAATTAAATTGAAAATTGAAAATTGAAAGTTGAAAGTTGGCTGACGCGTTTAAACTAAAAAGTAAAAATTAAAAACTAAAAATAGTTGCCGTACCCGGATAATTTTCAATTTTCAACTTTCAATTTTCAACTTTCAAACAATCTAGCAATCAAACAATCATCAACATATCAACATAAAATACACCATGTTCCAGTTACTTGATGGCAAGGCATTGGCCTTGCAGATTAAAGACGAAATAGCCAACGAGGTGCGCCAACTGACAGCCCAAGGGCTTCGTGCACCCCATTTGGCAGCCGTAATAGTGGGCAACGACGGTGCTAGCCAGACCTACGTTGCCAACAAAGAGAAGTCGAGCCACGAGGTTGGCTTTATCTCGTCCGTCTACCGCCTCCCGGAGCAAATCTCCGAGAAGGAGCTGTTGCAGACCATCGAATTCCTGAACAACGACGACGAGATTGACGGCTTCATCGTGCAACTGCCACTGCCCAAACATATCAACGAGCAGCACATCATCAACGCCATCTCGCCCGACAAGGATGTCGACGGCTTCACAGCCATCAACGTGGGTCGTATGGTACTCGGCGAGGATGCCTTCGTACCCGCCACCCCCATGGGCATCTGCACCCTGCTGAAACGCTACAATATCGAGACCGCCGGCAAGCACTGCGTCGTGCTGGGCCGCAGCAACATTGTGGGCACACCTGTGGCAAACCTACTGTCACGCAAAGGCTTTGACTGCACCGTCACCATGTGTCACAGCAAGACTAAGAACATGGCCGACCTGACCCGTCAGGCCGACATTCTGGTGGTTGCCATCGGCAAGCCCGAAATCATCACCGCCGACATGGTCAAAGAGGGTGCCGTGGTCGTGGACGTGGGCATCCACCGTGTTCCCGACGACAGTAAGAAGAGCGGCTACCGCATCATTGGCGATGTGAAGCACAGCGAGGTCGACAAACTCTGCAGCTGGGTGACACCCGTTCCCGGCGGCGTGGGACCCCTGACCATCGTCTCGCTCCTTGAGAACACCATGAAGGCTTACCGAAAGCACATCTAATCCACTACAACCAAAAAGAAAGAGCAGCCCCGACGGACTGCTCTTTCTTTTTGACCTATAGGACTCGGTCTACATATTTCTTGTCACACAGACCTTGAAACTGATGGGGCCAGCCAGTTCCATGCTTTCGGGATCATAACCATCGAGGTCTTGGATGACGATTGTCACCTTGCCCAGTTCCCATTCGAAACGGAGGTTTTCGGGGATGACAATCATTTCTGTGTTGCCTTCGTCGTTGGTCACATAGATTTCTAACGGATAGACAAAGGGCAGCGTGTTCCATGCACCTAAGTTGTTCTGTGAGTCGTAGACGTTCCAGCAGTACATCTGCACTGTGCCATTCTGGAATACATCCTGCGTGATGGCGGGAATGCTCTTCTCGCAATAGAGATAGTTGTTGGCACCAGGCAGATTCGGGCCTTGGTTGCGCACCCAGTCTGCGGGGTTCACATTAAACTGGTAAGTCTGGATTTGCGAGCCATAATACTCTTTTGTGCAGCCCGTCGCCAACATGAACACAGCCAGCAAGGGAAGAATTAACTTTGTAACTTTCATTGTATTGTGGGTTTTTGATTAATATTTTTGTCCTTTAATTCATGCTGCAAAAATACACTATATTTCTCAGTAATTTTCCCTACAACGAAAGTATTTTTCCAAATTGGCATTTTCCGAGAGCCTAATCGGCTATTCCACCACCAGTTTCTTGGTGACTATGCCGGCATAGGTATGGACGTTCACGAAGTAGAGTCCCGCAGGCAGGGTGCCGACATTTATCAATGCGCTATAGTCCGACACTTGCTGGGCAAACACCTGCACGCCTTGAACATTGTAGATGCCCACGTTGCGTATGCCGAAGCTGGAGAATACCTGCACCTCGTCGTGGGTGGGATTGGGCGAGATATATGTCAACTGCTCCACTATCGGCACACCCTCGGTGCTCCCATTCATGCCCATCCAGAACTCCACCCCTTCGCTCCATTCGCTCCACACCTTGCATTCTGGGCAGAATCCGCGGACGTAGGCCACATAGTGCGTCTCAGGGCGCATGTTGCTGACGACGACATTGGTGGTTGTAGGATGCAGCACACGCCCACCACCCGGCTCAGTGCCAACCGGACCGTACGACACTTCCCACTCAGTATGTTCTGGGGCTCCCACCCACGCAAAGGTGGCAAAGTTGCCAGACTGAGCCGTCAAGTGGAAGCCTGATGTATTGGCGCATGTCGTCGTGTCGCAAGGAAATATCATTTCAGTCGTGTCAATAATGGGGAACATATACGGCAAATGATTTATAAAAACACCATTCGCCACATCTCCTACAACGAATCCCCAATTAATGTTACCGTTAGAGCCACGAGAGCCGCTGGCTATCCGAAATCCATCCTGATTACTTGTACTCAACGACTTTAGGAGGATAAATGTATTCATACGATTGCTTCCGTCTATATAATATGAAACATAGAAGGAGTCTTGAACCGTAATGGCTGAGTCGAAACGTGCTTCTTGAATCGGACAAATGGACGAACTTTCGTAAGGCATAAACTGTTCGCCCACCGCCATATATCGGCTTACGAATGAGGGGTCTATATTTTTTTCTGCCAACAAGGTCATCATACCTGATGACTGGTGTTTCCATAGTCCTAACGGAATCTCACAGTCGCCAATATTGTCCCAACGAGGCTTTGACGAGAATGCGACACCAATTATCGGCAATGGAGTGTCTGTGAAATAGTACTGGGCATGATAGCCCCACCATGGTGAATTCCAACCCACATACGGATTCCCATCCCAATTATCTGGATATATATAGGTTATCTCTCTACCAATGATTGTGTCTTGAGCAATAGTGCTTGGGACACACAACACCACAAATACGACTGCAATCAAGCATATCTTGCTTTTGTTGAATATATTATTCTTCATTGTTTTCAT
>CAMZFW010000185.1 GCA_947306225.1 uncultured Bacteroidales bacterium
AGTACAAGCCGTGGGCGGCACCGACGTTAAAGGTCTCTCCCCAAATATGGAAGGACCCAATCTCGCGGTCTGCAGTATATTCGCTTTCCAGTTTTGCGTAATTGTACATTAGGTCGGGCAGGCTGTCGACGACTTCTTTTTGTATGCAGTTGAAGTCGTCCTCATACATCCATGTGTTGTTGAGCCAGCGGTCGGCAGCCTGTTCGAAGGTGGTGGCAGTGCTGTCGCCGAAGCAGCGCAGCAATAGTTCGTGCTCAGCCTCTGGTGTGAGCATCCCTTTGGCGGGCCAGACCAGCGAGTAGCAATTCTCTACCCCGACGATGTTGCCAGCAGGAAGGTATTCTTCGCTGAGGGTCAGTGTCATGTGGCGTGCATCCTCCCGTAAGGTAGTTGCAAATTCCTTCTCTCCACGGTGGCATCCGCTGGCAGTAAGCATCATTGTGCCTACAATAAGTGCGATAGCAGTTCTTTTCATGATGTTCTTTTTTTCGATTATTGTTTTTGCTGATAACGTTGGCGAAGTCTGTTTTATTGTATGCAGGCGTCCCTGTCTTTTCCGATTGGTGAATATTTGTCAGAACCGGGTCTGATAATCCCAAATCGGTCATTAGGTCGACATTTCAATTTTTAGGTCTGTTCATGACATCTCAGCATTTCTTTCGACATCTTGTCCACATCCCTGTCTCGTCGTAGCCCGCTACGCCTTCGCCAGCGATGTGACCAATCTGCTCGAAATAAATACTAATCTGTCATAAACCCGAATGACCGATTTGGGATAATCATAGTCGAGTGGGAAAGGAGGATTACGGGCGAAATTAGACAGAAAACGAAAAACGGCGTTAATATATGTTAAATATTGGGGCAAAAAGGTGACGATTTTGGCATTTTTGTAAGATATATATGAGGGTGGAAAAAGTGAGGGGTAATAAAGGCATGATATTAAAATTCGTTAAACTAGAAAACAAAATCGTTTTTTTACGTCTATATATACGAATACGGCAAGAATGAACAATAACAAAAATACACAGAAATGACCCCACTTAATAAAAAACAAACATTACAACCACGGACTAAACTAGAATTCGCACGACTTTTCGTTGGCGAATGTTGCTCGGATCAAACCGCAAGACGGTGGCTGAGGTCAGAATTAAACGCAAATCCCGCCTTGTTGGAGAAACTAAAGGCAATTGGCTATAATTGTAATACAAAACTGTTGACCATCAAGCAACAACAAACAATTCTCGAATATTTTAAAGCCGATTTTTTGTTCAATAGTATCCCTTAGTGTTCATTCGCATTGCTGAATAAAAAATTTGCTATACTTTTGCAGCAAATTAAAAAAAAAGAGTCGTTGGCTGTAACAAAACCGTTTTTTTACCGACATATACGTAAAGAAAACTAATAATATAAAACTCACGTTATGAAAACAAGTTATTTGAAAAATAGAGTTGCATCGGTCATGCTATTGGTGGCTTTAATCCTCTCTTGGGATGGGTCTGCGCAGACGCCGAGTACTAATGTTATCCTTATTGGCGACACGAACAACATGTTTCTAATGTCGGGCGATGCCACCTTGCCATGCGTGGACGGCTGGGCAAGCTATACGCAGCAGCTGGTGCAGAGCGACGAATTGAACGGAGAGGCCATGATTACGGGCATCGACTTCTATTGCGGCACATCAAGCAGCATTGGCCGCGCAGGCTGCACAATCTATCTTGCTAACACATATGTGCCCAATATGGGGAGCGGCATGGTGAGGTTCGGCCCCCTGTTTCAGCAGGTGGCGGTGGACACGCTGGTCTGCAACACGGGGTGGAACCACTATGAGTTCGACACGGCTTTCTACTACAACGGCCTCGGCAACCTGATTGTGGCGGTGGATTGCCCGTGGGGCTGGACGGGTGCCAATTTCTATGTTGCCCAGCGGGGCATCCTCGAGTCGAGGTTTGCGCGAACCAATCGGGCTAATATCACACCGAACACCACTACGACGAGTTCCCCATGCCGCAACATTATGCGACTATATACACAACCTGTCTCGTCGGTTGTCGCCACCTGTCCGGCTCCCACCATGTGGGTGGACTCGCTGGGGACCGATGCCGTAAGGATGAAATGGAGCCCCGGATATCGCGACACGATGTGGACGGTGGAGTGCATCACCGACGGCGACACGGCATGGCATGCAAGCGGCCTAGTGTGGGGCGACACCTCCTATACTATGACAGGTCTCACACCCAACACCAACTACACCTTCCGTCTCACGGCTTACTGCACCGACACCTTCACCACGGTGTTGAAACATGTGCTGACCAACTGTGTGCCCACTGCGTTACCCTACGCGGAGAATCTTGAAAACGCGTGGGGTGTACCTAGTTGCTGGTACGCCTCGCCGGGGACAGCAGGGGACAGGCCCGCAGTCTCTTCAAGATACGCTCACACGGGGTCGCGCGCAGTGCAGCTGAATGGCGGTGCCGTCGTGCTGCCCGCATTTGATGCCACCCCTGACAGCCTGGAACTCTACTTCTGGGCTAAGAGCGGTGGCGGCTCCGTCCGCACCCTCTATGTGGGCTTGGTGACCGACCCGCTGGATCTGTCGACTTTTATGCCGCTGGACACTGTGGTGGTGCCGAACTATTCTAATTGGGTTCCTGCGGCGGTACGGACCGACCGGTACTCCCATCCGATGGGACGGCTTGCAATCGTTACCGCCGACCCAATAAACCATTTGATGTTCATCGACGACATCGAAGTGAGCCATATCGTGCCTTGCGAGGCTTTGGCGGCTGCAACGCTGGATTGGAAGACCGACACAGCGGCTCTAGTGCGTTGGACCGATACAGCAGGGGCGGTATACTATGATGTCGCCTACGGCCCGGCTAGTTTTGTGCCCGACTCGACTACCATTGTCACCGATGTGCGCACCGACAGCCTGCTGCTGACGGGGTTGCTGCCCTACACGCAGTATGATGTGTATGTGCGGCCCGAGTGCGGCAGCTTCACAACCCACTGGTCTCCCGTAATGACATTCCGCACCCTCTGCAGCCTGCTCGACACGCTGCCCTACACGGAGAATTTCGACAACTACTCCGTCGCCACCAGCCCCACCGCCATTCCCTGCTGGCAAGGCAGGGTGGGGCCGAACACCTGTGTTGTCAACCTGACGGGCGACGCCCATTCGGGCACCCGCGTGATGCGTTGGGAATGGAGCATCTATGAGACGGTGGTCGACCAGAAGATTGTCCTGCCCGCCATCAATACGGCTGTGTTGCCTATGAATAGATTGCAGCTGTCGTTCTGGGCAAAGAATATAGAGAACATATACAATCGCTACGACCCCGCCCGCGTGGTGGTAGGCGTGATGGACGACCCTGCGGTGGACAGCACGTTCCAAGAGATAGACACACTGAATATTGTAGGCAACGAATGGACTCGCTACGATGTGCCGCTCACAGCCTATCGTGGCACGGGCA
>CAMZFW010000186.1 GCA_947306225.1 uncultured Bacteroidales bacterium
AAGATAGCGTACCCCCGTGTACGCCCGAAGATAGCGTACCCCCGTGTACGCCCGAGAATAGCGTACCCCCGTGTACGCCCGAAAAACGCCTATAGTAATCCATTAATTGGGCGTACACAGGGGTACGCCCCTACAATTCCATGTACTACTACCACACTCTTTCCAACGGCATCCGCATCATATTCCGTCCCACGCAGTCCATCGTTACCCACGCTGGTGTCTATATCGGCGTCGGCTCGCGCCACGAGCAGGGCTCCGAAGAGGGCATTGCCCACTTCATCGAGCACTCCATCTTTAAAGGCACCGAACACCGCCGTTCCTACCACATACGCAACCGCATCGACGGCGTGGGTGGCGAGCTTGATGCCTTTACCACCAAGGAGGAGACCTGCGTCTATGCCTCAGCCCTTTCGGAACATCTCGAACGCTGTCTCGAACTTTTTGCCGACATCCTGTTCCACTCCACCTTCCCCGAGCACGAGATTGAAAAGGAAAAGGATGTGGTTATCGAGGAAATCAACCTCTATCGCGACAGCCCTGCCGAGCTGATATACGACGAGTTCGAAGAACGTTTCTTCGGCTCCCATCCCTTAGCCCACAACATCCTAGGTACCAAGCGCAACGTCCGTCGTTTCACCTCCGCCATGCTCTCCGACTATATGCACCGCCACTACACCCCCGACCGCATGGTCGTCTCCGTGGTCGGCAATGTCGACTTCAAGCGCCTCATCCATCTCTGCGAGAAACACTTTGGACTTGAAGGAGGAATGGAGAATGTGGACAATAGTACCCCTTCTCCAGACAGTTTTCAACTTTCCACTTTCAACACTCAACTTAACAAGCACACCCATCAGGTACACATGCTCATAGGCGGTGTCGCGCCCACGCTCTTCGACAACCAAAAGACCGCCTTCACCCTCCTCAACAATATCCTTGGCGGTCCCGCCATGAACTCGCGCCTCAACGTCGCTGTGCGCGAGAAGGAAGGCTTCTGCTACACCATCGAGTCGCAGTACGTCCCCTTCACCGATGCAGGCCTATTCTACATCTATGCTGGTGTCGACAGCGGTGCTTCCGAGCGTGCCACCCAGCTCATCCTTGCCCAGTTGCGCCAGTTGTGCGACGTGCCGCTCACCCCACAGCAACTCCATGCCGCACAGACCCAGTTCATCGGCCAGATGGCCATCACCAACGACTCCGGCCTCAACGAGATGCAGAGTATCGGCAAAGCCTACCTCAACTTCGACCATGTCGACACCCTCGACGAGATGAATCGCGACATCCTCGCTCTCACCCCCGCCGACATCCAGTCCGTAGCGCAGCAATATCTCCGCGAAGAGATTCTCAGTAGCCTCTATTACAAGTGATTATTATAGAAAAAACTGTAAGCAATACGTATTTTCCTTCGTGACGGTTCACAGCACTTATCCGTTCGTTAACCGATCGTTTGCCGTCCAGGCGACGGCAAACGACCCCTCAATCGGTAGAATCCGGTAAGATGCGGTAGAAAGCGGTAAGAATCGGTACGATGCGGTAAAATGCGGTAGAATGCGGTAAGATGCGGTAGAATGCGGTAGGAATCGGTATGGGATAGCAATGTTCTGTGTATTTTTGCAACGTGGTAGCGCGCAGTGTGACGGAGATGCGATGGTCTGGTTATTAAGATACTAGGGATGTAGGTCTGCTGATGAGAAAGAGTGTTGCGGGCAACTAGGCTGCCGACAGGTGGCAGCGAAAATAAAAAAGTGGGGATGCACAATATATGTGGGGGAAGTGCGTTATTAAAATTATAATATTATCATTGTATGAAAACCAACCTATTGAAGTTATCTGCCTGCTTCTTGCTGATGATGCTGATGGCACTGCCTATGCAGGCTCGCAAGAAGCCTACTTATGAGATTACGCTGAAAATCAATGGTGGACGTGACACGCTGATGTATTTGGGTCACTATTATGCCAAGGGCAATTCGGTAGTGGACACGGCCAGTATCAATAAGAAGGGACAATTTGTGTTCACCAGCTACACCAAAACGCTGGCCCCCGGACTCTATTTCTTTGCCAATCCAAAAGGCACATACGTCGAGTTTGTAATCTATAACGAGAAGCCGTTTTTCAATTTCGAGACAGAGCAGAAGGACTGGACATCGAACATGCGGGTGAAAGGGAGCGCGCAGAACGAGTTTTTCTATGCCTTCCACCGGATTGACATAGAGGTTGACATGGATCTTGCAGCCAAGAAGTTGAAACTCGATTCGGCAGCCTTTGAGTCATACAAATGGAAGCAACTGCGGAAGTTGGACACTGTTAAGATGGACTTTATAAATAAAGACCCTTCGATGTTCCTGTCGAAGATGATGCTGGCGACCAAGGACGAGGAGCCGCCATTGGTGGATGGGAATGGAGACACGATGACGCTGGACCAGCGTCGCCTGTACTTTATCGACCACTATTTCGACAAAATACCGCTGGATGACAATGCCATCATTCGCACACCCAAAAAGGTGTTCTACGACAGGGTGATGGACTTCTTCGACAAGTACTTGAAATATGCGTCACCACAGACGATTATCAGCTATCTCGACCCGGTGCTCGACCGCGCCAAGGCAGCACCCGACGTGTTCAGCTACTTGGTGATGGCCATGATGCAGAAGTATCTGCAAAGCCCTGTGGCAGTGTACGACGAGATATATGTGCACATTGCCAAGAAATATTACGACAGCGAAGACAACTTCTGGGCATCGCCCAGCAGTATAGACAAGGAGATGCAGCGTGTCAACAAGTGGGACCGCCTGCTAGTGGGACGCGAGGCTCCGGAGCTGATCCTGTACGACACGCTGCGGGTGCCCCATTCGCTACACGCGATGCCTAACAAATGGAAGCTGCTGGTCTTCTGGTCGCCCAACTGCGGTCACTGCCAGCATATTATACCTACGGTTTACAAAATCTTTGAGCAGTATCGCGAGCAGTACGACATCGGAGCGTTCACCATCCTCAGCGACCCCGATGATAAGACGCGCAAGGAGTGGAAGGAGTTCATGGCCAAGCACGGTATGACCAGCCCTGCATGGATCAGCCTCGACGGCGGCGAGGCCAACGTGGACTGGCACGCGGTGTACGACATACAGACGACACCTCAGATATACCTGATAGACGAAAACAACATCATTCAGGCGAAGAAGCTAGGCGAGAATTCGCTGGAAGGAATACTGAAGGCTATCTGTGGGAATGAGTAAGGAGTGTGTGGACTATAGCTCCACGGTTAAACAGAAAACATTAAAACCCTTAATATGATGAAAAAAACTACAATTTTGGCCGTTAGCATTGCCACGATGGCGGTGTTGGCAGGCGGATGCAAGAAAACTATGGACAATCCCTTTTTCGCCCCTTGGGGCACACCGTACGAAATCCCCGATTTCGCGAAGATTAAGACCGAGCATTACATGCCCGCCTTCC
>CAMZFW010000187.1 GCA_947306225.1 uncultured Bacteroidales bacterium
GCCCTGCGGGGGTGAGCACCACCTCTTCGCGGCGGCCTTGCATGTCGGTGAGCCAGGCGGTGACCACGCCGTCGTGCGACTGTAGTGCGCTTCCGCTCACCTTCATGTTGTAGCGTTGGTGGTAGGGGAAGTTATGTGTTTCAGATTGGGAGAAGGGTGCACCGGGGCTGGTGTAGAGCACCATGTCCACGTCTCTGCTGTCGCTTGGGCCTGGCTTGTGGTAGGGCAGCGGGGGTGCGGGTGGTATCTTGGCGAGGTCGAGGGTCACCCTGCCGCTGGTGGGGTTGGGGTATGCCTTGGCCTGTCCGTCCGCGCCGACGGTGGCGATGCCGACGCCACCCACGGTGAGGAGCTTTTGCACAGGCTCGGCGGGGAAGTACTGGTAGTCGCCCTCCTGCGTGGCGGTGAGCCATGCGTAGCCGTCAGCCACAAGGTGCAGCGTGTCTCCTCGGACGTAGGCGATGGTGCTGTCGCTACTGGTGTATGACACGGGCAGCCCGCTGGTGGCGGTGGCAGTCAGCGTCACAGGGCTGTCCGTTAGCGAGAATGTCAGATTTTGCTGCCATTCGATGGTTTGCTCCTGCCTGTCTGACGGGTGCACGTAAGGATGGGCAAACTCAGGGTTGATATATTTGGCAATATATACTTGGCTAGAACCCTGATTATGGGTTGTTATGGTGTCAAACGTTGCATCTTCTCGAAGAATTCCTGTAAGATATAAAACACTATCTACAGAATGCGTTTTGGTAGCACCATTTTGTGGAGAATGTTGTCCTAATTCAATTTGCCCTATTTCATGACCGTTATAGTCCCATATTAAAACAGCTCTATTGTTCTGACCTGCTTGATTAGGAGAGGGAATTATGGTATCAGCAAAAGCCACCTCAGCATCAAAACTACTTTGCGCGAAAACCCGGTTGTTGCTTGTTTCCAGATATGAGATGCCATCAACTCTCCCTTCACTTGTGGTAGGACTAAGTATTCCAACAGAAGAAAGGTCAAGTTCATCTGTTAGACAAAGCCAAAAACCTGACTTATTAGGGATATTAACAGAATAGTCTTTATAACGAACATCGTTAACTGTGACATCTGGGAACCAGTATGTTCGTCCTGAAACAAATAGTTTATTTGTTTTGTTGTCTATATGGGTTCGACTTATGGCTATTTGTGGTTCTCCATCCCCGTCATGAGACAACTGAACAATTCCTATCGCATGTAAATCTTGGTTGTATTTTATCACCCATGAAGGTGTACTAAAATCATTTAAAATAAGTGAATCAGAATTTGCAATATATAGTCTGTTCAGAACAGATTGCCCGTACAAGGTCATGTACAAGTTGTTTCGAGAGTCTATGTCAAAAGTGGTTATTTCGGTAGTTCCAGGTATATATGTCAAGGCCGAGTCGAACACATACACGGCATCAATCAGACTGTCGAAATGGGGTGAGAACTTCAAAATCTGCTGGTTCCCGATATAGGTGGGATAAGGAATGGGGTAATAGATATTGTGCGTGCCGTCGACCACTATCTTCAATGCCCCAATGGTGCCTTCGTCAATCCGCCACCAAGGGAAATCATTCGTGCTATGATTATACTGGCCGTAAACGGCATCGCTAGAATAGCGCACGACATAGATGTTGCCCTCGTTATCGACATTGAAACTTTCCCACGACAGGGCTTCTGCACGCAGCTGGTCGGTATAGGCAGACCCCAATGTGGAACGCCAGGTCAGCGCATTGCCGTTGGTGTCGGTATAGCCCACACAGAGGAGGTGCCGCTCGACGGCATTCCCGTCGAGATCGAAGGTGATAAAGGCAGTATAGACCGGACTTTCCACGCTGTCGGTGGGCATCAGGTAGTCGTCGTTGCCCGTCAGCAGGGTGTCGAGATAGTAGAGTTTTTTTTCATACTGGCTATAGCCGTTGTCGAATGGTAGGCAGAATCGCACCATCACCATGATGGCACTATCGCCCACCATACGCAGGGCATGGGCATAGTCGTGGTCTTTGTCGTTGTAGATGGCCTTGTGCCACAGCAGCTCGCCCGACGGGGAGAGCTTGGCAATGACGATGCCATGCTTGAGCGGCGTTGTGATGACCGAGGAGGGCAGGAGCCTTTCGCCGCACAATTCGGCATACGGTGAGAACTCGCCGAGGATGTAGAGGTTGCCCGCCGAGTCGACACACGAACCCACCAAATGGTTTGTTGTCACTCCGGAGGTGACCTCTTGCCCCGTGTAGGTGCGTACCCACTCGAAGCCTTGGGCGTGCAGGGAATTGAAAAGGGAAAGTTGAAAAGTGAAAATTAAGACAGCTAAGAATATTACTTTTTTCATTGTTTTAGGTTTTTTTTATCGGTATGTTTCTATTTTGGGGGCTTCTATAAATTCGTTTTATTCGTTCTTATGCTTGCATGAAGATTCAACAAATTAATTCGTTAGATTCGTGCAATTCGTGTTCGATAATAATAAATAGAAGTTGCCTTTTGTATTTCTCATTATTTTGAGCCGTCACCGCCGAGGAGTCGAAGAAGGATCGTGAGGTGGAGGAAGGTATTGGTGGCAGTGGAATGGGGCTCTGGCTGGTTATATTTCCATAGTTGTCCATTTGATATTTTTGCAATTCTTGCAATATTTTCAGCTTGCAAAGATACGACAATTATTTCACATGGCAAAATATTCTTCCATTATCGGCTGAAGATATCGCTCTGTTTCAGCAGGCGCAGAAGCAGGTCTTTTGCCCCTTTCTGCCCAGAGAACAGTTCTATGGCCTCAGGCTGCTCCACGAAGTTTATCTCCACGACATTGTCGAAACACTCCTCGCCAACCTTGCGGATAAGGAATGTCTTCCCCACCTGTCTGGAACCTGTCACCAGCAGGGAACGGCTGTCGCCAATTAGAAAATCGCGTATTTGCTCGTCGTACTTGCGTCTAATCATTACGTTTTGAGTATTGTTATGTGCTGTGTATGTATGTTGTTATCCGTATACCATTCAACATAGTATAACAATGCAAAGATACAGAATTCTAACAGAATAACACAAAACAAATACACTTTTCCAATGCAATTTTATACTTTTCTATACACTTTTCCAACGTTTTCGATAAGCCAAACGACCAAAGCCAAGCTTGCTTGAGCTTTGGCGTGGCGAGAAAACGTGGTAGCGAAGATACCAATGTCAATTTGCCGATTATTATACACTTTTCCAATTTCTATCCCCGATTCTTGTTCCTGATTGATAAAGTGGATACATTATCGATTGAAGATGTCGCTTTGTTTCTGGTTGACATCCCCCCCCGCTTCGCGGTACCCCTTTAAAAAGGGGACGGCTAACGCGCAACACTGC
>CAMZFW010000188.1 GCA_947306225.1 uncultured Bacteroidales bacterium
TACACTAATCTAACGAATTATTATTCGTGCTATTCGTGTTCGTCAAAAAATGAATAATTAGTAGTTGTCAAAAGCATATATTATCCTAGATTATGACAGATTAATAAAAAGTAAATAAGTAATAATTAGTGTTATATATTATCCATTTACATATTTTTGTATTCATGTCATAGAAATTATGTAAATTTGCAAATGCAATAATAATACTTTTCGTATGAAAAACAAACTCACTCGTCACACGACCGCACCCCTGCTGGCACTGATGCTAATGCTGGTGCTGCTATGCCCACCAAGGAGGGCAGCGGCACAGGAGCGCAAAATGAGTGTCGACATTTTTTCGGGGGCAAACTTCGCCTTTCGCGACATCTCATACAACCGCCAATATGACATACACCTCAGTCTAACACCTGGGTTCAAATGGAACTTTGGCGACCACTGGCAGGTGGCGGGACAGATGTATGTAGACATTATCGACCAGTATAACAACCCATACTATAGCCAATACTATAACCACAAGGGAAACATTTTCTATTTTGGGTTGCTGGACGTGAGCAAAGAGCTCAAGCTGGGTGGGTTGTACTGCAAGGCCAGTGCGGGATTCTTCTCCGAGTCGCGCTACGGCGTGGACCTGAAACTGTTCCTGCCCGTCACCAGCTGGTTCGCCTTCGAGGCACAGGGTGGGCTCACCGGTCTGTTCTCCACCTCAAATGGCTGGGGATTTAGCCCAATGCAGCGTTTTGCCGGCACTATCGGCGGCGACATATACCTCGCTGGCAGCAACACGCAGTTGAGAGGCGTGATTGGGTCGTATTTGTATAAAGACTTCGGCTGCGAGGCGGAGGCCATACGCCATTTCCGGCACTCATCGGTGTCGCTGTATGCCAATTGGAACAACAAGGATGCTTTCGACGGCGGATTCCGTGTAGTGGTGATGCTGCCACCCTACCACCGCAAGCAGCGCATGGTCAACATCCGTCCGGCGTCAAACTTCTACCTGCCCTATACCATTATGGGACACGAGTGGACCAACCGCATGTATCGCACCGCCCCAGAGGAGAATATGCGCGACGGATGGTTCAGTCGCGACCTGCTAGACTGGGGCAGCCATACCATGGAGCCAGACTTTATTATCACACCTAAAGAGTAAAACGAGATGAAAAAGGTATTATACAGCATATTGATACTAATCCTGCTGCCCATGGCTGGTAAGGCCCAGCAATACACGGGCATTTCGGGACTGCTGCATGTCCCGTCGGCAGAGATGCGCCACGAAGGCGACGCTTGCATAGGCATACACTATTTAAATAAAAATATGCTTCCCGACGTTGGCTTTACGTACAACGGTGAGAAGTACAACACCTACGACTACTACCTCAGTATCACGCCATACAGCTGGATAGAACTGAGTTATATGTGCACAAAACGCATGGACTTGGTGGACGGAGAGCCTGTCTACCGCCGCAAAGACCGAAATGCCTCTATCAAGATACGCCCGTTGCAGGAGGGAAAGTACTGGCCAGCTGTTGCCATCGGATGCAACGACGCGGCAAGCAGCGTTGCCTCGTTGATAACGAGCAACAACGAGAATGTGCAACTGTATTTCCAAAACTACTATCTGGCCACAACCAAGCATTTCGACCTTGGAGGCAATGTGCTGGGGGTGACGTTGGCCTACCGACATTATACGCGCGACTACAACGCCAAATGGAACGGCCTTGTGGGCGGAGTGACTTTCCGTCCGTCGTTCTTCCCTCAAGCAAGGGCTATTGCGGAATGGACTGGCAATGAATTTCAATTGGGTATTGATGCCCTGCTGTTCCAACACTTCTTTATTCAGGCAAGCCTGAAAGATTTCAAATATCCTAATGTGGGACTATGCTTCCAGATGAACCTGCTTGGCCATCGATACAAGTACTGAAACGACTTAAATCAGGCAGATAAAAAAAGTGGTGTTTAATAACTCTGTTGAAAAAAATAAGCAGAAATATTTTGTATGTAAAAAAAAATGTGTACTTTTGCATAATGGAAATGATATGAAGTTAAGCATATGGCATTGATACAAACATCATTCCCATAACAACTTACAGAGAAATTAATTGAAACAAAAAACACAAACATCTTTTACAAAATGAAGAAAAAAACATTTTTCTTGTCAAGTTTGGTGGCAGTTGCCCTATTTATTGGCGCAATAACTCTCACTTCTTGCAACAAAGAGGATGTCGACTATGACAGCATCAACGAGCCCACCTATGTTGTGACTCCCGACATGGATGACATTGACAGTCCTAAGGACGTGACTTTCAACTGTCCTTGGTGTGGTACTCCTGTGGGCAATCACGGTGTATGCATCCACCGCTATGGTCCCAAGCCCGGTAGCGAAGCTCTGTACTGCGACGACCCTACCTGCCCCCTCTGCCCCCTCAATCCTAATCCCGATCCTCGTTTCGATGGGCGTCCCATTCAGCATCGTCACGTGTTTGATGTGTGCAACTTTGGTCATGCAACCCACTTCCATCTTGGTGGTAGCACTGGCGACTACGATCATCACACCCACGTTTGGGATATGTAATTTAACCAATAATTATAACACCTCACTTCTCAATAAGGTGTGAGGTGTTTTGTTGTACACGTAAATCAATAAATAATAGTATAATTATAAATATATTTCTATGCAAAGAGATACCGCTATTTTCGACCTCATCCAGAAGGAGAGAGAACGTCAAACCAAAGGCATCGAGCTGATTGCCTCTGAGAACTTTGTCAGCGACCAGGTGATGGAAGCCATGGGCTCCGTCATGACCAACAAATATGCCGAGGGCTATCCCGGAAAACGTTACTATGGCGGCTGCCAGATTGTGGACCAGAGCGAGACCATCGCCATCGAGCGTGCCAAGAAGCTCTACGGTGCCTGCTGGGCAAACGTACAGCCTCACAGCGGCGCACAGGCCAACATGGCCGTGTTCCTGGCCTGCCTCAACAGCGGCGACACTTTCATGGGCATGGATCTCAACCACGGTGGTCACCTGTCGCACGGCAGCCCCGTTAACTTCAGCGGCATCAACTACAAGGTGGTTGGCTACCAGGTGAAGGAAGAGACCGGCACTGTAGACTATGAAGACATGGAGAAGAAGGCTCTCGAGTATCACCCGAAACTCATCATCGGTGGTGGTTCTGCCTACAGCCGTGACTGGGACTGGGCACGCATGCGCGAGATTGCCGACAAGATTGGCGCCATCCTCATGGGCGACATCAGCCACCCCAGCGGCCTTATCGCCAAGGGCTATCTGAACAACGCCGTGAAGTATTGCCA
>CAMZFW010000189.1 GCA_947306225.1 uncultured Bacteroidales bacterium
GTTTCTATACAAACCACCCATGTCGACGGGGGAAAAATCGATATACCACAGCCTTTTGTCCTGAAGTGTATATACCGGCATGATAAGAAGGCCATGCTTCTTGTCGATAGTGTCACACACAAATCCTATCGTATAAACCCAATCCCCAGTACTGTAGTGCGATTCAAACGAAGTCTTCGCTTCGTCAGGCAGACTATTGAAGTCATTGCCGAGGAAGACATATTTGCCCATATAGGCATAGAAATCATCGCACAGCGAGTTGCTGTCAAGCGTCAACGGTTGCCCGCCACCCGTCTGCAAGGTCAGCTTCACCCCACTCTTGCGGATATCCACGAAAGCCAACTGAACGCTGTCTCCCCGACGGATATAACTGATGCCATCATAGAGTATCCCTGGTATGTTTATCAGTGAGTCATTCATTCTGTACATCGTGAATCTGTCTGTACTTCTTTTTGGCTCGCCCATTTTAGAGAGGAGTTCGTCATAGGTACCCATGACGATAATGTCATCCGACGAAAAGTCGGCGACAGAGAGGTACCCTTTGGGCGCGTTCTCATTCGGTTGTCCGTTTTTGCAGGCGGTCAAAGCGGCGATGACGAGCATCGCCGTGCATACTATCATCCTCTTCATCGTCTGTCTTAATTGAGTGATCTTCCCTATTGTGCGCGTTTGAATGTGTAGCGTTTTATCTGTTCCAGATGGTGGTGGCTGTACTCGGGATGTCCGTTATTCGTGTAGTTCTCGATGACAAGGTTTTCGCTATTGAGTTGCTTTATTGTGAATACCATCGGGTCTTCATACCCGAAAAATAGTGTGTCGCCGCTGATATGCCAGTTGGCTTGCACATAAGGGTCATCAAACAGGCCTTGGTCGACGTAACGGTCGTTCCTATGCCAGCGCATGGTTCCGTCGGTGTTGAACTCTGTCGAGTCATAGCCGACATAATTGCTGTCAGGCAGTGTGTAAGTCACTTCCTCCGACAAACTCTCGTCGGTAAAGTCGTGGCTCCAATGATAGAAGCTCGTCACTTCCCATTTGCCGACAATCAGTTCGTCATAGCCGAAGGTGTCTTTGTTTCGGCAGGCAGTCATTGCGGTGAGTACAATAAGTGCCGTGCATAATAATAATGTCTTTTTCATATCTTGAAATGTTTAATTGGATAACGTCGCCACACTGTTTTTATTGTGTGGCGACGTGAATGTAACTGTTATTGTACTAAATAGAAACAGGGAGGGTTATAGTCTGGCCGCTCGAGGTCTTCCACATAGATGCGTTCTCCGCCTATGTTCTGCACATAGAACATGTTGCTGTCGCCGTTCTCCCAATAGAGCACCCCGGGCCCATATTGTGAATCGCCTCCCTTGTAGACGTAGGTGAAGCGTATCGTGCTGTCGGCGTGCTCGCCTGTGGCCTCTTGCGTTATCAGGTCATAGACCTCCTTGTCTATATGCCTCGTCCCGCTGTTGTTGTTGGTAAAGTGGATTACGTCGGTACAACGGTACACATAGTAGTGGTCTTGATAATACCCTTCGTCCATAATGGAGTGGTCGTCGTATGTTGTCTGCCAACGGGTGTCGTACAGCCTGCCGTGTGCTTCGGGCGTAGAGGGTGTGTTACCACCCGTTTCGTTCTCTTTGGTACAGGCAGTGAGCATTGCCAATAGGGCAACAAATAAGATGATTGATTTATGTTGATCAATAGTCATGGTTGCTGGTTTTTAGGTTTTTCAAAATGTCAAGGCCAATCCCCCGCCCGTGGGACCTGCGTTCAGGCTCAATGCCCAGCCAGTGCTGTAGGGCTCGGGAGCTAACAGGTTCTCTGAATAACGGCGGTGACGGTGACGACCAGAGGAGCGGCGGCTGCCCGACCGACCGTCAGACGACACCAGTATGATGCCCGTTGTCACAAGTCCTGCACCGATGACAGTGCCTACGATGCCGGCAGTCTTGATACCTTTGCTTACCGTCCCCGCCGCCTGTTGGAAATCAGGGTCAGGCTCGAAACCGCTGGGGAAATTGTTGGTGGTTTTGTTAAAGGTGTCGCCAAACAGCCACACCGACAAGCCGCTGACCATTGTAATACCACCTGAGATGATGCAGGCGACTCCCCAGCCGGTGCGTGGCGAGGCATACTGCTGCTCGCCAAACTGGTAGTGTGTGCTGAAATCACTGGCAGGCATTGGGGTTTCTAAAATAGAGAATTGAGTAATCTCGTTTTGAGTGGTGCTGGCAAGTGCCATCTCTTGTGCTTGTACTTTGCCGCAAAGCAATAGTGCGGTAGCGATGAGAAGAATTGATTTTTTCATCTTTGTAGATTGTTTTGTTTGGTTAATAATAGATGAATAGATAAGTTAAGAAATCAGCTGCTGTTCTTGCCATATATGTAGCAAAAAAGGGCTGTTTTGTTACAGCCCCTTGAATTTTTTTTATACAAGATTGTCGTAGATGCAGTTAGGAAAAGCTACAACAGGCGTGTTAGTTTCAAAACGCCTCCTTCATGTCCGAGGAGAAAAGACTGACATCAGGGCGGGAGGGTTGGACGAAGCCTAGCCCGCAGATGCGCGACTGCCCGTCTGGGCTGCCGATGATAAGCGTCGGCGCGCCGTCAGCGGTGTCGTAGTCGTGTATATTGGGCGATGCCACTAGGATGGCTCCCTCGTTCAGTTGTATGTTCACGCCTTGATGCAGGTGGATGCTGCCCGTGAGGTAGCGACCCACCTCGAAGACTAGCGTGCCGCCCCCTTGGCTGGCGATATGGTCGATGGCGTGTTGGATAGAGGTGGTGTTTAGCGTAGTGCCGTTGCTCTTGCAGCCGAACAGCGATGCCTTATACAGCGTCGCCCCCTCCGAGCAGGGAGTGCTGTTGTCCTGCGCCAGAATGATGTCGGACGAGGTTTGCGAAGCATCCATGGCAGGCTTTGCGCTGCCCTTGCTCTTTTGTCGCTTTACCTTTATCGCCTTAGAGTCGGTCTTCACCTTCCCGCAGTTGTTGGCTATTAATTGACAACCGTAGGGGCTTACCCCCGTGTAAGCCCTCTCCTCGCAAGGGCGTACACAGGGGTACGCCCCTACGATTGTCAATTCGTTCACATCGTCTGCCACGATGGCAGGACGGTAGTCGTTGCCTCCCAGCCGCAGGGTGACGTTGCGCAGGGTGATATTGTCGGCATGGCGGATGTAAAGTCCCCACGCGGGCAGCTCCTTCCACA
>CAMZFW010000190.1 GCA_947306225.1 uncultured Bacteroidales bacterium
GGTGTTTCGCATCGCGAGCCCACGCGCAGCGACATCAAGGATGCCTTTGTGAACGGCCGCACGATGAAGGCCGAGGCGATGCTGGATGTGGAGTTGGGCTATCAGGTGAATCGGAACCGTTTTGCCTTCTCGGCAAATGGGTACGCGATGCTATATAAGGACCAGCTGACTCCCAACGGCGACTTGAGCAGCAGCGGCTACAGCCTGATGGAGAATGTGGACAAGTCGTACCGTCTGGGTGTGGAGCTGGTGGCGGGCTACCGCTTCTGCGAGTGGTTCCGCATGGATGCCAACTTGACGTTGAGCATGAACAAGATTGTGGATTACACCTATACCGACTTTGTAGAGGGTGACACGGTGCTGACCACCTACACCCGTAACACCGATTTGGCCTATTCGCCCAACGTGATAGGTGCCGCCATTGCCACCTTTGAGCCGGTGAAGAACTTGAAGTTGCAGCTGACGGGCAAATATGTGGGCGACCAGTATTTGGACAACACTTCGCGCGAGTGCTACCGTCAGAATGCCTATTTCCTGCTTAACTTCAAGGTGGGCTACACCTGGCAGCTGAAGGGAAGTGAAGAGATTGAAGCACAGCTGGTGGTGAACAACCTATTGGACCACCATTACCGCATTGGAGCTTGGGCAGGCGATGGCTATTGGGAGGGGTATTACCACTATGCGGGGTGGTACCAGCAGCCCGGCATCAACGCAATGGCGCGGGTGAGCGTACGCTTCTAGTGAAGTAGGAAGTAAGAACTAAGAGCTAAGAAGTTTTGACATGATAGTCTACTTCTTAGCTCTTAGTTCTTACTTCCTACTTCACTTTGAGACTTCCAGTTTCAGGAGGTCTTGGCCGATGTCGCGGCGGTAGTACATGCCGTCCCACGATATTTTAGCCAGTTCTTGGTACGACTTGAGCAGGGCTTCGGGCATACTGGTTGCCAAAGTGGTGACACAGAGCACGCGACCACCGTTGGTGAGCACGTTGCCTTTGTCGTCCATGCGGGTGCCGGCATGGAATACAAGGCTTCCCGACACAGCGTTGATGCCGTGGATGGGCTTACCTTTCTCGTAGTGTTCGGGGTAGCCGTTGGCGACAGCCATCACGCAGGCAGCTTCGCGGGGGTCGATTTCGAGGGTGGTCTGCTGTAGGTTGCCACGCCATACATGCTCCAGGAGGTCTACCATGTCGCTCTTGATGCGGGGGAATACGCTCTCGGTTTCTGGGTCGCCCATGCGGACGTTGTATTCGATGACATAGGGGTCGATTTTGCCTGTGATGTGGTTAGAGACCGCCATCAGTCCTACGAAGATAAAGCCCTTGTAGGGTGTGCCTTCTTGGAAAAGGCCTTTGACGGTGGGGATGACGATACGTTCCTCGACCTTTTTCATGAAATGTTTGTCGGCAAAATGCACGGGGCTGACAGAGCCCATGCCACCAGTGTTCAACCCAGTGTCGCCTTCACCAATGCGCTTGTAGTCTTTGGCAGAGGGAAGTATCTTGTAGTGTTTGCCGTCGGAGAGGACAAAGACGCTCAGTTCGATGCCGCTGAGATATTCTTCGATAACCACTTTGGCTGATGCCTCACCAAACTTGGCATCTTTGAGCATGGCGGTGAGTTCGCGTTCGGCTTCTTCGAGGGTGGGGAGTATCAGCACACCCTTGCCTGCGGCCAGGCCGTCGGCTTTGAGCACGTAGGGGGCCTTCAGCGTGTGTAGGAAGGCGATGCCCTCTTGTAGGGTGTCGGCAGTGAAGGTACGATATGCGGCGGTAGGTATATTGTGGCGATGCATAAACTCTTTGGCATAGTCCTTGCTGCCCTCGAGTTGGGCACATTCTCTGGAGGGACCGATGACCATCACCTTGCGCAGAGACGGCTGCTCGGCAAAATAGTCGCGGATGCCTGCCACCAAAGGAGCCTCGGGGCCTACCACCACCATGTCTATATCATGTTTGATAACCCACGAATGGATGGCGGGGAAATCGGTGGGTTGCATGTCTACGTTTTGCACAATGGTCTGGCCGTAATGGTTTGCCATAGCGGCAGTACCTGCATTGCCAGGGGCAACATAAAGATGTTCACACTGAGGGCTGTCAGCGAGTTTGCAAGCCATAGCATGTTCGCGTCCGCCTGAACCAAGAAGTAGGATATTCATATTCGTCTATATCAATTTTCAAAGTGCAAAAATACAAAGAAAATCGGACATGCTGAAAAAAATAAGTAATAAGAACTAAGAATTAAGATTTATGACAGTGAATTTATTTTGTGACCAGTGACACGAATGCGCTCGTTTCAATGGTCACAGTTCACTGGCCACTAATCATCAGATGCCTATTTCGATGCCGAACTCATGGAGGGAGTGAGAGGTGTAGGTGGGCAGCAGGTTGGCGGTAAGGCTGATATGGCGGACCACACTTTCGGGGAGAGCGATACCTATGCCGACGGTAAGTTTCCACGGATTGAGGGTGGAGGTGGCAAGGTTGCCTATGTGGCGACTGGTGGTGAGGCTGTGGGCTGGGGTGAGGCTGAGTTGCCAGCCCATACGGTCGGTGCCACGAGCGTGCATGTTGAGGGTAAGCGGTACACCGGCATAGAGGCTGAAGGTGTTATAGGTGTAGTGTAAGTCGGTGTTGCTGGGGATGGTTGCCGCCATGTCGTCAAGTGAGTAAGATGACATCCAGTAGCTGTTGCCGTCAACACAATTAGCGTAAGTGTAACCTGTTTCGTGAATGTGCAGGTCGCCTTGTCCCGCGTAACCGCTGAGAGAGATTCCCACGTCTAGATGGCTGCGGCTGTTGGAGGCAACGGTATATGCCACGCCTAGGTTGGCGGAGAGGTTCTGAGTGGGTGTGATGGAGGTGTAGTTCTGCATGGATTCTGGTTCAGTTATGTTATTGAGGCCAATGTTCTTGTTTACACCGAGGGAGATGCCCGACAAAGTGGAGGCACCAATAGAGGCAATGAGATGTAGGCGGCTGCTTTTAGGGGTAGCCTGAGGTGGTTGGGTGGGATGATAGGATGGGGTGAATGGGTCTAGTGGGGTGAATGGGGGTAGCTCTGATTGGATGGGGGTGGCGGGTTCTGCTGTTGAGGGGTTGGAGTGGTCGGAGTAGTCGGAGTA
>CAMZFW010000191.1 GCA_947306225.1 uncultured Bacteroidales bacterium
GGGCAGACGAATTTCTCGCCTTTGACGGCAGCGTAGTAGATTTCGACAGCATAGTCGGTGGTGCCACCGCCGGGGAGGGTCATGTGGCTAATGAGGCCGGGGAATCGGACACTGCGGGTGTCGACGCCGAAGCGGGTGAAGTAATAGTCGGAGAGCAACTCGCCCGTCACCTTGGTGACACCGTAGATGGTGTTAGGACGCTGGATGGTGTCCTGCGGGGTGTTGTCGTGGGGGGTGCTGGGACCAAAGGCACCAATCGATGAGGGGGTGAAGACGGCGCAGCCGAAGAGGCGGGCCACCTCAAGGCAGTTGACCAGCGAGCCGATGCCTACATTCCAGCCCAGCATGGGGTTGAGTTCGGCAGTGGCGCTGAGGATGGCTGCCAGATTATAGATGGTGTCGATGTTGTACTGCTTCACGGCAGTGGCTATCTGCATGATTTGGGTGGAGTCGATACGCTCCACGGGGCCGCGCTCGTAGGGGTCGCCCTTCAGCGGACGAAGGTCGCTGCACACAACATTGTTGTCACCATAGATGTCTCTCAGATTACGGGTCAGCTCGGAACCAATCTGTCCGCCGGCACCAACTATAAGAATTCTTTTCATTGTTGAAATATTTTATGTTTTCTATTTGTCGTAATATTGATAATGACCAATTGTTCAAATTCTTGTGGCTATTGTGCCTTGTTGTTTGAACAGGCAAATATACAAAAATAATCTGAATTGTGAATATTGTTTTATGAATTGGGAGAGGATTTATGTCTAATGCTGATGTGTAGACACGTTTATACGGTGCGAATCGTTTAACATATAAACTTATCAAATTATCAACGGTGATTGTGTTTTTTTTCGTATCTTTGTAATCTTGAATTGTACGCCTGATATATGACAAATCCATGTGATACAGGAAGATTGGCGTTTCACCCGCTGACTGTTGCCGACCGTGCTTCGGTGCAGGCGGTGACGCTTGCCGCAGGCAGGCGAAACTGCAACTATACCTTTGCCAACCTTATTGGGTGGCAGTTCTGGTTCAATACCGAGGTGTGCCTGTGCCAGGAAACTGTTGTGTTCCGTTTTAACTTGATGGGCAGGCGTGCCTATATGGTGTGCTCGGCAAAGGCATTCTCGGCTCGGCTGGTGGAGCTGCTATGTGCCGATGCGGCGGAGGCAGGTACTGACTTGATGATTATCGGTGTGGAGGACGAACCGGCAGCACAGGTGTCGGCCTTACTGCCCGGACGTGTGTCGGTCGAGCCTCGGAGAAACCAGTATGACTACATCTATCTGCGACGGGAATTGGCTGAGCTCAAAGGCGGCAGTCTCAAGGCTAAGCGAAACCACGTCAACAAGTTCCTTTCTATTTATCCCGACTTCTGCTACCGCCCGTTGGAACCCTCACTCTTTGACGAGTGCCGTCGTCTGGCTAAGTTGTGGCGTAGCGAGGTGGACGAGAATGGGCACGACACAGGTTATGACCTCAGCGCCGACGCTGAGGCAAGGGCTATGGAGAATGTTTTCTCGCATTGGGAGCAGCTGGATGCCATAGGCGGCAGCATTTTCATTGATGGGCGGATGGTGGCCTTTACTTATGGCGCTCCTGTGACCCACGACACTTTCGACGTGTGTGTGGAGAAAGCCAACCGCCGCATTGACGGGGCGTTCAACATCATCAACCAACAGTTTGCCGCTCACCTGCCTGAACAGTATGTGTATATGAACCGTGAGGAGGACATGGGGTTGGAAGGGCTGCGCAAGTCCAAGCTATCCTATCACCCAAATATTCTGCTCTCATACAACAGCCTTACGATACAATGCCAATAGAATATACATTGCAGCGGATGAGCTCCGAGGATGAGCAGTTGACGGTGGCTTGGATGACCCGCCAGTATGGCTTCGACCCTAAAGAGGTGGAGGAGTGGGTGGCGCATCTACATTTTAACTGGAGCAAGAGTGTGAAGGCTCTGGATGCAGCAGGAGAGGTGATAGGGCTGCTGAATATGAGCGACTACCGCGTTGAGGAGGAGACGGAGGTTATCCGCTCTGAGAGGCCGGAGCTGTTGGCTCGGCTGAACGGGCTGCGGTATATTGCCGTTTTTTCGTTTATCGTGGCTGAGGCGTATCGTGGCACACGGCTGAATTACGACATGATTATGTCGCTGTGGCCTGACTTGCAGGAGTACGACTTTGTCTTTATACCCGTGATGCACCACTTGAAGACCCACAACTATTGGAAACGCTGGGGTGCGGTTGAGTTTTTCCGTGACGGGATGTCGGTGTACTACATGCTGCCTTTCAGTCCAGTGGCCCAGAAGGTGGCGCAGACGTTGTGAGGGGTTTAGCTTATGATGAAGTTGGCCGTTGCGTAAATCATGTGACAAATGGTGAAGCCTATGGCTGGGATGAGAGCCAGGATGTTGCGCCGTGCTATGGAGATAAGGATAAACGTCAGACAGGGAGGGATAGTCAGCAGGAGGATGACGCCTATGGGTGCCTTATCGGTATGGTAATACAGCAGCCATCCTGCAAAGTAGAGGACGACGCTTGTTACAATGGCGACAGTCATAGCGGCTGAGGGCTTGCGGTTGCCATCCTTTCTCACCACAAAGCACAGTATGGCGACAAAAAGGACTTGGAGGATAAAACTGATGGCGTCGATGGTGGGTGTGACGGATTCGGCACTCAGCACATCCCCTTCCGGTGGGACGGCCATCCATACAAACGTGGGAATCATTGTTATCAAGAACAGGATAAGTCCCCACAGGTCAAATCCTAGGCGGTAGTTCTTCAGCATTTCTTCTTGGTTTTGTTTTTGGGTTTCGGTTCGGGGAGTTCGGCGCAGGCGGCCTTGACCAAAGCGGCCAAGTATTCGTGGTCGTCCACCTCCTCGATATAGAAATAGGGTTTGGCGCCCTCGTAGGGAGGACGCATCTCATCGGAGCGCAGCATCCGGCGTCCCGCCTCAGTGGGCTTGACGTAGAAGCCGTTGTCGCTAATGAGGCCGAATATCTTGCCGTTGCAGTAGATGGCGTAGTCGTCGAACATCTTGCGGGTGGTGATGTCGCCCGCCTTGGCGCACTGGTCGGCGATGAA
>CAMZFW010000192.1 GCA_947306225.1 uncultured Bacteroidales bacterium
GCAGATTAATGGGTTCTGCCTGTTTGGATGACCAAAAAGTGAATAAATAGAACCCACCTTATTTTTTCAACCTTTTTTACGAGGGAGTGGGGATATAAGCTTGCAACTCACAAGACCGCAGGACTTATTCTCACTATTGCACCCTAAAAAGATAATGGACACCTTGCTATTGGTAGTACTTCTTCCATTAAGAACATGTATTCCCATTGGAGAATTTGTGTTATAAATAATTATTTTTCATGTACCAGAGTTTATTTGGGGATTTATTTGTATATTTGCATCGTAAAAAGTACAACTTAATACAACGTTATCAACTGACATAGATAAAGAAACATAATAAATCAAATATGAGAAGCATAAAGCAAATATCATTCATTACCGGTATGTTCATTGGGTGTGGTGTAGCCATGGGGCAGACCGGCACTGTCATATCACCGATGCCAGCATTTCACTGGCAATGCGACCCAAGCCAAGTCGGCATAAACGGTAATGCCGTCATAAACTATAACCCTGCCCTGCACATAACAGGAGACAGCATGGTCTTCGACAGTCTGCCCTACGCCAAGGACTATACCATGATAGTAGTGTACAGACCTGACACCAACGAGGAAACGGCACTATGGCAACTGACGTTCGGCGATAGTGCCACACGAGGACTGACCACCGAGCGCATTTTGTCGGACAGCATGTCTATCAGCTATGCGGAGAGTACTGATGCCAGCCCAGCCATCAACACCCTTCGGCAGTCGTCGCCAGACAGCACGGCACCCTATGCCAGACTGACCATCGGAGGAGAGGGGACGATGAAGGTGGCGGAGGTGCTGTACTATACTGAACGATTAGGCAATGCCACACTTCGCAAGATTCAGAGCTGCCTTGCGGTGCGCTACGGTATCACCCTCGGACCAGTAAGCTATCTTGACGGCGTGGGAAGGCGCGTTTGGGACTATGCCGACAGCGGCATGTACCACCACCGCGTGACTGGCGTGGGCAATGACCCAGACATGGGGCTGCACCAGCTGCGGAGCCGCTCGGAGATGGGAGGAGCCGTGCTGACGCTACAGGCAGACAGCCTTGAAGAGGGAGCCTATCTGATTGCGGGCGACAACGAAGCACCCTTGGCCTTTGAGCAGGACGGTGACGTGGAGGTGCTTGGACGCAACTGGAAAACTCAATCCACCATGAAAGGAAGACAGTCCTTTTCGCTGACGTTCGACACACGGAATATGGCGATGCCGGGCGACAGCCTTGTGCTTCTTGTGGACAACTACATATACCTGCCAGAAAGGCTTGGAGGCGACAGCGTGGTATTTAATGATGTCGAATTTCCGACAGACAGCAGTCTGTTCACCCTCGGTCGGGGTGGTGTTTTCTGGCAGTTGGCGCAGAATAGCGGAGCAAAAGGCACGCAGGGGCATCACGCCGACACCGGGACAGAAGGAACACGAAGCCATTTCACCACCCGAATCTATCCCAATCCCACCAGTGGGCACTACACGCTTGAAGTGGAAGGTGCCGAGAAGGTGCAGGTGACCATATACAATGTGCACGGCATGGTCATGGCCTCGTTCCAAGCCGGCAGCCGTGAACGATACCGCTTTGAGGGAGAGCTGCCAACAGGCAGTGTCTATTATGCCACCGTTGCCACGGAGAGTGGGAGCCAAACGATGAAACTGATTGTAAAGTAAACGAAAAAAAACGGGGGTCAAACAAAACCAACTAATAACCTAATAACAAAACCATAGGCTATGCACAAGACGAATATGATGTATCGAATAGCCATCTGTGGTATGGCATTGGTCATGCTTGCCGGATGCCGTCACCCGCAACAAGAGCGGGCAGTGGAATTGTCATCTCCGATTCACGAAGAGACCGCACCGATAGAAGAAACAACAAACATTATTTCGGAGGTTCGCCGTCCCGACGTGAAGGTACATGTCAAGCGTGGCCAGGCCCTCTTAATGCAGACGGAAGGCCTGACCTTGGCGGCAGTGGATGCAGCCGTGCAGCGTGAGGCAGACTATTCGGTCACTTCTCTTGTGAGCGAAGAACTACCGCCGCTGCCGCAGGGCATGATGAACATGACAGCCGCCACAGCAGGTTACCGCCTTTTGCCCGGCGGCGAACACTTCCTGCCATACGCGGAGTTGCGGATGACCTACGACCCTGAGCGGTTGCCGGAAGGCTATACACCCGACGACATATACACCTCGTATTATGACACTGCCACTTTGGCATGGGTGCGGCTTGAGAGAGTGGAAGTAGATACCGTCAACCATGAAATCGTATCGCTGACGACGCACTTCACCGACTTCATCAACGAACTGCTCAAAGCACCAGAGATGCCCGAGACGCAAGCCTTTGTGCCCACGGCGATGAGCGATTTGGAAGCTGTCAGCCCGATGGACGGGCTGACATTAATAACGCCCCCCGAAGCTAACAACGAAGGCACTGCCAACCTGAATTATCCTATTCGGGTTCCAGCAGGCCGAGCCGGTATGCAACCTAATCTGTCAGTGAACTATAGCAGTTCGGGTGGAAATGGATGGCTGGGTGTTGGTTGGGAACTCAGCGTTCCATCGATCATGCTTGACACCCGTTGGGGCGTACCCCGGTATAACCCCATTTATGAGACAGAGATATACTTGTTGAGCGGTGAACAATTGATTACTCGGGATAGCAATGGGAGTCCACGACCAATGCCGCACCGCACCAACAACCAAACCACACGTTCCTCACTGGGTGACAGCGTCAGATTCTACGCCCGCACAGGTGATGCCCACGACAGCATCATTCGCCACAACACCTCAACAACTAACTATTGGTGGGAGGTTGTAGATCGCAATGGCATAACTCATTATTTCGGACACTATCCGGACAGCACACTAAACACGGCCCACGAGACAACCCTCAAAGACGGACATGGCAACATAGCCAAGTGGATGCTGGCCGAAAGTCGCGATACCTATGGCAACTGGGTTCGGTATTACTACGATGTGGTTACGACAGGGGGAACAAATCCGGGCAAACAAATATATATTGAACATATTGAATACGCGGGAAACAATAACGACTCAGG
>CAMZFW010000193.1 GCA_947306225.1 uncultured Bacteroidales bacterium
GAGAGGACACCCTGGCCACCAAAACCGGCGATGATTATTTCTTCTGTCATGATTTCTATTGTTTTTAAGGTCGGACCCGTCTGACCAGTCTGACTCGTCTGACCAGTCCGACAATGTTTAATCTTATTGCTTAACAGTCAGAGGTGCGCTAACCACCAGACGGTTGGCATCGATGCCTTCGGCAATCTTGCCGTCCACCTTGATGTCGCCCAGCGGATAGTTCGGGAACATGTTCTCTTCCATCCACTTGTTAGCCTGCACGGGGGTCATCTTCCAACCGCTGTTGCAGCTGCTGACGATTTCCACGAAGGCGAGGCCCTTCTTGTCGCGCTGCACTTCGAAAGCCTTGCGGACAGCAGCCTTGGCCTTGCGTACGTTGGCGGGCGTATGGACGCTCTGGCGGGTCACATAGTAGGTGCCGGGCAGGGTGGCCAGCAGCTCGGTGATACGCAGGGGATAGCCGTTCAGGTCCACACGACGGCCATAAGGCGTGGTGGCCGACTTCATGCCCACAAGCGTGGTAGGAGCCATCTGGCCGCCAGTCATACCGTAGATACCGTTGTTGATGAACACCATCACGATGTTCTCGCCACGGTTGGCGGCGTGGATAGTCTCAGCAGTACCGATAGCGGCCAAGTCACCGTCGCCCTGATAGGTGAACACGAAGGTGTCGGGGTTCAGACGCTTGATAGCGGTTGCCACTGCGGGAGCGCGGCCGTGGGCAGCCTCCTGGAAGTCCACGTCGAAATAGTTATAGGCCAAGACGGAGCATCCCACGGGGGAGACACCGACGGTCTTATCTTGAATGCCCATCTCGTCGATTACCTCGGCGATGATGCGGTGTGCTGTGCCGTGGCCGCAGCCGGGGCAGTAGTGCATTACGTTGTCGGTAAGCACTTTCGTTTTGGTGTAAACCAGATTCTCAGGTTTTACTATATCGTTAGCCATTGTAATTCGATTTAAAAGTTACTTGATGATTTTCTGTTCCATAGCTTCGAGAACCTCTTCGGGAGTGGGGATGATACCACCGAAGCGGCCATAGTGCTCAATAGGAATCTGGCAGTTGGCAGCCAGCTTCACATCCTCGACCATCTGGCCGGCACTCATCTCGACGCACAGCATACCCTTGGCCTTCTTGGCCAGCTCGGCAACCTGCTTGGAGGGGAAAGGATACAGGGTGATAGGACGGAGCAGACCGACCTTCAGACCCTTGGCGCGGGCAATCTCCATGCTCTTCATGCAGATACGCGACGATGTGCCATAGGCAACAAAGATATAGTCGGCATCATCACAATTCAGCATCTCATAGCGCACCTCCTCTTCCTTCATCTGGGCATACTTCTTCTGCAACTTCTGGTTGAACACCTCCTGACGGCTCGACTCGAGTTCCAACGAGGTGATGATGTTGCGTTCACGGTTGGCGGGTTTGCCCCAAGTGCCCCAAGGAGCCTTCTCGCGGCGCTCCTCGTCGGTCCAACGAGGCACATAGTCTCTCGTGTAGCACTTCTCCATGCACTGGCCGATAGCACCGTCGGTGAGAATCAGAACAGGGTTACGATATTTGAAAGCAATGTCCCAAGCGTCGAACACAAAGTCGTACATCTCCTGCACGCTGGCGGGAGCCATCACATACAACTGGTAGTCGCCGTGACCGCCACCCTTGGTGCTCTGGAAATAGTCGCTCTGGGCGGGCTGGATGGTACCCAGTCCGGGACCGCCACGCATGGCGTTCATCACCACACAGGGAATTTCGGCACCTGCCAGATAGGTCAGGCCTTCGCACATCAGCGAGATTCCGGGAGAAGAGGACGAGGTGGCAACCTTCTTACCAGTAGCTGCGCCACCGTAGACCATATTGATGGAGGCAAGCTCCGACTCTGCCTGCAGCACCACCATACCAGTGGTCTCCCACGGTTTCTCGGCCATAAGAGTTTCCATAACTTCCGACTGCGGAGTGATAGGATAGCCAAAGTAGCCGTCCGTACCGCTGGCAATCATAGCGCGGGCAATAGCCTCATTGCCCTTCATTAATTTGAGTTCTTTTGCCATGTTATTGTTCTTTTTTCTTGTTTAACATTTGACTTTGTAGACGGAGATGACGCCGTCGGGGCACACGACTGCGCAGCTGGCGCAACCGATGCAGTTGTCGTTTACGACATGGGTGTAGTTATAGCCCTTGCCGTTTACATTCTTCGATAACTCGATGCAGTGCATCGGGCAAGCTTCGAGGCATACGCCACAGCCCTTGCAGTGCTCGGTATCGATTACGATTTGTCCTTTAAATGCCATAATATTAGATTTATATGATTAATAATTACAGTAACATTGTCCCATTTGTCGGATTTGCAAAGATACAACTTTTTTTTGATACAATAAAATAAATTTTTTATAATGCCACAAAAAGGCTCACCCCCGCCGCCCTCCGGCACTCGGAAATCGAGAAAGGTGCCGCCGCCCCAAGCGCACAATCTTCTCCAAATCAAGTCACATACACCCCCACCCTGCTTGCTGCTCACCGCCACCCCATCGGCAACTCCATATTACCACTACCTCGCAATATAGCCAGTGCCTCCTAGCAAACCCATTAGACAGAATAATCCAACCCACCACCCTTTCACAACGACCCTCTTTACGTCCTCACTAGCCACTACCCCACGCCCCTACCCTTTCTTTTGCAGTTATTCTATATTTATACCTTATTTATACTTTATTTATACCTTATTTATACTATTCTAGAATAGTATAAATAAGGTATAAATAAAGTATAAATAAGGTATAACTAAAGGATAAGTGAGGAAATCAGTAGGGCATTACTGCTCAGGCTTCGTTCCGCCAAGGGGTGGAGACAAGGATGCCCCGACTTGAGAGGTGGCGGACCTGATTGGGATGTTGGAAACTCGAAGGAAGTAAAATATGATTATGTCAGTTTTTTTTCGTAATTTTGCAGTTTGAAAATTTCCACACACTATGGCGACAGAAGAAGATAACATCCTGCCAATGAACAACTCCGCCGACTACACCGACGCGAGCATCGTCCACCTCGAAGACATGGAGCACATACGCCTGCGCCCCGGC
>CAMZFW010000194.1 GCA_947306225.1 uncultured Bacteroidales bacterium
CGGAGCGGTAGCCGAGGCGGGCGGCGGTCATGCGCTCTTTGATGCCGCCTTCGGTGACGAACTCCTTTTCTTTCTTCTTCTGATAGGTCTGCATCATGGTGTCTACCATGCAACATAATGTCACCGCTGCGTTTGCAAATTCTTCTTCGGTCCAACGTTCAAAGTATGGCTCGTACTCCTCCACCTTGTTATGCTTTTGGCAGAAGTGTTGCATGGCGGTATAGCGGGGATGGGAGTCGTCCCACAGCGTGAGCTTGTGGCTGCGGAGGTAGTCAAGATAGTCTTCTTTCAACTCCTTGATGCTGGCACGCGCCACGTTCAGCAGCTTTGCCTCCAATTCGGTGGAGGTGACGCCGTCGGCGGAGCCCTCAACGATGTTCTGCTTGCCGCTGCGGGCGGCCTGTACCATCTGGTCGACAGTGCGGTCTCCGTAGGCAGGCAGGAAGCGGCGGCAGAAGACAACTGTCATGTCGTAGAGGGTCACTGTCTTTTGGTAGAACCAGAGGTTTTCCCAGCGGGTCTGCTTGCGGAGGTAGTGGTGGTTTATTTCTTGTTGCATAGGAGCTTGTTTTTTTAGATTGGATAGAGGGGATGATTGGATAGATTTGATAGAATGGATAGATTAATCTATATATCTATCGAATCTATCCCTTCTATCATTTCTATTCTATTTCACTATTATTCTCAGGCCGGAGCTGGTGGCGCGGAATTCGGGGGCGTAGAGGCATTGCAGCACGGAGGGGGCAAGGGTGAAGGTGCCGGGGTTGGTGACGTAGTAGTCGGCATCGATGGTGTATTTGCCTTTCTCGAGGCGGTCGATGTAGATGGCCTCGTGGCTGTTGTTGACTGCCACATAGTAGTGAGGGCTGCCCCATACCCAGCCCGAGGCGGTGCTGACGGGCTCGAGGCAGGCGGCACGGAAGGCCTTCATCTCGACATATTCCAGATTGCGGTCGCAGTTGACAAACAGACGTATTCTAAAGCGGTCGCCTACGTGCAGGGGGTGGGCATCATCAACGGCGGTAAGGCTCTCGTCGGGGTTGATGTGGTAAAGCTCGCGACGCAGAGTGATACCTGTCTCGGAGGCGGGCACTTTGTCCATCTGCTCGGTGTACTGGTAGTAGAGCGCACCCCACGAGATGCCCTTGTTGGGACGAACAATGGTTGCGGAAACACTATTAGAACCTGAGAGTCGCGCAAGGCTGTCATTACGATAGGTGTGGCGCAGGTAGCCCGCAGAGCCATCCGCAACAGGTGCCCACAGCGTGTCAGTCACATGCTTCCCTCTGACCACAACGGCATCTTCCATTTTAGTTTTTAGTATATGGCTTTTACCTTCCACTGGCATCAGCGACTGGATGGCACGGAGGGTGGCGATGTCGGAGCTCCAGCGGGTGGTCTGTTTCTGCTTGAGGAGCCACTGCTGCATTTGTGCCACAGAGAGGGTATCGGAGGGCAGCACCTCGCGGAAGGTCTCGATGAGCAGCGCCTGTGTTTCCACAGGGCGTTGGTAGTAGAAGTAGCCCGCACGGTTGTCGCGCCAGTACATGCCCATCTCGTCGCTGTAGAGGGCTTTCTGCTTGATGCGCGTGACCATCTCGCGTGCCAGTTTGGTGTCGCCATTGCGGTGGAAAACGAGGGCTAGCAGGGCTTGGTCGTAGAGTGAGGTGTAGGCGGAGTAGCGTTGCTTGGCGTTGCCATAGTAGTAGTCGAAGGCCTGTTTCGTGTTCCCTGCAAAGGAACGCCCGACATAATAGCTGCGGGTGTAGAGGTAGTCGAGCATAATGGGCTTGCATTGGCTGTTGGGGTGTTTCTTGAGGTATTCCATCCACTCAAGGTAATCCTTATACGCCTCCTTGTCCACATAAGCCAAAGCCCGCTTGGTTAATTGAGCCGGCGTGTCGCCGGTGACATTCAAAGCGTTCAAACTGCCGAAACCTTTGAGTATATACTGCGTAATGTAGGTGCTGCCGTAGCGTCCTTCGGGCATCCACGACCAGCTGCCGTCGGCACGTTGTGCCTTTTGTAACTTGGCGATAGCATCGTCGGTCTGCCGCTTTAGGACATCGGCATCGTAGTAATTGGCTATGCGTTTCAGCCGTTCCACCTCGTTGGTGCCGGCACTGAGCCAGGGTGTTTCGCTGAGGAGGGTCTGCTTGATGTCGCTGTTGCGGAAGAGGGGGCTCTCCTGCTCAGTGGCGTTGTCGGCGCAGTGCTTCAGCTCGGGGTATTGGTCGGCGATGGTCTTGCCGATGGTGTTGACATAGTAGCTGTTGAAAAGGTAGATATTGGAGGGGTTGGCGCAGTCGGACATATAGGGTAGTGACTGGATGGCAAGCCAGATAGGATTGGCGGTATACTCGACGGTGAAGCTGACGGGCTGCGCGGTCGTCGAGGTGGGGAGGCTCATGGTGTATTGCTTGCTGCCTTTGCCATTCATATACATCGACACCGACTGCGTGACCGCCTGCCGGTTGGTGAGCAGCGGCAAGGGGCCTTGTTCGCCGTCGCTGTGGTTGGTTGCCTTCGCCACAAACTTGTAGGTCGCCACCGTACCTCCGACAGGGACGGTGACGGGGAACGAGACCGACGCGCTGCCACGGGCGGGAACTTTAATTAATTGAGAATTAAAAATTGAAAATTGAGAATTGGCTGCCGCACCCGGATAATTCTCCATTCTCAATTCTCCATTCTCAATTTCAAAAGAGAAGTCCACCGTGACCGTGAGGTCGCTGTCGGTGAGGTTCATCACTTTGGCGAGTAGGGTGGCGGTGTCGCCTTCACGGAGGAAGCGGGGCATATTGGGCTGAATCATCAGCTGTTTCTGTGTCACCAACGTGCGTTCCAAGGTGCCGATGGCAAGGTCCTGCGTCCATGCGATGCCCTTGATGTTCCACTGGGTGAGCAGGTCGGGTGCGGTAAAGGAATAGGTGATTGTACCGTCGCGGTCGGTGCGTAAGGTGGGCGCGAAGAATGCCAGTGTGCTGAGGTTGCTGCGGATGTAGGGCTGCTCCTGAGGTTTGCCATCCACCTTGC
>CAMZFW010000195.1 GCA_947306225.1 uncultured Bacteroidales bacterium
CAGCAGATGATGAAAGACTACCGCGAGAACCCGCCCAAGGAGATTGACGGCGAGAAGGTGGTATGCATCAAGGACTACAAGCTGCACGAGAGCATCGATACCGTGACCGGCAAGAAAGAGACCATCGACCTGCCCACCAGCAATGTGCTGCAATACTTCACCGACAAAGGCAACAAGGTGACTGTGCGCCCCAGCGGCACAGAACCTAAGATTAAGTTCTACTTTGGCGTGAAGGGCTGCCTTGAGAGCAAGGCCGACTTCGACAAGGTGAACGCCGCGCTGGATGGAAAGATTGAAGAAATCAAGAAATCGATGAATCTGGCGTAGCCGATTGTCTATACCAATGCCCCGCATCAGGATAACAACTTGGTGCGGGGTATTCTTAACATCAGGAACCCAAGATGACAGCATTTGAAGCGATAGGGATAATACTGCTTACCCTCCTACCCTTCATACTGATGATATGGAATAAGCATCGTATCGAACCGCAGGTGCAGCAGTCCTTGGATAAGCGACGGGAGGATTACTGGCAGAAGATAACAACACAATATGGCGAGCCTGTGGAGTCGCTGTGGACTGCCGAGGTGCCTTTGCTCATTTATGACGGGTTTCTGGTGATGGGGGGTGTCCGTGTGCCATACGACAGCATTGTGAACGTCACATGGAACAATGCCGACAATCTTCCATGGGGCAGAGGAAACTATCAGGTGATAGTGCGCACCAACCTTCCCGGACACGAATTCATCCATGCCCTTATGGGGAATGACCCAAAAGAAGCCATGGAGATGGCCGAACGGATACGCAACTATATGCAGAAATGAAACGATTGCTCATAGCCACCGTTCTTGGACTTCTTTTGTTCACAACTAATGTTTGTGCACAGGATGAAGGGCGGTGGACGATGGCATTCTGGAATGTGGAGAACTACTTTGACACGCAGCACGACACGCTGAAAGAGGACATGGAATTTACGCCTGCGGGCAAGAACCATTGGACAGCCAAACGCTATGCCGACAAGCGCAACAAGATATACAAGATGGTTGCCGCTATGCAATGGCCAGTGGTGGTAGGGCTGGCGGAGGTGGAGAACGACCGTGTGCTACGGGACTTGTGCCGCTACACTCCGTTACGTCGGTATGGGTATGAGTTTGTACACTATGAGTCGCCCGACAGGCGGGGGATTGACTGCGCACTGCTGTATCGAAAAGAGGTGTTTGAGGTGTTTGAGTCGCGGAGAATAGATGTTTCAGACAGCTCAGAGGGATTCTATACGCGCGACATCCTGATGGTTGGTGGTGTGCTAAGAGGTGGCGACACCTGCTATCTGTTTGTGAACCATTGGCCTTCGAAACGGAATGGAGCTATGGCGGAACGGCATCGGATGGAGATTGCCAAACTGCTATTAGACCTGATGGACAGCATCCAGCAGGCGCACCCCACGGCACTAGTGCTGGCGATGGGCGACTTCAACTCAGCACCCGAAGAGGAAGCCATCAGCAAGGGGTTGGGCTTTGAGGGAGGATGCCAGAACGCGGTGGGATTCTACAACCTGATGTGCAAGATGGCTGATGGCAAGGGCAGCTACAAATATAAGGACACTTGGTCGTGCATCGACCAGATGATTGCCAACCGAGAACTGACGGCAGAGGTGTTTGCGCCCGACTTTATGCTGACTGACGACACGAAATATATGGGCAAACGGCCTTTTCGTACCTATACGGGGATGCAGTATCTAGGCGGCTACAGCGACCACTTGCCGATAATAGTGAGAATACCATGAAGAGGCTTGTTTTGACATTATTTGCTCTGCTTATGTTGCTACCTTTAGCTGGCAACGCACAGGAGCTGATGCCGTATGCATGGCGAAGCTATCTAGAACTGCTGTCGGAAGAGGGCGAGGACGAGACGGCGGAGGAGTTGATGGAACTGTATGAGACCTACCGCGACAAGCCTGCCAATGTGAACGATACGGTGGTGCTGCTGAGCGACTTCCCCTTTGTGAACGACCTACAACGAGAGCGGCTGAAGGCTTATGTGGTGCTATACGGCCCGCTGCTCAGTGCAGAGGAGTTGTATACTATCAATGGGTTCGATAGCATGACGGTGGAATTGCTACGGCCACTGGTGACGTTCGAGCCTATAGAGACATCCCAACGTGTCACCTTGAAGGAGATGTTGGCACATGGACACAGCAATCTGGTGATGGGAGTGGGAGGCACTGTGGAGCAGGCGCGAGGCTATCGCGACAGCATATATGCGGGCGACAACCTACGGATGATGTGGCGATACTATTTCAAGTACAAAGATCGGGTACAGCTGCAACTGTCGGGCGACAAAGACCCAGGCGAGGCTTTCTTTGCTGGGAGCCAACGACAGGGGTTTGATTTCTACGGCTACAGCTTGATGATTAACGATGTCGGACGGTATGCGAGAAGCGGCCAGCACCTTTATTTGAAAAGGGTGGTGGTAGGGCAATACCACGCCCAATTCGGGCAGGGGCTGACGCTGTGGTCGGGGTTTGGGCCTAGGGCGGCTTGGGAGACGAGCATCTACCGCAACACGCAAGGCATCAGACCCAGCGGTGCTTTCACGGAATACGGCTACCTGAGAGGGGCGGCGGCGACCGTTGCCCTGTCGCAGCATTGGAGCCTGGCATTGGCATACTCATACGTCGACCGCGACGCGACACTGCCACGAAAGGCAAAGGAGGACACGGTGCAGAGTCTCTACAATTCGGGCTACCACCGTACAGAGACCGAGATAAAGAAGCGAAACCAACTGGGGGAACATCTTATCGGCGGACATTTGGAATACCGTAACAGCAGCTTACAGATTGGGCTGACTGGGGCGGCGACTCTACTGGAGAAAGTCCTCGAGCCTGCCACTTACGTATATAACGACAATGCTTTTCGAGGAAACAGCAATATCAACGTAGGCTTTGATGCTGCCTACCGTTATCGACGACTGCTGT
>CAMZFW010000196.1 GCA_947306225.1 uncultured Bacteroidales bacterium
AGATTCAGCATCTTCGATGCTGTTGAAAAATCAGTCAAATATTGCATAAGAGCGAGAAAATTAATTGAATGTGTAACTAAAATAAAAACCGTATCTTTGCACCCGAAATAGAGATTGTTTGAATGTGTAAATCTTTTGAATGCGTGATTGCTTGAATGCGTGAATGTAATAGAAATCAATCGATGGAATTAGAGACTCTAATAGCTGAATGTACAGCATACGACTATAAAGTCACACTCGAGGAAAAGAAACCCAAAAGTTGGCTCAAAAGCGTGAGCGCATTTGCCAACGGTTCGGGTGGTTCGCTATTCTTTGGAGTGGATAATGGCGGCAATGTTCAAGGACTTGATGATGTGCAACATGTTTGTGAGGCCATCAGCAGTAGAATTCGCGATTATATGGATCCACTACCTGAGGTGGAAATGATACCGCATATAATAGCCGACAAACTACACATATTACAATTGAAAGTCAAAACCGGTAGTTACACCCCCTATTATTATGTCGGTGATGGTCAGCGGGTGGCTTTTGTCCGAGTTGGAGACGAAAGTATGCCTGCATCAGCAGAACAAATGATGCGTTTGGTACTGAAAGGAACAAACAGAACATACGACTCTCTGCATACGGATTATAAAGCTGAGGACTATTCTTTCACGATATTGACAAACACATTCAAAAAGCGCACAAATCAAGAGTGGGATAAGAAGTACTTGTTGTCGTTCGGTCTTGTGTCAAGCACAGGAAATCTCACTAACGCAGGTGCCTTGTTTGCCGATGACAGCCCATTGTCGCAATCGCGTTTGTACTGTACACGATGGGATGGCAAGGAGAAGGGAGATGCTATCAATGATGCAGAGTTTACAGGCAATGTGTTGATGTTGCTACGAGAAGCCATGAACTTTGTGAAGTCTAACACCAAACGAGGCTGGGAAAAACTACCCGACGGACGAAAGAACAAACCTGAATATGCAGAACGCGCAGTGCTAGAGGCGATGGTCAACCACTTCATCCATAGAGACTATACCGTGATGGGCGGTGAAGTGCATTTAGATATTTATGATGACCGTCTTGTTGTTACCTCGCCTGGCGGTATGTATAACGGCATGCTGATACAGAATCTGGATATTGCAGATGTGTCCTCCGAGCGTCGTAATCCCATACTTGCCAATGTAATGGCTCAGTTGGACTATATGGAGAAGCGAGGCAGCGGCCTTACCCGCATATGCAATGAGACAAAGGCACTGAATGGATACAAAGACGAACTGAAGCCTATGTTCAAATCGACACCGACTCAATTCCAAACTACAATCTATGCGTCTTCCGAGGAACCAGAAATCGAAGATGTCCCCAAAGATGTCCCCAAAGAACTATCTGAACGTCAAAACATAATACTAGATTTAATCAAGGAAAACCCTTTGGTGACAATCCCAGAAATGTCACTAAAGACTGGTGTTGTGGCAAGAACGGTCAAACGCGACATTGAATACTTACAGGCAAAGGGGGTTATCGTCCGCAAAGGTGGCCGCAAAGAAGGTCATTGGAAGATATTGAAGAATGTGGGAATGCGTTAATGTGGGAATCTTTTTTGAATGCGTTAATGTGTTAATGCGTTAATGTGTAAGTCTTTTGAATGGGGGAATCTTTTTTGAATGTGTGATTGCGTGAATGTGTTAATGGGGGAATCTTCTTGAATGTGGGAATCAGCCTTTATTATGATAGCGCAGTAGTCCTTGCACCGGGTCGGGCAGTAAAACACCAAGGGTGACACCACGTATTTCGGCCACCTGCTGGATGGCGGGAAGGAAGGTGCGGACGATGCCACCGACTAGGTTGAGGGGGGTATTGCGATAGTCACTGAAATAGTCCAATTGGTCGAAGAAGGAACTGAAGCAGTCGTGCAGAAGGGTGGAGATGTATGAGTCGTCCTGATGTTGGGCGGCAAAGGGGGTGAGCGAGGCAAGGAAGCGATTGGGGTAGGGCTGGGAATAGAGGCAGTCGAGGAGCTGGCTGTGGGTCATGCCATAACTATCATGGAACATGGCTCGTAGAGGGGTGGGCATACGTTCCTCGAGGTAATCTTTGAGCAGTCGCCTGCCGATATGGTTGCCAGAGCCTTCGTCGCCGAGGATGTAGCCAGTGGAGGTGCGCTGACGGGCTATCACGCTGCCATCGTAATAGCTGAGGTTGCTGCCAGTGCCTAGAATGCCCACCATGCCGGGACGGCAACCACATGTGGCACGACAGGCAGCCAGCAAATCGCCCTCGCAGTGACAGTCACTCTGAGGAAAGATGACAGAAAGTAGCGACTCCATTTTCTTCTGCATTTCTTTTGTGCCACACCCAGCACCGTAGAAAAAAACTGCGTCGGGGTTGCCGAACTGCTCTCTTGTTTGACGTAAGACGGTAAGTAGGGACTCATCGTCGGTGAGACGGGGATTGAGCCCTTGCGTGACGAGTTCGCTCACAACGCCATCATCTACACTGCACCAATGGGTCTTGGTGCTACCGCTGTCGGCAATGAGTATCATATAATGCCAATGATGTCGTTGATGTCGGCGATGTGGTGACGCTGGCAGTAGTCCTCTAGGCCTTCTACGATTTTCACCGTGACGGTGGGGTCGAGGAAGTTGGCGGTGCCTACCTCGACGGCTTTAGCACCTGCCATAAGGAACTCAAGGGCGTCGGCAGCAGTGCTGATGCCACCCAAACCCACCACGGGAATCTGCACGGCGTGCGCCACCTGCCACACCATACGCACTGCCACGGGCTTGACACAGGGACCGCTAAGGCCGCCGGTGATGGTGCTCAGATAGGGACGCTGACGCTCCACATCGATGGCCATGCCGAGCAGGGTGTTGATGAGCGAGACGCTGTCGGCACCTGCCTGCTCGACCGCCTTGGC
>CAMZFW010000197.1 GCA_947306225.1 uncultured Bacteroidales bacterium
ACTATCGTGGCACCCCTCTAAAGAGGGGACGGCTGACGCATTATAATTAACTTACATCCAATATAATTTCAATTCTATGCGACGGTTTTTAGTTTTTAGTTTATACTTTTTAGTTTTAGTTTCTTGCCGTGCACAAACCATACCTACTCCAGCCCCTCGTTTGCAGGTGGGTGCTGAGGAACTGCTCTTGTGCATGCGTCGTCACCTCGACCTTCAGGTGTGCAACTTTGCCGGGATGGTTAGCGATGGCAATAGTGTTGCTGTTGTGGCAAACCAAACCTCGGTGGTGGGTACGACACATCTGGTCGACACTCTTCTCCGGCGAGAGGTCAACGTGGTCAAAATCTTTTGTCCCGAACATGGTTTCCGCGGCACGGCGGAGGCGGGTGCACATGTGGACAACAGCGTCGACCCAGAGACCGGCCTCCCCATCATCTCGCTCTACGGCAAAAACAAGAAGCCCACGCAGGAACAACTCGCGGACGTGAATGTGGTCATCTTCGACTTACAGGATGTGGGTTGCCGTTTCTATACTTATCTCTCTACGCTGCATTACGTTATGGAGGCTTGCGCAGAGCGTAGCATTCCGCTCATCGTACTCGACCGTCCGAACCCCAACGGGCATTACATTGACGGCCCTGTGTTGGACACGGCAAAGTTTCGTTCCTTTGTGGGGATGCACCCCGTGCCTATCGTCTATGGCATGACCATAGGCGAATATGCCTGTATGATAAACGGTGAGCACTGGTTGGCAGGCGGCAGGGAATGCAACCTCACCGTCGTCCCCATGCAAGGCTACCGGCGCGACAGCGTCGGCTATGAACTACCTGTGCCACCGTCGCCCAACCTGCGCAATGCCCATGCCATAGCGCTCTATCCCAGCCTTTGCCTCTTTGAGGGCACCAACTGTGGTGTGGGTCGCGGCACTCCCTATCCTTTTGAGATAGTCACCTATGCCTCCGACACGCTCAACCTCCGCCAAATCACGCCCGACAATGGCTGCATAGACCTCCGCTACCTGATGGAGATGTACAGGCGTGTGCCCCAAGGCAAATTCTTCCAGAAAAGCAACTTTTTTGAGAAACTGGCAGGCACCGCCGACCTCCGACGACAGCTGGAGCGCGGTGTGTCGGAAGAGGAAATCAGAGCCTCGTGGCAGCCGGGTCTAGAGCATTTCAAGACCGTCCGCAGCCGGTATCTGATTTATCCCTAATTGGGGGATAGTGAGTGGTAATTTTTAATTTTTAATTTTTAATTTTCTCTGTATGTCAGAAAAAATGTGTAATTTAGCACATTAATTTAGTGTGTTGCGAGAGGCATGTTTTGCCCCGCAATATACTAATATGGTTATAATTGCGTTATTGAGTAAAATAAAAATTTATATATGAAAATGATAAAAAAAGGTTTCGCCCTCATGGTTGTGGCCCTGATTTTGGGCAGTTCGGCGATGGCACAGAACAGTGTCGCCTCGAAGGCGGATGAGCAGTTCAAGAACAAGCAGTACATCCTTGCCCTCGAAAGCTACCAGAAGGCCTACGAACGGGTGTCGAGCAACAAGGCTGAGAAGAACCGTATCTATTTCCAGATTGGCGAGTGCTACCGTCTGATGTATAATTACCCCAAGGCGGAGCATACCTACTTGCGCCTCATTCAGGGGGGCTACTACAACGTGGAGCCCAAGCTGTACTTCTACATGGCTGAGATGTGCCGCTTCAACGGTAAATTCGACGAGGCAGACGGCTACTATGACAAGTATTTGGAGTTGGTGCCGGGCGACAAGCTGGGTACCAGCCGCAAGAAGTCGCTGATTGAGGTGACCCGTTGGGCTGCTGACCGCAGTCGACACGTTATCACCAAGTTGGTGGACTGGAGCACGGAGTATAACGATTGGGCACCCCATTTCATGGGCACTGACACCAATACGCTGGTGTTCACCTCCAGCCGCTATGGTATGGACGACAATAAGGACGTTGACCTCTGGACGGGTCAGAACTTCTCGTCGCTGTACAAGGTGTACAAAGACCGCAACGAGCGTTGGACCGACGACCCTGAGTCGTTCGACAATAGTCAAAAAATCAATACTCTAAGCAACGAAGGTGAGGCCTGTTTCTCGCCCGACGGTATGACCATCTACTTCACCCGATGCGAAGTGGTCGAGGGAGAAACACGTGGTTGCGCCATCTTCACCTCGGTGAAGCAGGCTGCTGCCGACAAGAAAAAGAAAGCCGCCAAGAAGACTACCAAGAAGGATAGCAAGAAAGGCAGCAAAGACGAGAAGGAGGAAGAGGAAGTGGCTCCCGGCGAGTGGCACGAACCTGTGCGCATCAACTTGGGCGACACCACCTACAACTACCTCTATCCCGCCATCACCAGCGACGGGTTGACGCTTTACTTCTGCTCCGATATGCCGGGTGGAGAGGGCGACTACGACCTGTGGAAGACACAGCGTGCCTCGTTGGCCGATGATTTTGGCAAGCCCGTCAACATGGGTCCCATAGTCAACACCCCCGGTCGTGAGGCGTTCCCCATCCTGCGTGGCGACTCGACACTCTATTTCTCCTCCAACGGCCTGCCCGGCATCGGTGGCTACGATATCTTCAAAACTAAGATTGGCAAGCGCGTCCCCTCACGTCCGCAGAACCTAGGCGTGCCTATCAACTCGTCGTACGACGAAATGTCGATTATCTACTATCCCGAAAGCGACGACAACCCCATGTTGGAGCGTGGTTACTTCTCATCGAACCGCCCGTTCGAAGACCCCCTTAACAAGAATACCGACAAGAAAGGTAAGAAGATACCGCTGCCCAACCTGAACCTCTTCAAGTTCGAGCTGCCTCCGCTGCTGTACACCATCGAGGGTACGGTGCGCGACGAGAAGTCGATGCAGCT
>CAMZFW010000198.1 GCA_947306225.1 uncultured Bacteroidales bacterium
TGCCAGGGGGAAATGGCTTTTTTGATCTGCCGGGCGGGATCGGCCACCCACACGGTGGTCAGATAGCACACGGTGCCGTTCACCTTGCAGCTTTCCAGCCGGTAGCGCAGGGTGTCGGTGGTGAAGCGCATGAGCTTCTTCCAGTGGCGGGTGCCGATGGTCTTGGGTATTATCTCGGCGAACACCAGTATCAGGATGGTGGTGATGGCGGATACCAGACCGAACCACTGGCTGCCGAACAGCTGGGTGGCTTGGGCACCCACGCCTGCCGCACCGATGGTGTTAGCAATGGTGTTGAGCGACAATATCGCCGCAATGGGACGCGCGTTGTCGGTCTTATAGCGTTTGAAACGAGTGGCGGGTTTGTATCCTTCGTCTTCGCGCATGTTGACATACGACAGGGGTGTGGACATGAGCGTCGCCTCCAGTATCGAGCAGACGAACGAGATGGTCATGGCACCCAGAAGGAATATGAGCAGAAGGGTCATTTGAATTGAGAATTGAAAATTGAGAATTTTTAATTATTAATTATTTGACGTCGATTTCGTCTATCATCAGCCATGCGGGCTGTCCGGCTCCCACATGCCATGCGGGCAGTGCCCGTTGGCAGTGGATGCGGAAGCGGAGGTATCGCACTTTGGTGGCTTCGGCGGGATGGAAGAGGCTTTGTCGTGGAGCAAAGAAACGTCGCATCGCCACTCGGCGGCTGTCCTTCTTAGTGTCAGCAATGGGACGTGTGATTCTTAGTGGTTGCCACGGCGAATAGGTGCGGCCGTTGCGCGACCACTGCACCTCCACGCTGTCGGGTCCCAGCACCCAGTCGTTGGCACTGAGGCAGAAGCCGATTGTCACCTGTTCTAATGTGGCGGCCTGGGCAAGTTCCACGGTCAGGTCTACGCTGTCGCGTCCGCTGAAGCCCGTCCAGCCTTCACCGTAGTTGCCTGCAATGCCGAGATGACTGTCGTGCAGCACCCGAGGATAGTCTTTACAATATTGGAAGCTGGGATGGTCGGCAGGCTGTGTGGCATCGCCATATGTGTGTACTTTTATCTCTTTGACCAGGTTGAGCCGTTTGTCGGGAATGGGTTGTAGCAGTGCCTGTGGGGTGTCGAAATAGTAGCCGCAGTAGTGCCACAGGTTGATGTCGTCGCCTTGTCCGGAAGGCACCAATACCAGTCGGAACCTTTGCACACTGTCACCATCAATCCTGTACCGTTTTCTTACTCCGGGGCCGCAGGTGGCGGTACCGAGGCCTGCCTGTCGGGCATCGACGTTGACGACATAGTGGTCGGTCTTATAGAGATTATTGATGCGTCGGGCGGCGGTCAACACGCTGTCGTCATATTGTCGGATGCCGAAGTTGATAGGACGCTCGTCGGCGGTGCAGAAACTAAGGCGTTTGTCGCCGAGGGCGAAGCTGGTCCAATAAGTGGTGCGGTTGCCGCTTTCCTGCGGAACCACATGCAGTTCGCCACATATTTCGCGAGGGGTGGCAGTGTGGTGCCCTATCCAGCTGGCCTCGTTGCGGTCGGGGTAGGTCTCGTAATAGTTGCCCCACCACTGCACTTGCTGGCAGCTGCTGTCCAGCCCCAACTGTATGCCCAGTTTGGGCAGGGTGCGGTAGTTGCCACGGGGATGCAGGGCATAGCTGAGCTGCATCTTGCCTTCGACATCCACCTCCACAATCTCGCGCATGGTCATGGTGCGTCCTTCGGGGCTGGTCAGTTCGAGTAGTAGGTTCACCTCTGCCATACGGTCGGGTTCACCGATGTATTGAGCGGTGCAGCTGATGGGCGAGGCGGTGAGGCCGTCCAGCCCTTCCCATGCCCGTGCGCCGTAGGAGTCTACCATGTCGTTGAGCGTCGGCGGACGCCAGAAGTTCCAACGCAGCGGGCGTTGCAGCAGTTCCTGTCCGTGGTAGGAATATTGGGTGATATAGCCGGTGTTGGCATCTATGGTCATAGAGAAAATCTGGGGAGAGGAGACTATGGTGACAGTGTTGCTCTGTTTGTCGTGGTGGCAGCGGAACATTTTGGGGGTGGAGGAGGGCAGCGGGATGCTGTCGGTGGGAGAGTCGATGCCGGTCATCTCGAATTCGTCGTGGCTGTTCTCGTGCAGTGTCCACGAAGTGCCGTAGTCGTAAGGGTCGTCCACCTCGTAGCTGTCGCCCACGAAGTTAAAACGGATAAAGAATCGTTCTCCTCCCAAAGGCTCTATCTCGGGCATACGCAGGTTCAGGCGGCAGCTCTCGCCAGCGGGCAGGTGAGGGTGCAGTGTGTCGCTATAGAGGCTGTCGCGCAGGGAGGAGTATATCTTGTAGTGGCAGATGAACTCGTAGGCATCGCGGAAGTTGAAATCGTTGTGTAGCACAAAGTACTCATTGCCCCGGGCATCGGTGTGCTGGGTGACATTGAGGTTTTGGTACACCTGCTGCACCTCGTTGGCGTGGGCGTGGGGTCGGCGGTCGCTAGAGACAATACCGTTGGCACAGAAGGCATCGTCGTCCTGCACTCCTGGCAGGCTCCCTAAGTCGCCTCCCACGGCATACCATGCCGAATCCTTCTCGTAGTCGAAAGTATACTGTATCTGTCTGCCGTTCATCACAAAGCTCTGGTCCACCCAGTCCCAGATAAAGCCGCCTTGCAACTGGGGATATTTGTTGATGGTGTCCCAGTAGTTTTTCAGACCGCCAAGGCTGTTGCCCATGGCGTGGCAGTATTCCACCATGATAAAGGGACGAGAGAATTGAGAATTGAGAATTGAGAATTGAGAATTGGCTTCCGCATTCTGATTATTGTCAATTGAGAATTGAGAGGACATACCCCCCCGCTTCGCGGTACCCCTCTCAAGAGGGGAC
>CAMZFW010000199.1 GCA_947306225.1 uncultured Bacteroidales bacterium
TAGAGCAACTGCCTTCTAAGCAGTAGGTCCTGCGTTCGAATCGCAGCGGAATCACACCAAGCCCACCTTCTGTGTGGGCATTTTTTTTGATAGGACTGTAGTTTTTTCGATGTTTTGGTGTCTAATGGGCATGGTAAATCATCAAAACATGTAACAGATGAACAAGAACAAACAACTTGAAGCCGACTTTGAGCAGATGGTGGAGCGACAACGGCAGACCATCTATTCCGTCTGCTACCTCTTTGCCGATGAGCGGCAGCTGGCGGACGACCTGTTTCAGGAGACGCTCATCCGCCTTTGGCAGGGCTTTGCCAGTTTCGAGGGGCGGAGCGAGGAGCGGACCTGGGTCTACCGTGTGGCGTTGAACACCTGCATCAACCAAAACAACAAGCACCGTCGTCGCCCCGACACCTCCCCCTTGCAGATGGACATGGATTTCTACGCCGAGGAAGACCGCTGCCCGGCAGCTTCACGCCTGCACAAACGCATAGCCAAGCTCCATCCCTTCGACCGCGCGTTGATACTGCTCTGGCTCGAAGACTTGCCCTACGACGAGATTGCCGCCATCCTAGGCATCACCGTCGAAAACGTCAGCGTGCGCCTAGTGCGAATCCGCGAAAAACTCAAAACAATAACCGATTAAAAAACTACAGACAATGGACCAAAATCAAGACCTCAAAAACGAGCTGCAACAGGATCTTCGCGACCTGCAGCACGATATACAGCAACACAGCACCTTTAATACCGACGTATGGCGTCGCTCGGTGCGCCGCCACGTCACAGGCTTGTACCGTCTAAAACTGGTATGTTCAATTTTTATCATCATTTTCGTTGTTGTCATCACCCCGCGGTACTTCTATTACAACTTATTGCCATGGTGGCTGATTATATTATTCGATTTGCTGATGATTTCCATAACCATATACAGCCTTATTGTCTCTCGAGGAATGCGGCGACCCGACATGTATTCAAAATCCGGGCTGCTATCTTTGCGTGAAAGTGTTAAGCGGAGTACCACCACACCCAAACGCCACAAAGCCATCATCTATTTGATTAGCGGTGTGCTCACAGTACTCCTTTTTATCTATTTCTACAAAAACAACCCCGACATGTTATCCTCCAAGCTAGCCGGAGGAATTGCCGGCCTGCTTGCCGGCCTGCTTGTCGCCCGACGTCTGAAGAAACACTACTCCAACCTCAGCGAGGAAATCGACGAATTGCTGAAAGAGGAATAGCCCACGCGGGCTATTCCTCTCTCATACTTGCACTGATAAACATAACGAAAGTATGGTCTCGGCTAGATACTCATGCTAAAAATCTAAGTTTGTTTTGTCCGCAAAGCGCGTTTGTACGATAACTGGTAGGCAAAGTATATGACTATAGCATAAAGGAGAGGTGAGATAGCAACTAATCCATGTTCCATAAAACCGATGAATGGTGAGCCAGTGAATACAAAACAGTTGTATGCTGGGGCAGCGGGGAGGGTGCATATAAAAACAACCCAAGAGTAAACATTCGACTCTGTGAGCCTCCAAAGCACTGCGCACACTACACCAATAAGTAGCAATGCAGACGGCGAAGCGTACAACCAGCCACGTTTCCCTCTCATGTGTAGCACTAACGCTGGGCAGATGCCGCATATCAAAGTAGCAGCAATGCCACAGACCATGAAGAAAATACCTGCACTAATGCCATCGGTCGCATCATCCGTCATTATACTCCATCTAGTTGTCAACAACATAATAAAGAATGCAACGACGTTGAGCACAGTATAGATGAGAACGAACGTTCTGTAAAACGATTTTGAATTACCTCTTTCATTCTTGTTTTTATTCATATCATAGCTCATTGAAAGTAATCACTTCAAATAACGCTATGCCACGCTTTTTATTGCCCACAAGGACTAAGATATTCGGACCAGCCAATTGTAGTTTATGGTAACTTCGGTTTTTACAACATCTTCAGCAGTTGTTTTTCAATCTCGTCTTCCATCGTTTTCGAGAAGCCTGTTATGACCTTTACAATCTTGCCTTTGCGATTAATGAAGAAGAGGGTCGGGTAGCTGCTTACATGGTAGGCCTCAGGTAGTCCACGGTCTGAGAAAAGCACCGTGTAGGTAATGTCACGCTTGGCGAGGAAGTCGGCCATCTCGTCCTTCTTGGTGTTGTCGTAGGGGTCGATGCCAATCATCACGAAACCGCGATCTTTGTATTTCTTGTGTAGGTTTTGCAAAGCTGGTAGGGCAGCGCAGCAGGGGATACACGACTTGTAGAAAAAGTCAATCAGTACTATTTTGCCCCGCAGGTCAGCAAGGCGCACAGTGTCGCCCGCGAGAGTGGGCAGCGACCAGTCAGGCGCTGGCGTCCCCTCGACGAGGGGCTCAGGTGGTGTGTACGGCACATAGTCTTTCAGTTTCACCTTGGCTGGGATGGACTCCATGGTTAGGCGCGACTCGTCAAACACTGTGTCGAAGGTCAGCAGTTTGTACTGGTCGTACTGATACATAGTGTCTTGCCCATCTACTATGTCGTAAGCGATGGAGTACTGCATCGGCAGGTAGTCCTTCTTGTCAATCCACAGCTCCACTTCGTAGCGTATGCATTTGATGCCGGATATACCGCCAAGTTCCTCATCCATCTTTTGGAGAATGTCTACCATATAGCAGGACTTTCCGTCGAGCGTTGTTTCCGTAATGGAGTAGGTATAGGCATTGTCGACTAAATCCTTATCGCTAGGGAACGGATAATTGAATTGGTCAGTCAAGACGGAATAGAACGTGCAGTTGGATCGTCCTGCAATTATCTGGTCTATCCATCGGTCGCATGACAAGACTTCT